>QHVI01000027.1 GCA_003223515.1 Candidatus Angelobacter sp. Gp1-AA117
GCCATGCGCCTGCGCCCGGCCGAGCACTATGCGGCGTTGGCGCGGACCATCCGGCGCGCTGACCTGCTCGACGTGGAAGAACTCATCCAGCACCTGAACACCATCGGCTACACCGCCGTGGATGTGGTGGAGATGCCCGGCCAGTACGCTGTGCGTGGCGCCCTGCTTGACGCTTATCCTCCTGAGGCTGACCGTCCATTGCGCATTGAGTTGTTTGGCGATGAGGTTGAGTCCATCCGCAAGTTCGATCCCGGCACCCAGCGCTCCGCCGCTCCCGTGGATGAGGTTTTCCTGCTGCCGCTCACTGAAACGCCCATACGCGAAGAGGTGCTGACGGAAGTGCATGCGCGCCTCTCCGGCTCGCGCGTGGAAGGCACAGGAGAGACGGTGCGCGAGGCGCTGACCGCCACCGGCGTGACGGTGTTCCCTGGATGGGAGTTTTACGCCAACGCCGGCGCGCAGAACACGCTCTTTGATCTGCTGCCCAATGCACTGGTTTTTGTGGACGAACCCACCGCCGTCACAGCCGAGCAGGAACGGTGGTGGGAGAAGGTCACCCGCCGCCATGAGATGAGCGGCGTTGGGCGCCTGGCTACTCCCGAAGACATTTACCTGTCACCGGAAGACTGGACCGAGCGTCTGGCAAAAAGATCGGGCGGCGACCTGGAAGAACTAGGGTTGCATTGGTCGCCAACTAGTCTCCTTGAGGAACAGGAGGTGGACGAAGCACTGTCCGCCGCGCCCCGATTACCGGATCACCGGATCACCCGATCACCCGATCTAGCTCACGCCCCGATCACCCGATTTCCCGATCTCATCGAGTTCCAATCCCAGCCCACCGCCCGCTTCCACGGTTCTGTGCCGGCGATGGTGGAAGAAGTGAAGAAGCTCACGGCAGAAAACCGGCGTGTCATGTTCGCTGCTTCCAATACCGGCGAGATGGAGCGGCTTGCCGACATCTTTACCGAATACCAGGTGTCATTCCGCATGGGCAGCCGTAATCCCCTCCCCGGCAGCGAGACCTATCTTGACGAGACCGCATACTTCACCGGCGACCTGACTACCACCACCATCGTCCGCGCTCCCGTGCCCGATGGCGTGGTGCTGCCTGATGCCCATCTGGTGCTCTTTGGCGCGTGTGACCTGTTTGATGATTCTGAAATCGTGGTGAAAGCGCCCCTGCGGCAGAAGTCCAAGACGGCCGCATTCATGTCTGACTTCCGCGACCTGACCATGGGCGATTACGTGGTACATGTGGAGCATGGCATTGGCATGTACCAGGGATTGAAAGAGCTTCAACAGGGCGAGACCACCGGCGAGTTCATGCTGCTGGAGTTTGCCGAAAGCGCGAAGCTTTATGTGCCGCTCACGCGGCTTGACCTGATCCAGAAGTATCGTTCGAGTGAAGGCGTGCGCCCGCCGCTGAGCCGCCTGGGCGGCACTGCCTGGGCCAAGACCAAGGCCCGAGTAAAGAAGGCCATGAAAGACATGGCTGACGAACTGCTCAAGCTCTATGCTGTGCGCAAGGCGGCCAAGGGCCATGCCTTCCCCGAGGACACCCAATGGCAGAAGGAATTTGAAGGCAGCTTCGAGTTCAATGAGACCGACGACCAGCTCACGGCCACCGCTGATATCAAGCGCGATATGGAATCAACGCTCCCCATGGACCGGTTGCTGTGCGGTGACGTGGGTTACGGCAAGACCGAAGTCGCCATGCGTGCGGCCTTCAAGGCCGTGCAGGACAACAAGCAGGTAGCGGTGCTTGCTCCCACCACTGTCCTGGTCTTCCAGCACTTTGAGAATTTCAAGCGCCGCTTTGCCGCCTTTCCCATCACCGTTGAGATGATGAGCCGCTTTCGCAACAGCAAGCAACTCAAAGAGACGGCGGAGAAGATCGAGCAGGGCAAGGTGGACATTGTGATCGGCACCCACCGCATTCTTTCTCAGGACATCAAGTTCCAGGACCTGGGACTGGTGGTTGTGGATGAGGAGCAGCGCTTCGGAGTCCGCCATAAAGAGCGCCTCAAGCAGCTTAAGAAAGAGGTGGACGTGCTCACCATGTCGGCCACGCCCATTCCGCGCACGCTGCACATGTCGATGGTGGGCCTGCGTGACATGAGCGTGATCGAGACACCGCCTAAGGACCGCATGGCCATCCAGACGGTGGTGGCCGCATTCGATGAAAAGCTGGTGCAATCGGCCATTGATCATGAACTGGAGCGCGGGGGGCAGGTCTATTTCGTCCATAACCGCGTGGAGAGCATCTACGAGCTCGCCGCCAAAATTCAGGAACTGGTTCCCAGGGCGCGGGTGCTGGTGGGCCACGGACAGATGTCAGAAGGCGAACTGGAGAAAGTGATGATGGCGTTTGTGCGTCATGAAGCGGATGTGCTGGTGTCCACCACCATCATTGAAAACGGCCTCGACATACCGCTGTGCAATACCATTCTCATCAACCGCGCCGACCGCCACGGCCTCTCTGAGCTTTACCAGTTGCGCGGGCGCGTAGGACGCTCCAACCGCCGCGCCTATGCCTACCTGCTGGTGCCTGCCGACCAGGAACTCACGCCGCTGGCCCGCCGCCGTCTGGCTGCGTTGAAGGAATTCTCTGACTTGGGGGCAGGATTCAAGATCGCGGCGCTCGATCTCGAGTTGCGCGGGGCCGGCAATCTGCTGGGAGGCGAGCAGAGTGGCCATATCGATGCCGTGGGCTTCGAGATGTACACCTCCATGCTGGAGCGCACCATCCGTGAGCTGAAGGGCGAGGACATCGGCGAGAAGGTCAACACGCAACTCAACCTGGGCATTGACCTGCGCATTCCTACCCAGTACATCGGCGAGGAAAACCAGCGCCTGCGCATGTACAAGCGCGCCGCCGGAGTAGAGAGCGAGGCTGAACTGGAAGACGTTCGCAAGGAGTTGCAGGACCGCTACGGGCCGATACCGCCGCCGGTGCGTTATCTCCTGGGTGCCTCTGCCCTGAAGTTGCTATGTGAGCGTGTAGGCGTACTCACCGCCGACCGCAAGCGCGACTCCGTTACTCTCAAGTTCACCGAGCAGGCTACCGTGAATCCCGAAAGCCTGGCCCGCTTCGTGGCCCAGACCAAAGGCGCCCAATTCACCCCCGGCGGCGTGCTAAAGTTCACCCTGAAATCCACGCGGCCAGAAGAGATCATCGAGCAAATATCAGCATTGCTGCGGGAGTTAAGTCTCGAATGGGTTCTAAGTTAATTACTTGAGAGTAATCGTCACGAGTTCAGGCAATCGGTTAAATGCGCTGCTACACGCCGCGAAAAAAATCTCCGGGAATTCCTCTATTTTATAGCTGATTGGAAAATTTCGGGAATTTCCGCTAAATTCTTGCAGTGATAAGAACCAAGTCTGAGATATCGGACATCATGCGAAAAGTCAAAGGACAGGGTACCAGTCCTGAGATTCTCTTTCGTAGAGCAGTTAGAAAGCTCGGTTTTCGTCCCACACTGAACCCCACCAATATTTACGGAAAGCCAGACCTTGCTTTTCAAAAATATCGAGTTGCCATATTCATTGATGGCGATTTCTGGCATGGAAACCAGTGGATGCGTCGAAAGCTGCCGTCATTAGATCATCAATTCTCTAAGTCAAACTTGCGAACAAGATGGGCCGCAAAGATCAGAAAAAACATGAGCCGCGATTCTGCAGTTAGCGCCAGGCTTTCAGATGAAGGATGGAGTGTTTTACGCTTTTGGGAGAGTGACATAATGAACAATCTCAATTGGTGTGTTTCGACAACAGTAGATGCCGTCAACTCAGCACCTGCTCCCAAAGAGAACATCCTTGCCCAGAAGACATTTGCCGAGTTTTTCGCGGGAATCGGTTTAGTCCGTATGGGTCTTGAGCGGCAAGGCTGGAGAATTCGATTTGCGAATGACTGTGACAGCAAGAAAAGAGAAATTTACAGCGGCCATTTTACAGATGCTCATCAACACTTCTTGCTCGGCGACATTCATCGAATTGATGCTGATCAAGTCCCCTCAGTAACGCTTGCTACAGCTTCTTTCCCGTGCAACGATCTCTCGCTTGCAGGAGCACGTGGCGGACTCCACGCAAAAAATTCATCGGCGTTTTGGGGATTTATACGTCTGATTGAGCAAATGCACGACAGAAAGCCACCGATGATCCTGCTGGAAAATGTTCCTGGCTTCATTACATCACATAAAGGCCAGGATTTTCGTCAGGCGCTGTCCGCGTTGAACGAATTAGGATATGTGGTTGATCCTTTCTTATTGGATGCTGTAAATTTCGTGCCCCAGAGTCGTCTGCGGCTTTTCGTCGTAGCGACTCACACGTCTTTGCCGCATAGCTTTCCCTCGCCTCCCCCCAACTTTCAATCCGAAAGCATTTTGCGTCCAAAGCTTCTGAGTTCTTTTATCAAACAAAATTCTGATCTTTTGTGGTACTTGCGCACGCTCCCGTGCCCTCCGGAGAAGCGCACGTTGTTAGCAGACATCATAGATGCTTTGCCTAACTCTGATGCTTCGTGGTGGAACCAGGAAAGAAAGGAATACCTGTTTGAGCAATTCAGCCCCAAACACCGGGAAATAGCTTTACAAATGATCAATCGGAGGAGCTGGTCTTATGGCACTGTATTCCGCCGAATTAGAAATGCTCGATCGATGGCGGAACTCCGAACCGATGGAGTTGCCGGTTGCTTGCGAACCCCACGTGGCGGGAGTGGGCGACAGATTCTCTTTAAAGCTGGGTATGGAAAGTATTATGTTCGATTGCTTAATCCTTTGGAATGTGCTCGACTTATGGGTGCAGATCAATACAAATTAAGTCCTGATATCCAGATCAACTCAGCGTTATTTGGCTTTGGAGATGCGGTTTGTGTTCCTGCAATTGAATGGATTGCAACTTATTATTTAAATCCATTGATTAATGAATTGATTCGTTCACGTCCAGCATGGCAATGAACGCCTCTACAGATAAAATACGCGATCATTTCGAGCGTTGGTATTCTGCCCTGCGTCGATATCATGGGATTCCAGCAAAGGGAACTCTAGCCGGAGCATTAGTCGTACTTAACCGGCTCAAAACGAAATGCGAATTGAATATCGAGGCGCATACGGCGAAAGGAAAATCTCAAATTGTGGGTGCTAGTGGGGCTGCAGTCCGAAAAATCCTCGTTGAATTTAATGAGACGAGGCCCTTGTTAGTAGAGGGTGGACGCACGAATCGAGGCCTCCGAGGTGACATTGCTTCTCTGCTGGCAGCCTTGAAGAAAGCTGAATTGTGCAAGGAGTTGCCCCAGAATCGAGTCCGAGCTATTGAACAGATGCAGGCCTTTTTAGTTAAGCAAATTCAGGACATCCATGCCCGTAGCCGCATTGAAATAGATTTTGATCCCTCGTCTACGAGTCAGCAGTTCGTCAAAACTGTCTTGAGCGCTGCTCACGAACTAGGGAAACATGGTCCAGTATCAGAATACCTCGTTGGAGCAAAACTGCAGCTCCGTTTCCCGATGCACACCATAGAAAACAAAATTAGCAGTGCAGCCGATCAGCCGAGGGGCAGATCAGGAGATTTCCAGATTGGTGATACTGTCTTTCATGTGACAGTGGCTCCCGGCCCTCTTGTATATGAAAAATGCCGGACAAATATCAGCAATGGATTAAGAGTGTATTTGCTGGTGCCTGAAGTGACTGCAGTGGGAGCAAAGCAGAATGCAGATCAGATAGCAGAGGGAAAAATCGCAGTCATCTCGATTGAGGCATTTGTGTCGCAGAACATAGATGAGCTTGGGCAATTTGACTCTAAGTTGGAGAAACACGAAATAGCACGTTTGTTGTTTCTTTACAACCAAAGAGTCGACCAAGTCGAGCACGATAAATCTTTGCTGATTAAGATTCCCGCAGTCTTAGACAACTCATAAGTTTACCGGCTCGGTTTTCTTATCCTGCTGCGATACCATTCAAAAAACAATGTGAATAATAGTGATGACTGTCCTTCGAGTGCTCCGTCTAATAGCTGTAGTTGCCCTTATTCATACGAAAACCATCAGACGCGTCCTATTGGCTTTGCCGGCACTGCTGATTTCACTGTCCGTTCTTGCCCAGCAGCCCCAGCTTCCTGACACTCCAGCCGCCCACCAGTTTTCCGCCTGGCTGCAGGCCTTTAACAGCGGTGACCGCGCCACGTTTCTTAAGTTCCTGGAAAGCAATAACCCGGAGCGTGCCGCCCATATTGACGATGACATGAACTTCCGGCAGAGCACCGGCGGTTTTGATTTTAAAAAATCTGAGGAATCCACTCCCACGCGTTTTTCCGCCCTTGTGCAGGAACGCAATTCTGACATTGTGGCAAGGCTGGTCATTGAAGTAGAACCAGAGGCGCCACACCGCATCACCTCAATGGACCTGAGGCGGATGCCGCGTCCAGCGGATTTGACCATCCAGCGGGTAAGTGAAGACCAGACACTTACGGCCCTGAAAGCCAAACTGCAAAAGGACGCAGCCGAAGACCGCTTCTCCGGCGCTGTCCTGGTGGCTAAAGATGGCAAGCCGGTATTCACCGGCGCTTATGGATTGGCAGACCGCGAGAAGAAAACGCCGAACAAGCTGAACACCCAGTTCCGGCTGGGCTCGATGAACAAGATGTTTACCGCCGTGGCCACCCTGCAACTGGTACAGGCAGGCAAGATCAAGCTCACCGATCCTGTAGGCAAGTACCTTGCGGACTATCCCAACAAGGACCTCGCAACCAAAGTTACCATCCATCACCTGCTCACCCATACCGGTGGCACTGGAGACTTCTTCGGCCCACAGTATGATGCCCATCGCCTGGAGTTGCGCACCCTGCAGGATTACGTGAAGCTCTACGGAGCGCGCGGGCTGCAATTCGAGCCGGGCAGCCGCTGGGAGTACAGCAATTACGGCTTCCTGCTGCTGGGGGTAATCATCGAGAAGGCCAGCGGACAGAGCTATTACGATTACGTGCACGAACATATCTTCAAACCCGCCGGAATGACCCTGACTGACTCACTGCCGGAAGAGCAGGCAGTGGCGGGACGCTCGATTGGCTACATGAAATCCGAGGATGGTAAAAACTGGGTCTCGAATGCCAACACATTGCCATATCGCGGCACCTCTGCGGGCGGCGGCTATTCAACTGTGGAAGACCTGCTGCGCTTTGCCGTTGCTCTGCAGCGACACAAACTGCTGGACGCACAACACACCCAGCTGCTCACCACCGGCAAGGTAGAAGCCGGCCCTGGCGGAAAATACGCGTATGGGTTTATCGACCGTACCGAGAACGGACTGCGCTGCTTCGGCCACGGTGGCGGCGCTCCCGGCATGAATGGCGACCTGGAAATTTGCCAGAACGGCTATGTAGCCGTGGCGCTTGCCAATATGGACCCACCCGCAGCTCAAAACGTGACGGGGTTTGTAACCACCCGCCTTCTGGAGAAATAAGCGAACGAATTGAGCCGCTGATGAACGCTGCTACCGAACGCTGATTGAATCAGACAGATATGTAAGCTTTGGTCAGAGCTGCTTTTGCTCTTACTTCTTTGATCTGTGTCATCAGTGTTAATCAGTGGTAAAGCCTTTGAAGTTTCAGCGTCGTAAGCAGCGTTCATCAGCGGCAAATTCCGATCACGTGTTTCCCCTGACACGCGCGTCTAAATTCATACACACATCTTTGACACACTCGCTCACACAAAACTGATAATTTGGCCGGTTTTCGCGCTGGGTATACGCGTGCTTATATCCAGCGCGAGATCACTCCGATGCTCCGGCGCAGCGCCACAATCCAGACAACCCTCGGCTTCATCAGAAAACAATTCAGTAAAAGACACTGGTATTTAATTGTTTCCGCGGCTCTTATTCTTGTCATCAGCTTCACGGCGGCCATGGCTTACTGGAAGGCGCATCGCGCACTGGCTGCCGCCCGGTATGACATTGCTGCAGAGCGCAAGCATCATTTCGCCATTCTTCGTCTCGATCCGCCCGCCAGTATTGCCTTTACTCCGCTGCCCGCGCCCGCTGCCTTCCTGAATGCCACCATCTTCCAGGAACATCTTTTTCTCTGCGGCTCAGCCGGTCTGTTCGAGTATGACCAGTCTGGCAGATTGCTCAAGCAATACCGGGTCGGCGCGGAACTGCTGCCCTCTCCTCTATTGCGCATGACTACCGGCCTGCTGCCTGACAGCCGCGACCCTGAACTCCTCATCGTCACCGCCTCCCAGGGCGTGCTGGCCTTTGATGGTCATGAGTTCCGCCAGATTCGCCCTAAAGATCCCGATGACCGCGCCATCACCGCTATCCTGCCGCTGCACACAGGGCAACTGCTGATCGGTACTCAAAAACGAGGCGTGCTGATGTATGACGGCAAGTCGCTTCGCCAGTTCCATCCTGCGCTGGCGGACCTTCAGGTCACCGAACTGGCAGGGACCGGCACGGATTTGTGGGTAGGGACCATGGACGAAGGTGTAATCCACTGGAGCGCCGGGCGGGCGGAGAAATTCTCCGAGCCGGAAGGACTGCCGGACCGCCAGATCTTCTCCATCGCCCTTCAGGACAACAAGGCTTACGTTGGCACCGCCACTGGCGTTGCCGAATTCATCGCTGGACAGTTCAAGCGGGTGATCACCCCTGGCCTCTTCGCCCGCTCCTTATATATAAGTGGCGCCCGCTTGCTGATTGCAGGCATGGAAGCGGGCATCACCGAGGTGAATCTGGAAGCGGAGTCCCGTGGCCACCGGCCTGTGGTCCCGGCCAGCCTGAGCGGGGTTCAGCAGATTACCGCCAGCGGTGACACGTTGCTGGCCGTGACTTCAGCCAATCTCTATACCCGTAACGGCCAGCAGGGATGGAGGGCAATGCTCTCTCCCGCCGAAACTCTCCTGAGTGACCGCAACATCTCCGCCCTCGCGGTTGATCCTCGTGGAAGGGTCTGGGTTGGATACTTCGATCACGGCCTTGATCTTCTCGACCGCAACCTCCACGAAGTCAGCCACATTGAGGATGACCATGTCTTCTGCGTGAACCGCATTCTCATCTCCCAAAACAACATCGCAGTTGCCACTGCCAATGGGCTCGTCCTCTTCGATTCCTCAGGCAAACAGCTTCAGGTATTAGGACGCGCCCAGGGATTGATTGCCGACCACATCACCGATGTTGCTTCCTACCGTGACGGTCTTGTTCTGGCCACTCCTGCCGGACTGACCTTCCTTGATCATGGCGGGGCACGCAGCCTCTATGCCTTTCAGGGACTGGTTAACAACCACATCTACGCCGTAGCCACTGACGGCCAGCAGGTCGTAGCCGGAACGCTGGGCGGCGTCTCCGTTCTTCAGGACGAGCATGTCCTCTCCAACTTCACTATTTCCACGCCGGGGCTGAAGCACAACTGGATTTCCGCCATCACCCGAGCCGGAGATGACTGGATGATCGGCACCTACGGTGGCGGCGTTGTACGCCTTACCAGGGCCGGAAAATTCGAAGACTTCGAAGTTGGCACCGGAGACTTTGAGGTCTACCCCAACGCCATGCTCACTACCAGCGGCCACGTGCTGGCGGGTACGCTGGGCCAGGGCCTCTACAGCTTCAATCGCAACACCAACCGCTGGTCCCTCATTACTGACGGCCTGCCTTCACTCACCGTAACCGCCCTGGCCGCTGCCGATGGAACCATCTACGTCGGCACTGACAACGGCCTGGTTTCCATCCCGGAGCAGAACCTGCCATGAAACACCTGCTTAAGTTGTGGCACCCAAGAGACGACTCGCGCACAAGACAAGCACCATGGCATCACTTTCCGTCGTGCCGGAGCGGGCTTCAGTTCGCGACAGACAGCCGGAAGCAAGCCACTCTGCCGAAGGTTTGTGCGCAGCTCCTGGTGTTGGAGCGGAGCGCATTCAAAAAACGAGCCACGCAGCTTGCTATTCTCACCTTTGCTCTTCTCCTTACTCCCCCCCGTCTGTGGGCCGATGCCGGTGTGCTGCTGCCGCGAAACTACAAGCAGCCTGATCCGAAAATTCTCTCGCTGGAAGAGATGGAGATCACGGTCACCATCGATAACTCAGACGCACGTGTCTTTGTCCGCCAGATTTTTGCCAACCACACTTCAAATATCCAAGAAGGCAACTACGTCTTTGACTTGGGCAGTCGCGCTGTTGTATCCGACTTTGCCACCTGGGACGGCCCGGTGCGCATCCCGGCAGTAGTTCTGGAAAGAAAACGCACCGAAGAAATCTATGAGGGACTGAAGCAGCAGGCCATCGATCCGGGCCTCCTGCAGATGGGAGAGCGCACTGAAGGCCACAGCTCATCGTTTACCGCCAGGATCACTCCGATTCCCGCCTACGGAACCAAGCGCCTGGAATTCGAGTACCACGAGAGCATCCCGGTTGAAAACTTCAAGTCGTTTTTCTCTATTGCGCTGAAGCCAGACGCCTTTCTCAAACAGTCTGCCACCCGCTTCGCCCTTCACTTCGAATTGCGTTCCGAGCACCCGATTGCCGGCTTCAAGGCCCTCAGCAAGATCTTTCCATTGAAAATCGAGCAGCAAACTCCCAACCTGGTGCGCGCCAGCTTTCAGGCCGAGGACCTCGATTTGGCCGAGAATTTCGCCGTGCAGTATGAACTCCAGCCGGTGGGCGACCGGTTGCACGTTTTGACCCACCGTGACCCTGTATCCGGCCAGCCCGACCCTACGGAAACATCGCCGATACGCAGCACTAACGAGCCGGGCTTCTTTGAAGTGCAGGCGGTGCTGGGCCGGCAGAATGTTTCCGCATCCGGCCAGAAAGACCAGAAACGGCCGCCACATAACGTGGTAGTCCTCTTTGACAACTCGCTTTCCATGCAGTGGGACAAGCTGGAGCGCAGCTATGCCGCCCTGCAGAAAATCATGCATGTGCTCCAGGCGCAGGACCGCTTCAACCTGCTGCTCTTCAACAACCGGGTGACTCCTTTCGCGTCGCAGATGGGCGCAGCCACTCCCATAGCGTTGCGGCAGGCGGATGACTTCCTGCAACACAGCATGCTGCGCGGTGGCACCAACCTCCAGCAGGGTTTGGAGGCGGCGCTGCAGCAATGCCGTCAAAATCCACGTGACAACTACATCGTAGTATTGACGGATGGCGAGGCCACTCGCGGCACAATTCAATCCGGCAAGCTGGCCGCCTGGTACGCCGCGCAATGGAAAGCCATGGACGGGGCGCAGCGCCCCCGACTCTTCATTTTTGCCGCCGGTGATGACGTCAACCTGCCGCTATTAAAGATGCTCAGCCGCAATGATGGCGTGCTGGAGACCGTGCTCTCCACCGAGCCGGCGGATTTCAAGCTCGATGCTTTCGTTTCCAAAATGGAGTTGGCCCCGGTGCGCGGCCTGCGTCTGGAGGTTGGGCCTGCATCCGCCGTAGACCTGGTCTATCCCTTGCAGGACGCAGTTTTTGCCGGGTCAGTCGCCTCCTGGGTCGGCCAGTACAAAGCGCCGCACACTGCCCTGATCTTTCATGCGTGTGGCGAGCGCGAGAATGGGCCCTTTGATATCTCGAATACTGCCGATCTGCCTCAGAAATCACTCGCCCACCCACAACTGCCGCGCCTGTGGGCCCGGGCCCGCGTGGATGCGCTGCTCGAAAAGATTGAGCGTGACGGTGAAGACCCTGCCACGATTGATGAAATCATTCGCCTAGCGCGCAAGTACAAGTTTGTCACTCCTTACACATCATTCCTTGCTGTCCCACGCGCCTTGCTGCGGCCCCGCGTCATCCGCCCCGGAGATCCGGTGCTGCGCGTACACACTGACGCGGCGATTGTTTCGGTTGTGGCGCTGTTCCCGTTCGGCCTGACCAAGCCTCTGCGCTACCTCAACAAAGAAGACGTGTGGCAGACGCGCTTTCTGGCCCCGCCTGACATGACGGACGGCACTTACAACGTCAGGCTGGTGCTGCGCGACCGCAGCGGCAACATCTACCGCGAAAACAAAAGCTTCGTAATCGCCAGCAAACCGCCCACATTGAAAGTAACTCTCGATAGCCGGCGTTTCCGCCGGGGCAGCGCCATTCATCTGAAGGTCAGTGCCTCATCCAGCACGCGAAACCTGATCGCGAATCTTCACGGCGCTCCGCGTGTCCGGCTGCTCTGGGATGCTGCTGCCCGCACCAACATCGGCGAACTGCAGTTACCGGCAGACTTCTCTCCCGGTAACTACACTCTGGTCGTAACCGCCGAAGACATCGCCCACAACATTGGCAGCCAGGAGGTGCAAATTGAAGTGCTTCCCTAGACACTTAGCGCCGTCAGGCGCGCAAGAAGTTAGCCCGGCCCGTAAGGGCCGGGAACTATGTGAAAAATGCAGCACCAAACGCCGTAGGCGCGGCACAAAACTGGCGTTCGTTTCATTTGCCGTCCTGTCTCTCGCCCTCGCTGTCTTCGCGAAGATGCCCGAATGGATCAAAAACATCCGCGCCCACTCTCCGGTGGATTCCGCCATCTTCCGCAGTGTGCCACTTCCCGGAGGCGAGATCACCATCCGGCGTCCTCCTTCAGAAGCTATTCCTGCTCTAACCGAATTAATCAAAACCCAGCCTCACCCCGAAGACCTTTACTCTTTGCGTGCGCTGGAAGAAGAGCAGGCCCTGGACTTCACCGCCGCCGAAGCCGACTGGAAGCTCTATCTGGAACACTCTTCGTCCAGGGCTCAGGCTCAACTCGCATTGGCTGACTTCTACCACCGCCGTCATCGTCCGCTCGATGAGGTAAGCGCTCTTTCTTCATTGGCCCAAATGCCTGCGCCTCTCAGAGAAAAGCTTCTGGCTTATAACCAGCAGCAATCATGGAAGACCTTTGAACGCATCTCTCGAGTCATTCAGGAGCAGGGACTCGGCCCGGCCATCTCCATGGCGCAATACAAAACCTGGATCGAACGTTATCCCAGCGCAGAAGCGGTATATGAACGCTATTTTGAATTCCTGCTGGCTGATAAAAATTTTCAGGCTGCGCAGGATATCATCAGCAATTACCAGTCACGTTTTCCCAAGGACGAGATCTTCCTGACCAGGGGCCGTGCTGAGCTTGCTTATAAACAGGGAAATGTCGAGCAGGGTTTGGTTGTCTACGACCGCAACTTTCAGCCGCTGTGGCCTGCCGAACTGGTGGACAACTACTTTGCGCTGCTGGGTGAGACAGATAACCTGCGCCATTTTCTTGAACGTGCCCGCAAGGCGCTCGGTCGGAATCCTGATGACCTTAACGCTGTCTCGCGCATCTTTTATTATTACAAGCACAGCGGCAACCTCGATGCAGCCCAGCAGGCGCTCACTGGCTATCGCCTGAAAAAAGAATCGCGCAACGCGGTCTGGACTTCGCAGGAACTCTATACCTTCGCTCGCCTGCTCGAAAACGTGCAGCGCTATCCGGAAGCAGCCCGTTATTACTTTGCGCTTTATAACAGCGGAGATCGGGATGGCGCGGAGCAGGCGCTGGCCGGGCTGGCAAACATACTTCTCAGCGTCCCGGAACAGCCCGTTCGCCTCGGTTCCGGCGACCTCTCTATGTACAGCAACATCGCCACCATGGATACCGGGCCGGGGTATTTGAATGGCATCCTTTCACTCATCCTGAATGACACACAGCCAGATGAGCAGTACTCGCAGGAAAAGCAGAAATCCATTGCGTACTTTCACCGCTCCCGCGCTGCCGGGTTGATTACATTGCTGGACCAGCGCTTTCCCAAATCTGAGGAGCGTCCTTCTTTGCACGCCCGCCTGATCTCCACCTATGCCTCCTATGGCGAGTATGAAGCCGTGATCCGGATGGGCCGCGAGTTTCTCGCCGAATTTCCCAAAGCTAATGACCGCACCAGGATTGCGTTGCAGATGGCCGATATTTACGACACTCGCGACAACACCAGAGAAGAATTTGCCCTCTATGACATGCTATTGAAGGAGTTGGCCGAAAAAGCCGACGGCATTCCTCTGGGTGAGAACGTTGCCGGAACCGGCAAAGTGGAAATCTCCTCATGGATTGATGAGTATCATGATCCGGATTCGGCAGAAACAACCGGCTTGGCTGAGCGCCAGGATTCCGGCGGTGAAAGCGATTCTCAGCCTGCAAAGGCTGCTCTCTCCGTTCAGACTCGCGCCCCGGTCGCAAAGACGGGCGCGCGCTTTCCTGATTACGAACTGGTTTTGAATCAGTATCTCTCCCGTCTTGCGCGCCAGAATGCTGTGCCTCAAGCGCTGCTGGTATTGCGCCATGAACTCGACCGCAATCCCAATGATCCCGGCCTGTATGAAAAATTCGCGCAGTTCCTGGAGCAGAATTCGCTGGGCACCGAGCAGGAAGCTGTCTATAAGCGCGCCATCCAGAAGTTTCCGGGAACAAGCTGGTACGAGAAGCTGGCGCGCTGGTATCTGCGCCGTGACCGTGAACAGGAGTTCGAAGCTCTCTCCCGTCGCGTGGCCGACATCTTTTCCGGTACGGAATTGCAAGCCTACTTTGCCCAGGTCACCATGCCCTCCTCGGCTTCGCTGGCCGTCTACCTTTACGCTCACCAGCTTTTCCCCCACAACCTGGGTTTTGTGCGTGCGTTGCTCAATGAGTACGGCGTTCGCAAGAACTGGGACGCGCAGGAGGCTCTGCTGCGCCAGTACTGGATTGAAGATTCAGGAATGCGCAATATGCTTTTCGAGCATCTCTCACGTACCGGGAAGTTGCAGGCGGAATTAAGTCAATTAAAAGCAGAGCAGTCTTCTTCTGCCGCGCAATGGCCAGACATTGCCTCGAAAAATCCTGCTGCCGCGCGCTTTATGGCCGAAGCCGCCTTGTGGCAATCGCATTTTGAAGAAGCTGCGCCGGCCCTGGGCGCAATGGCCGCTCTGTATCCCGCTGAAAAAGAGATT
The DNA here is from genome assembly GCA_003223515.1 of Candidatus Angelobacter sp. Gp1-AA117. Classification (GTDB taxonomy): domain Bacteria; phylum Acidobacteriota; class Terriglobia; order Terriglobales; family Acidobacteriaceae; genus Angelobacter. Next base: position 14,897 of record QHVI01000027.1, read on the forward strand.
GGCCGTGAAGCATCTTCCGTCTATCGCTCACTCGCTTATTTCAATTCCCGGAACACTGGCCGGGCAGTTGCCATCGAACTCAACCTGCTCAAAGCCAATCCTTTGAATCGTGACACGCTGGCCCGCATCGGTGACATCTATGCCGATCGCGGGCAGTTCCTGCAAGCTGCGCCCTATTGGGAGCGCATGCCCCAGACTGAACCCGGCACGCCCGATAGTTATGAGGAAGCTGCCACCGTCTTCTGGGATTACTACATGTTCGACGATGCCTTGCGCCTGCTGCACCAGGGACGCGCCCAGTTCCATGACGATGCTCTCTACAGCTATGAGGCTGGGGCCATTTATGAAAACCAGCGTAACTATGCCCTGGCCGCCGCTGAGTACACCAGGGGAGCGGTAGAAAAAGGAACCGAGTCACCTTCCTTTGCGCGTCTTACTCAACTCGCGTCACGTCCCGCCAGTGCCGCCGCGGTAACTGCTGCCAGCGCTCATGCAGTTGTCGCCAGCGGATACTCCATCAATGCAGTGCGCCTGCGCGTAGATGTGCTGCGGGCACAATCAAAATCGCAGGAACTTCAGACTTTCCTCAATTCGGTGGTGGAGAAAGTCAACTCCACTGAAGCATTGGAACAACTAGATGCCCTGATTCAGGAGCAGGCTCTCGACCAGGTTCATGCCCGCGCTCTGCAGCGGGAAGCCGCTCTAACCGGCGATCCTGTGCATAAGATCCAATTGCAGTATGCGCTGGCCGGCTTCTATGAAGGCCGTAAGAATCTGGCAGCCGCACAACCGGTCATCGAATCCATCTACCGCGAAAATCCAGGAATTCTGGGAGTGATGCGCGCTACCGTGGATTTCTACTGGCGCAACCAGCAACCAGAGCGCGCGCTCGCCGTCCTCCGGCGCTCTGCTCAGAATGCCTATCCGGAACTGCGCACCAGCCTGAACTATGAAGCAGCGCGCAAGATGACTGAAGCGAAAGAGTACGGTCCGGCGCGCGCAATTCTCTCTCATCTCCTGGAGCAATCTCCCTATAATGGTGAATATCTTGCCGCCATGGCGGATACCTGGGCGCGTGCCGGTGATAATGCCGGGCTGCGCGATTTTTACCAGGAACGCATTGCCTCCTTTCGCCATGCGAACTTTCCTTCCGCTGAACGCAAGTCACGCATGGCCACATTGCGGCGCGGCCTGATTCCTGCGCTTACCGCGCTCAAAGATTATGCTGGCGCGGTAGATCAATATATCGAGTTGATCAATGCCTATCCGGAGGATCAGTTTGTGGTTTCCGAAGGCGCTCTCTATGCGCTGCGCCACGACCGCAGTGCACAGATCGTCAGCTTCTATCAGAAGACCGTTGCGGCTTCACCTCGTGATCCCCGCTGGATGATCGTGCTTGCGCGGCTTTATGGCGCCAATGAAGATTATCCTGCCGCGATACAGGCGTGGTCGCAGGCCATCGATCTGCGTCCTGAACGCAGTGATCTGTTCACGGAGCGGGCCGGCCTGGAAGAGCGGCTGCTCCGCTTTGATGAAGCTGCCGCCGATTACGCAACGCTTTACGAACGGACCTTCCACGACCCTCAGTGGATGTCGAAAGTCGCTGAAATACGGGCGCGGCAGAACAAGCCTGATCTCGCCGTTCAAGCGCTTGAGACCGCATTTGTGGCAGGGAATCTCCGTTCGTCGGATGCCTGGCTCAAGGTGGCAGAGCGGCTGGAAAGCTGGGGCATGCTGAACCAGGCACGCTCAGCCGCAGAGAAAGGAATCGATCAAGCCGGCAACGATCTGCTGGCAGGATGGAGCAATCACCAGCTCGCTAGAACTTATACCCGGATCATGACCCGGCTGCGTAGGACAGATGTTGCCTTCCAGAAACTGCAAACCGCCATTGCTGATGCTGACCGCCTTCCCGCATTGCAGGTTGCTGACGAAACCACTGACCGCGAATGGAAGCAGGGCATGCTGGATCGCCGCCGCAGCACTGCGCGTTCCGGCATGGTGGACTGCATGGATGAAATGGGCTCCGCTGTGGCCCAGTACTTTACCCCGGAAGAAAAGCAGGCCTTCCAGCGCTTCGCCGAAAAACAGAACGCAGCGATGTCGCGCGGCGATGCTTACAGCTATCTCGTGGCTCTCTCGCAGCATGCGGGACTTTCGGAATTCCAGGCAAAGCTCATGTATAAAGCGTTACAGCAGCCTCCTCAGCCCACAGTGCGATATACCAATCAGATCTCCCACACCAATCTCGAGCAATACGAGAGCCTCCAGGTGCGCCGTCTGCGGCTTGCCGAACTCGGTCAGCACTTCGAACATCTGGCTGCGGCCAAAAACACCGCCGCGGGATGCCATGAAGATCCGGAATGGTGCGAAAAAGCAGCCGCCAATGCCTACCACCTCTCCGGCATGCTTGATGATGAATTGCGCGTGGTTACACCGGCACGCGACTGGAACAATTTAAGCAGTAAGCAGCGCAGGCATTATTTCGAACTCCTGCTGGCACGCAGTCCGCAGACCCTGGTGCAGTGGGCAGGACGCAATGATGCTCTTGGCGATGAAGGCCTCCAGTTTATTCTGGACCGCTCCGGCATCAAGCTCACCCGCCAGGTGATCAATGCACGTGGAAGCTCGGAGACGCCGGTATGGCGCGCCGCCTATGATGCGCTCGCAGGGCTGTACTTCCACGACTCTTCTCAGCAAACGCATGCCTCTTTCCAGAAGGCGCTGGCTGATCAAACCATCGGGCAAAGGCTGAAACACCGGGGTAGCCGCGATAGCCAGCTCGCCGGAGACGAATGGTTCTACTATGCTGCCCGCTACGGCGAGTACCTTGAGACCACCGGAGAGCGCGGCGCAGAAGATTTCCTTCCCGCCGAACTCGAAAGTGCTCCCCAGTCGCCTGCAGCTTATGTCGATATTGCCCTTGCATTCGAGCAGTACGGCGACCTCGGCCATGCGACCGAAGACTATCGCCATGCGCTGGAACTGGCTCCCAAACGTTCAGATGCGCATCTGCACCTGGCTTCCATCTACCTGCGCCAGAAACAGAATGATGCCGCCCGTGAGCAGCTAAGTCTGGCGCTCCACATCTTGCAGGAGCAGGCCGGTGTGGATCATCCCCATGGATCAAGCCAGCAGGATATACGTTCTTTTGCGGATGACTACATCAGTGTTGCCTCGCAGCTCAAAAAGCTGGGCATGCTGCCGGAGTATCGCCCCAGTCTTATCAATATTCTGCATAATTATGTGAAACACTTCGGCGGATACCTGCACTTGGGCGAGATGATCGCCGCCACCGTGGCAGACAGCCGCGGTACGCAGCCCGCGACCAGTCTCCTGCTGGAGTTATCGCGCAGCTACAACGAACCTCTGGAGTTGCTCGAATACTTCGCCGATTCCAAATCGTCGCTTAAGTTTCAACACGAGCCGGTGCTCTATCGCATTATTGCTTTGCTGAAGGATCGTGTAAGAGACGCACAAGGCTGGCAGCAGGATTATGCCAAATCCAGGCTGCACAACCGGCAGGTGGAATGGCTGGAATCATTGCTGGAAAATAAACAGTATGACCGTCTTCGTGGCGAACTGCAGTCGCTCCTCCAGTCAGACCGGGACGATAACCGGGACGCGCTGCTTTCTATTCAGGTGCGTCTCGCGGCCGCAACCGGCCGGCTTGATGCAATGCTGCACGCCTGGCGCACAGATGATACCCATGCTCCTTCCGGGGAGAGCCTTCGCCCAATCGCGCAAACAATGGAAAAAGCTGGCGATAAGAAATCTGCAAAGAGGGTGCTGGAATTTGTCTACCAAAGCGCCATCGATAAACATGAACTGAGCCAGGCTTATATGCTGGGCCTCGCCGAAATTCGTATCGAGGAAGGGGATGTCTCCGTGGGCGTGCAATTGCTGCGCCGCATGACCCTGGTGGTAAACGATGGTTTTGCAGCTCAGGATGCAGCCGCCAATCTTCTTGTTCGCACTGAACATCCGGATCAGGCGATTCCATTTCTCCAGGAAATGGCTATCGCTGAACCATGGAATGCCGAATATCACCTCCGCCTCGATCAGGCATGCCTCGCGGCCAAAAAAGAAGTGGAAATCGCGCGCCGTGACCTGATGGCTGTAGCGCGCAATAGCAGCGTAGCTTACGAGACACGCGCTGAAGCAGCCGCAGTCCTGGCCGGATCACATGGGGCGGATCTAGGCAGCCGCGAACTCGACCTGCTGGCCTCTGGGACGGCAATTACGTTTGCAGACGCCAACCAGCCATTCTTCCTGCCGGCGCGTTTGCAGGCAGCAGAGCATCTGCAGGGTTCTGAGCGTTTGGGTCTTCTGCGCGCTGCCCTCCAGGACTCCATAGAAAATGAGGACGCGCGGCTGCCTCTGTTCAATGCCGCCATGCAGCAGCATGATTACTACCTCGCCCTGGCAGCCATGAAGCCGTTCCTTCGTAATTCGTGGCTGCACATCAATTCGGCTTCCGGCTATGAATGGGATCAGTATGGGTACGATTCTGAGACCGACGAGGATGATCAGGATGAGGACAACGATGAGAATCAACTTCAGGAGGAAGATTCGACAACCGGCAAGCCATCTTCTGAAATGACCGCACGCGATGGGCTGGGATCGCTGGATGTCACAGACAAACCGGTAATCCTGGAGCAAGCCGGGATTGCTTTCGAAAAATTGGGAGCGTTGGAGGATGCACTCTCATCGTTTGGCGATACCATCGCAGCGCGGCCCGCTCCTGAAGTGCGCAAGCGGATTAATGGCGAAATGCGTGAGGTACGCCGCATCCTGCAGCAGAGACGCGCTGACCGTAGCCGACAGCCCGATATTCACGAAAGTCTTGAGCAGGACCACGCAGTCCACCCGCGACTCGCTTCTGTGAACCAGAAGCATCGATCTACAGCATCCGGTACCGCAAACGCAGGAGAACCATGATAAGCCGAGCGCCAGAGGCGCGCAATTTTGAGCCCAGCACGGAAATGCTGGGTAGGATCTGTATAGAAGTTGTGCCCTGATACAAACTGTTGTGAATCGCGAGTGAACACCATGAACCGTTCTATATGTATTGCTCTTAGCTTGATTTTGTCTGTCGTCGCTGCTGCCTGCCTGTATGAAATTCAGTCAGTACATTCTCCGGCTGTTGCTTCACCAGGACTTGATGCATTCGTGCCTGAAGGTGCGCTCCTCTATATAGAAGCAAAGGACTTTGCCGGGCTTCTGCGCGACTGGAACAACTCTCCTGAAAAGGCCACATGGCTGGAAAGTGATGACCACACCGTCTTCTCTCAATCAAGGCTCTTCCTGCGTCTCCATCGTTTTTTCGAGCGTTTTGAGAAAGCCGCCGGAGTACCTGCCAATACCAGCTTTGCCGTGCAGGCCGCCGGCGAAGAGAGCGCGCTGGCCCTCTATGACATCGGCAAGCTCGAATTCGTCTATGTGAGCAGGCTGCACTCCACCGGCTTTGTGCATTCTGATCTCTGGAAATCGCGCAACAAACTCCAGCCGCGCTCCGCCGCCGGAACCCCGTTTTACCTGGGCAGAGATGATGAGTCCGGCCATGTGGTGGGCTTTGCTGTTGCCGGTGATTACCTTGTGCTCTCCACTCGTGAAGACCTCATCGTCCGCACTCTTCAGCTCATCAACAAACAGCCGGAGCGCAGCCTGCATCAGGAAGCCTGGTTCACGACTGCGTGGGCGGCCGCGCCGCAATCCCCCGGCGACCTGCGCATGGTGCTCGACTTGAAAAGGATCTCCATGGAGCGGCATTTCACCAGCTACTGGATCCAGCAGAACATTTCGGAGATGGAAGGCTACACCGCGGCCATCTGCGATCTCTACCGGGAGGGAAGCACTTATCGGGAGGAACGTGTTCTGTTGCGCAAGGCCATGGATCAGGAAAGCACGCAGAGCGAGCACCCGGAGACCATCAGCACCCTGCTGGCCGCGCTTCCTGAAGATCACGGCTTCTATCGAGTACGGATTGCTGCCCCGGATGCGGTACTGTCAACTCTGCAGGAAAGCATAATGGCTCCCTTGGACAGGTCTCCCGGGGTGCAGCACCAGGCTCCTCAGGTAGTGCTGACCAGCGGTGAGGTCGGCAGTGCCTCCGATCTGGAGACCCGGCTGGATGTTCCTCTGGTGCGGGGCGATGGTGCAGATTCCAACTCCCCTGCCCTGCGCCGATTGCTGGAGAATACAGGCACTTTTGCTTTTCTTGAAGTGCAGGGAACGCACCCCAATGTTGATGGCGTGCTGCTCACTACACCCACCCTGCTGGTAATGGCCGCATCTCAGCCATGGGATAGAAATGCTGTGCAGCAGGCCATCCGTGCGCAGCTAGCCCCCCATCTGAGCACCTCTGGCCTGGGTTTGCAGTGGAAGCAGGTAAACGAAGCCGAAGGCTGGTTTGAATTAGACGGGCTGCATCCGCTGCAGATCGCTGTACGTGACAAGTTGCTCTATGTAAGCACCCAGCCTGAAATGCTCCAGGCAGCACTGCAATCGCATGCCACTCCCAGGCAGCAGCCGAATGTCACCTATATCGCTGGATTCAATCACACACGTGAACGCGAGAATTTTTACAAACTGTCAAAGACGATCGACTCCACTCCTGAATCCACCTCAACCTGGGGAACACCTACGCCGAAATTCTTCTCCCGCAACATAGCGGGCCTCAGCCAGACTCTCGCCCGCCTGGATTCCGAAGAAATAGTCGAACGCGAAGAAAGCGGCAGGGTGCTCCAGACAGTCACCTTCAGGTGGTCACAGTGAACAGACAAGATCTTTATAGAGCGCAGCCGCCCGCGGCTGCGCGGAAAGTTCTGAAGAGCGCATACCAAGCCTCTCTGCACACTCGGTACTGTGTTCCTTTGCGAAACTTTGTGCCCTCTGTATTAATAACGTTCGGATTCTTCTCTGCTTGCGACGAATTCTCCCGCGCAACGAATGATGGGTGCGGTTCATAGGGAGCAACACACCGCCAAATTCAATACACATCAACTACTTTTGTTACCTCTGCGTCCTCTGCGCGCTCTGCGGTAAAGCCTTTGGTTGTGGCTCCGCTACGCTGTGCTGAAGGTTTGTTTTTGGTTGCAGCTCTGTCCTTCTGCTATGCTTCCCGCATGGACAACAACCGCTCTCTATCCGATGTAGGCGGCACCCCTGGCGGACTGGGTGAATTCCTCGTCGGCTTTATCATGGTGTGCGTCGGCGGATATCTCATTTCCAACCAGGTGACGGTCATGGGCTCCTACTGGAGTTTCTGGGGCGCCAACAGCTTCGGTGTCACGCTCATTCCGCTGTTGTTCGGTGTAGCTATTCTGTTCTTCAATGGCCGCAGCACCATCGGATGGCTACTCACCATTGCCGGCTCTCTCTTCATTCTGGCCGGCGTAATCGCCAACATGCATATTTACTTCCAGCCCACCACGCTCTTTCATACGCTGGTCATGCTGGTGCTGCTGGTCGGCGGCCTGGGCCTGATTCGACGCAAATCAACGCTGATGACGCCGAAAGATAAGATTCACCACTGATGCACACAGATCAACACTGATTGGGCGCGTTCTCACAACTACATTATTTTGGCCTGTGTAGGAATTTCTTTGGCCAGCCAATCCAGAAACAACTGTTCGAAGCATTTATCTTTGGTCCTTCTGAGATGGCGGACAGTGTGACCGGTGGCCAGATGGCAGATTTCTTCTGCAATGTTCTTGGAGTGGTCGCCGGCGCGCTCCAGCGCGGTGGCCATAAAGAGCACATGCAGGCTCTCTTGCCTGAGGCCGTTGGCATTGTCGGTATGGCGCATCAGCAGCAGGTTGCGCAGGCGGTCCAGTTCGGAGTCGGCACGATATACCTTCAGCGCCTGGTCTACATTCTGCTCAATGAAGGCCCGCGCTACCTGTTCCAGCATGTTCTCCAGCAGGCAAGCCATCTTGGTAAGGTGGCCAATGTCTTCCATGTCAATGCGCTCTCTTACAATGGCGGCGCGTTCCGCAAAGCTGGCCACAAGGTCGCCAATGCGCTCCAGATCGAGCATCAGTTTCATGCAGGCCAGCAATTCCTGCGCCTGCGGAGGAGTCACGTGGGTGATGGTCGGGGCCAGGCGCTGGTCAAGTTCGCGGTCAAAGTCATCCAGCATCTCTTCGCATTTGCGCACCGATTGCAGGGCCGCTGCGGTGCCATGCACCAGTCCGTCAATGGCGTGCGACACGGATGCGCGCGCCACCTCACAGGCCTGCATCGTAAGCCGGACCAGGCCAAGCACCTCGCCGTCTTCCCGGAGAATTGGAGTTGCAGGCAAGCTCATGGAATCCTCTTGGACGAAGAGCAGAAACACGGTCTCTTGATTGTCCAAAGTTGTCTGTGGGATATTCTGGCCTACATTGCGTGAAGATCAGGTTAAAGGACTGTGAAGACTATGAAAAAAGGGCTTTCCTGCTCCTGTGCTCCAGTTTCCATTTCAGCGTCTGTTCCATGATTGCCGGGCGAGTCATTTCCCGTTTCCCATGCGAAAGCCTCATTGTTCGGCAGAGGAGCAAGCACCGATTCGCTGTTATCTGCGTGCTGATGATGTGCGCGGCGATCAGGTTTGCCGGGTTTCGCAATCAGCGCCTTGCTTAAAAGAATGACTCACCCGTTTTTTTCATGTAGGATTCCCCGCACTGTTCCAAAAGATATAAACAACACTCATTTCGCAGTGGCACTTGTACCAAAAGGAGGCGCCATGAAATGCAGTTTGTCTTTTGTCAGAACCATTGCAGTTTTTGCCCTGTTCCTCATCACGGGTATTGCTGAAGCGCAAATCAAAGTGGACAAGGCCCGCATCGGGTGCCTGGACATCCAGCCTGACGGCAATCTTACAGCCGTGGTGGCCAGCGCCTGTAATGGCAAGGGAAGCTGCTCATTCAAAGCCCCAACCCCGGACCAGTACAAGCGAGAAGGAGTGCAGGCGCACACCAGGCTTTTCTGCACTCAGGCCATGGAGATCATCTATCACTGCGGCAGCGGGCCAACTACCGCGATCACGGTGCCGGGAGACGCATGGGACAAACCGCCGGCACAGTTGGTCTGCGCTCCTCCGCCCACTTCAGGCGGCACGCCATCTTCAGGTGGCGTTGACGCAATCGAGGTGACCAGGGCACGCATTGGGTGTCTCGACATACAGCCCAATCCGAACCTCACAGCCCTGGTGGCCAACGCCTGCAATGGCAAGGGACACTGCTCCTTCAAAGCGCCAACGCCGGATGAGTACAGGCGGGCGGGAGTGCAGGCGCATACCAGAGATTTATGCACCCAGGCCATGGAGATTACGTTCCGCTGCGGCTGGAATGACGAGCAGACCTTGCAGGTGCCAGGGGACGCGTGGAACCATCCGCCCGCGCAGATGGTTTGCGACGGTGGCACCATTGCCACGAACCAGCAGTACGTCACGCCTCCTCCCAGCGAGTCCTGCGGTCCAGTGGTGCTGGGCCGGCCAGCTTATTTCATTGCTCCGCGTGACATGCTCGACTGGACGCCGAACGGTTCGCACGGTGATTACACTTTTCAAGGCTTCAGCCCACCACAGCCCACCTTGACTCCCAGTTTGTACAACTCACCAGCCGGCACGCTTTGGCCGCCTGACACTCGCAGCGGTGTTCACCTGCGCACAAATAAAGGACCGATTGCTGGAGCGCCAGTCAGCACTCTGGGCGCGAACGAAGGACGGCTGCGCGCCGAGCTCCGTGCCGCTGCTGCCACGGCCAGGACCAATCCACTGGCTACGCTTTGCCAGGCCGCTCAGAGCTTCACGCGCAACCGCCCTGCAACCGCCGACACGCCGTCTGATCAGGCGTTCGGCAATGCACTTGCCGACCTGAGCGTAACCGGCAGGAATGCCTTTGCTAATTTCGTTCGATTGGCCCCCAGGGAGAGCATCCTTGACACGCAGCCTGGGTGCAGAGGAGCATCGCCCGCTGCCATGACTGCCGCGCTCAATCGCGCCTATAACGTGGCCAGGGCGTTGCGGCTTCCCCATACCTCAACTGAAAGACAATCGCTGGGGTGGATTGCTGTTTCCGGCGAAGATGATCAACCATATCGTCCAGTGAACGTGCCTTCCAACCAGGGTGGCTTCCCTGAATTTCAAACCAGAGTGGACGTTCCCAAATTCCACATCGCCGTGAACACCCGCTACATGATTGCCCACGATCCACATCATCCCCCTGTGGCTTTCACCCGGCCTGCTACGCCGCTGGTGAACGGAGGCCCGGGACGCGTGGTGCCTGCGGACCCATTGCCCGCACTGGCCAATGATGCGGAAGTAATTCTCTTCATCCACGGCATGGATTCACGCCTTGAAGAAGCCAACGACTTAACCGAGGCGCTCCACAAGATCAGCGGACACAACTTCACCGTGATTTCCATGGACCTGCCCACCAGCGGCTACGCTGACAATCTCAGCCATGAAAGACAAATCGCACCCATTGCGGATGTGAGATGCCACAACACTCCACTGGTGGATTTTGTAGAAGAGTTCATCGTGGATTTCGTGAACACGTTGGACGGCCAGTTAGGCGGGCGACTCAAGCCAAGAATCAAAGCCGTGGTCGGCGGAAGCCTGGGTGGAAACATGGCGATGCGCCTTGGGCGGCGGACGGATACTCCGTGGATTACCACGGTGGTGCCCTGGTCGCCGGCGGCAATCTGGCCTTCAATGATTGCGCGCGGTGCCACCGATGGATGCGATACCAGTTGGAACGCAGGCGGGAACCTCGGCGTTCAGCAGGCGCTGAAATGGGGCGGCTTGGAGGAGAGGTTCCGTGCCGACCATGAAACTCCTGAACTGCGCCGGGAGCTTTTTTATGGTGGCTTCGACTTTGATGGTGGCGATATGGTGGCCATCTTTTCAGGAAATAATCACAAGCCGCAGGCCGCCTGCTGGTTTTCAGATGGATGGCGATGCAAACCTGATTCGATTCTGGCCGCCCGGTTGGACCGGCAGGAGACTTACGATGCCAATTTCCGTGTCTGGCACTGGAGGCTCGGCGCCGAACAACTGGTTTTCAGCCAGCAGCAGTTTTCTCCCGGCACAAACCAGCCTTTATACTTGCGCAATACCAAGCGAATGCTGTTGTTCTGCGGTGTAGATGACGTTTGTGCAGACCTCTGCAAGGACACGCGGGACGTGGCCCCCAAAATGGTGAACACTCCGGGCTGTGCGCGATTCTTACGTCATACAGGACATTCGCTGGACAACGAGCATCCCGACTACATTGCGCGGGAGATCGCCGATTTTGTCGGCGGCTCCTGCCGCTAACCAACAGGCAGTTCATCACATTCAGGAGTTGCCATGCCCCAAGCACGCACATTCGTTGACCGCAGCAAGATCATCCGCATCACTGAGAATCTTCATCCCGTGCAGACGCTGCAGCGGACTGCGCAGGTTGATTCACGGCTGCTGCACGTTAAATCCATTCTCGCCTCGGCCGGTATCTCTGACCTCAAGTCTCTGGGCAAAATGTCGCTTTCCGGAAATCTGTTGCCGCGCCATGGAATAGCCAAACCATCCGCCAGTGTAATCTCAACTGAAACGCGTCCGTTCCAATCTGCCTACAAGGTAGATTCCGGGACCCGCACACTGGTGCGGGCAGGAGGAACGGCCCATGATGTGATTGCTTCTCCTCTTGCTCCTGTTCATGGGGCGCAACCGGCAGCTTCTACTGCGAGGGCACTCATCATCAGCCCCATCAATACCGCATACTGGGCAGCTTCATGGATTGAGCTGGCTGATGACACTCTGGTGGTGCTGCAACAGCCCGTCACGTCGCTGGTCATGATTGCTGAAAAGATCACGATTGGCCACAATGTCACTTTCACATGGGAGCGCCCGCTTCCTGTCAATGTGCCGGGCAAACCGGCGAAGCCTCCAAAGCCGGGCCGGGCGCCTACTGCCACGTCCATTGATAAACCGCCAGCGGGAACGCCCGGAACAGCCGGCATCCCTGGCGATGCTCAGGGGACCCACTTCAAAGGACTGGATGCTCCGGAGTTGGAAATATGGACGCTGGATTTGTCCGGCAATCCAACCATTGATCTGCGCGGGCAGGATGGCGTTGAAGGCGCTGCCGGAGGAGACGGCGGCGACGGTGGTGACGGTGCTCCCGGCAAGGCCGATGCGACTGATTTCTGGGGGTTCTGCAAGAGTGGTCCGGGCAACGGCGGAGATGGCGGACCCGGAGGCCGCGCCGGAAATGGCGGGCAGGGCGGCGATGGAGGCAATGGGGGACAGTTCTCCCTCTTTGCTCCTCAAGCAACACTGACCAGTTTTGCCTCGAATATTTCCATCTCCATTGATGGAGGCTCGGGAGGTCCGGGGGGCATACCCGGAGTGCCGGGTGCAGGCGGCGCAGGTGGCCCGCGCGGAGACAATTCACACGGCTGTAAGCCGGCCAGTCCGCGCAATGCGGGTTCAGCGGGTGCGCAGGGAGCCGCTGGAAACCGGGGAGCAGCTGGTAATCCGGGGGCCAGGCGCGATCAACCTGCCTCCCTGGTCCTCATCAGCGCAGACGATTTCCGCGCCCAGCTTGAGAAACCTGCGATTGCCACTGTTGCGCCCACGCACGCAAAATCCGGCGACCGCATTCAGATCACCGGAGCGAACTTCAGCCGGAGTGACACGGTGCTGGTGCATGGCATGGTGTGTGCAACAACGATAGAGAGTGATACCCTCGCTCACTTTACTTTGCCGAATGTTGCGGGAGGCACACAAGGAATCCAAATCCGGCGGACAGACGGGACTCTTTCCAATCAGGCTGCCCTTTACGTGCAGCCCACGCTGGATGGCAGCAGAATTCCCGCGCGCAATATTCCTGGCACTCGGGTCAAATTATTCGGGACTGGATTTGGTCCGGGAATTCACGTCCAACTCAATGGACAGGACATGCCCGGAGCAACATTCATTGACGCCGGCACCGTGGAATTCCAGGTGGCGCGGCCTGCAACTGTGGCGCCCATGGCCGCCGGCGAGGTGGTGGCCGCAACCGTGGTGCTGCCCGATGCAGGCCCATGGAGCGCATCCAACAGCGTCCCCTTTGTGCTGGAGACTTTCCGCATTCTGGTCTTTGGCGACTCCGTGGCCTGGGGACAGGGATTGCAGGACGCGAATAAGTTTCACAGCCTGGTGGAACAGGAACTGCGGCGGCGGCATGGAAATATTGGAGTCTACAAGGACGTGCGTGCGCACTCCGGCGCGACCGTTTCTCCGGTGCGTAGCCCTACCGCCTTTCAAAGCCGCCTCAACGGAGAAATTCCCACATCATTTCCAACTATTTCCGAGCAGGTGATGGAATTTGAAGGCGCGCCGGACGCCCCTGACGTCGATTTAGTCTTGCTGGATGGGGGCATCAATGACGTCAACGTCAGGACCATTCTGTGGCCGCTTACTTCTTCCACGACTATTAAGAATGCCGTGCAGGTAAGCTGCCACGATGCCATGCTCGCGCTGCTGGGCGAGTTGCTCATGAAATTCAGCATGTCCAGGATCATTGTGACCGGTTATTTCCAGATCATCAGTGAGCAGAGTGATTTGCTCCTGCTGGATGCGGTGCTGATAGCGCTGGGGCTTGACCTGGGCAGCCTTCCCGGAGCAATTGTCGGCGGCGTGATTGGTGAAGCTACGCGCCGTCAGATTGCCGCTAACTGCGCCACCTTTGTCACGGAAGCTAACCGGCAACTCAAGCTGGCCGTGGATACAGCCAATAGCCAGCTTCCTGCCGGCAGCGCTGCGCGGGTCTTTTTTGCCGATCCGAAGTTTGGGCCGCAGAACTCGGTGCTGGCTCCGCAGGCATTTCTCTACGCCATCCATGCTGACTTGAGCCCGGAAGATCCGGCGGACATCGCCGGTCCGCGTGGCACAGCCTGCGCCGCTGCATCCGCCCAAACCGATGTGAACACCTGCAAACGCGCCTCTGTAGGCCACCCCAATTCCAAAGGAGCGCAAGCTTACGCAAACGCAATCATTCCGCTGCTGTAAGCGGCGCAAATAGCCCAAACTGGCATAAAGGATGCTGTTCCGCCTGGCACGTTCCATGCGGTTGCAGCATTCTTTTTTTGTTCTGCTTCTTCCTGGCATAGACGTTAGAAAATAGAATTAAGGGGCTCACAGTTTTTTCTTGCCAGTCGTCACGTATGCAACCTGGGCCTCAACCTTGGCAAGATTTTCCTGCGCAATCCTCAGATGCTCGTGTGTGATGGGTTGAGCGTAGTAGCGAGCTTGTCGGCTCACACGTTCCAAAGCCAGATATTCCTTAATGACAGTTCGAAGCTGAGGAATTCTGTTTATGTAATCTCGTCGCTGATCATGGTCAGTCGAATGATAAACGTGGATGGCGAGATAAGACTCAATGACGTGTACGGCTACATAGAAATAGATCGTGACTGCCCAATCGAGAAACTCAGTCTTTGCGAGAGTTTCTGCCAATTTGCGGTTCTTGGCAGCTTGGGCCAGATGTTCGTCGCGACTCGGCAATTAAGCCGCTCGACCGAGTATTAACTGCCCGCTGGGTGTAACGACGTCAGTTGTTTTCCTTCCATTAAGCGGAACCACGTTGAAGTCAAAAGAGCAACTTGTAAATCGGTCCATGAGTCGTAATTGCACGTCACAGATACGATCTTCAACATCATAATCCTTGGTCGGCACTGTTATCGTGATGAGAAACTTACTGGCCCGCCTGAGCAGAAAGGCCGATTCGACCTCCTGAATTTCGGAGAGCATTGCACGAATCGTTTCAGTTTCCACTCCTTGGGATGCAGCGGTGGAAGCCATCTTGTCTCCTGATGTTTGTTGGTTCATGATTTTAACCCGAAAGCCCAAATTGTTGAAACGATACGTGCAGTGTGCCTTTTCAATAACTTAGAAGATGGGTTCCGTGTAGCTGTTGGCTCGTTACGGGAATTTTGATGGAGGCGCGGGTCGGAATCGAACCGACGCATAAAGGTTTTGCAGACCTTCAAGAGTCCTCCGCAACTGCTTTGTTTTCATTGTGTCCAGTTATTCAATGGGCTATTTTGTCCGGTTTTTGTCCGGTTCCAAAAATCTGTAGCTGCCGAGGGCCGGGTATGATCACCTACTGCGTTATGTGCGGGAAGCCATTAGACGAACGGGACGCAGCGAACAAGGCCATTACTCACCGTGATCCGCAATCGTATCGGAGGGAATGGCGTAACCGCTGGAAGCGGGTCAAAAAGTCCTACCGGGTGACACCTGAAGAATTCCGCCAGGTGCTCAAGCTGAGAAGGGCCGCGAAGCGGAAGCCAGCAATTTTGTCCCAGACCGTCCAGCAAGGCGTAGGGCACTGCCCTACACACCAAGAACGGAGTATGCAATCGTCCCATAAAGCCAATTTTTCAAGAACTGAGATTTCAGCGCACGGAGGGCTGCCCTGATGGTGCGCTTCTATGATCTACCGATGTATAACGCCTTAGTGCCTCAAGAAATCACCGATCAAATGTTGTTAGCTATGGTGAGCCATACCACCGCGGCCAGTGTGATGATGATCCCTGCAGGACGTGGCTTCTTTCGCCTTTATCTGCCGCTGCCATCATCAGCCACGGCCGGCGCCAGCCCAGCTGTGCCCCGTAGGCGCGCCTGAATACGCCGTATCTTTCCTGCCACCCTAATCGGGCGGAAAAGTAGTGTGGCAATTCTCGCCTTACCCCGTTCGTAAAGGCGTTGGGCGAACTGCAATCCTTGATACAACACGGGGCGAGTTATCCCACTTCTCTTCACGTGCCAAGCGAACGGCAGCTATTAAGCATGCGCCCAAGAAGATGAGCTTTCTATCGCTACTGGGTTGGTCCGGCGGCATGGTTCGCAGTGGAGGGGAATATATAGCGAAAGTCCATTTGTTTGAGCTGATTTCATTTGCTTGTTAGTCTCAGGCATGATGAATGCGGAAAATGAGTTGTGCGGCATCTGCGGCTGCGTCCTTCACCGTTCGGGTGAGTACGCAACGCCGACACTTCAAGGCCGGTCACACGCCACAAGACACCATTTCGTACCTGAACGCTTCTTTGGCCGTTCGGCGAATCGGAAAGGTCCAAAGCGCGAAGGGATTTTTGCCGAATGTCCTTGGGCTCACGAGGGAGAGACAGCCGTGTATTGCTACGAGTGTCATGAAGAATTACTCCACAATCCGGTATTGCTGCCGGGAGACATTGCAACATTCGCCGCTCTGGTCAAGGCATGGGGCTTCGCAGAAGACAAGAAGCCTGCAGATAGAGAAAAGATCGCTGGCAGGATCAGGCTCCTCCATGAAGTCATTGTTGCGGGATTGCAAGTCTTGTCGGAGCGAAGCAAAGGCGGATTGCAATGACCGCAGAAGAACTGTGTAGTAGCCTACACACACTGCTGTTGCAACTGCCGGTGTACACCAGTCCAAGCGATGTGCCCTTCAGCAACGGGTTGTATTTTTTCTATGAGACGGGGGAGACAAGTCAGCATGCACCGGCTGGCCGTATCGTGCGGATAGGCAATCATCCTCGGAGCGACGGCACATTGGTACGTCGCCTGAAACAGCATTATGGCGGAAGAAAAAATGGAAGTGTCTTTAGACGATATCTAGGCGGTGCTTTGATTCGGTGTAGCACTACGCAAAGTCCATGCCTGATGCCTGGCCCTGGGCTCGGGCATTGGGAGAGGCAGCACGCGAATACCTGTTCGGCATGCGATGTCATCGAGAAGCAAGTTTCGGCAGTGTTGTATTCATCATTCAGCTTTAGGTGTGTTGAAATTTCGGCCCGGCAGGTACGGAATCGTTTAGAAGGTTTGCTCATCGCAACACTCGCAAATTGCGGCACGTGTGGCCCCTCAGCAGAGTGGTTGGGCCGCAATGCCTATTCAACTGTCGTTCAAACAACCGGCCTGTGGAACAGCGATTTTGTTACTGGCCCTTTGCTCCAAGAAGCTGATTTCAAAGACTTCGATTTCGTTGTGAGTGAAACTGTGAACAAGTGGGTATGTACACGAAACTGCTGATAATTCCATGCTCACAGTCGAAGAAGGGCGGTAACAGCGCAATAGCAGCCCGCTCTATTGACGAGTTCATCTCTCCCGAAAGCTCAGAACTGCTTCGTTCAGCGCGGCGAAGCGCATTTCAGAGATCACAAACAAGATTGGATATGGACTCAGACGCCATCCCCGCGCTTTTTCGATATTCGGGCAATATGTGGTCAGTGGAAGGCTTCCGGGAGGCGATTCAAGGCGCTTTGTCAGATGGCTTACATGTGCTAGTCGAAAGTGGCGGTTATGGCCTTATCAGAGTGGAGGAAGGAATTCACGAATACGAAGCTTCGATCAACAGAACCGCGCCAATATGGCGCCACGTTTTCCCGTTAGTGTTGACTGACTACATTTCGCGGAATGGCATTAACTCAATTTTTGTCGCGGGATCTGGACAGTATTTGCAGATCCTGCGCAAGAAGAACTGGTGGGGCGGTAGAGAATGCAGATGGTTTGTTGCTCGAATGTCAGGCGATGGAAACCGGTATCGAGTCGTACCTCGCGCTATCGGGTGCGCCGTTCGTGATCTCATTCTATCCAGGTTTAGCACGGCGTCTTCCTGGCTTACGAATTGACTCTTACATCTTGCAGTCATCAAGCAGCAGAACGTGTGAATGCGGCAGAACTTTCGCGACGCATTCTTGCTGTTATCCATCCATATCGAATGAAAACCCTTTGACTGCGGGCACGTGAGTGAATCCTGCAGCTATCGATAGATAGAAGCGGTGTGCTCCATGAGTCAACCTGTAGGCGTGTGAATTTACTACCGACACCTTTACGATCTCGACTGGCGGAAGCGCAGATGCGTTCACGAATCCAAGAAGGATGTTGATGACTCGTTCCTTTGCGGTCAGACCTGTCTCTTGATCATCGTTGAAAATGCCATGGCTTAGTTGTCGTTTAACAGGCTCAACCTCGTCAATTGGCACGCAGGAGCAGTCTGGAAACTTTTGCAAGTCAACACGATATGACCGAGAGCTGGGCACGAATGAAGACATTCCAGCCTCGGCCCACCATTCGTCACTTAGCTCAAACGAAAAGTCATGATGTACAAATCGCATACTTTGTTTGAAGGTGACTTCACATTATCATGCCCGGATAGTTCGGGGGCAACCAAGATAGGCGAACTTCCCCGCAGACGCTTTCCAAGTTTTCCATCTTTTTCCATAGCGTTCTAAAAACCGCATTTCCGCCTTCAATGAAGAACTCTGGTCAGCTCTGCTGCGTCTGAGTATTTAACACCCAGAAAAAATACGGGTGTCACGGATGTGCAACATGAACATGATGCTCACACTCATCTTGCTGCAAATGGGGCGGAAGCCCTTGGGAAAACGCGGTGCGGCAGCTACAGAACGCCTTCAGAGGGTCCGATGCCAAAGCTTGGTTTCGGAACCGATATCGGCTGTCGACTCAGAACGGTGGCCGCAATGCCCAGCGCAACGTCTCACCATGACGAAATTATATTCCTACCCACACCGTGTCATCGACGTCGCACCAAGATAACGGCAGCTTGGTCGTGGTTTCTGATGACGGCCAAACTGCCCATCAGTCTGTTCGGGTTCGGTTATAGAATCAGAGCTGCTCCATGCGACTGATGGGGGCAAAAATGTTGAAACCGACCAAATTAGAGCTAGAGAACAGGGTCCGCCAATGGATAAAGAAAAACAGGAAGGAAAACATCCGCCTCGAATTTAAGCTGAAAGTTGATCTGAGCACTATCGGGGCAAAGGCTGAATTCATCCGTGATGTCATTGCCTTGGCGAACTCGGAAGGGGAGATTCCGCGCAGTGAGGGTCATCTCGTTATAGGTTTCAGAAACGGCGAGCTCTTCGACATCGAAAGCGAGCGCTATGATGGTGCCAAGTTCGGACAGCTCCTCGACTCATACATTTCGCCGCATGTTAGTGTCTCTTACGAGGAGTTCGAGAACGGGAAGCGAGGACGTGTCGGCGTTCTGGTCGTGAAGCCCGATGTTCATGTCCTTTACATTGCCGCCAAGGAACTTCGCGATGAGAAAGGAAAGCTTGAACTCTTGCCTGGACAAAGCTGGGGACGGAAGTCTGACAGAAAGATGGCTCTTCAGGGCGAAGCAATTCAGCACAGGCTTTCCAATATCACCAAGCAAAAGATTGATGCTGCGATATCTCCACTAGAAGAAAGGATCATTGAACTGCAGCGAGCAGCAGGCCCTGCGCTCGAGGTTAAGAAGATCCGCTATGAAATTGAGGCAACCCGAGAATGGCCCGAGATCGAACGACACTTGGAACGGCTAGTGCCATATGCAAGGGAGTACGAGCATCATGTAAAAGAAGAAGTTCTTGACGCTCTTGGGGCAGTGACGGGAAGGACGCGGGACGAAATGCCGCTTCAGGTACTACAAGGGGTGGATAGTGTTTTGGCGGAAATAATGTTTATAGGCTGGGGCGGGTTGCAACGGCGTTCCAACAAAGAGATTTCAGTTGAGGATCAAAAGGTGTTGAAACGAGTGGGGCACGCCACGTATGAGCTGACCTGGGATTCCTGCCGTTACTTGCGAAACCTGGAGATGGTAAGGACCTGCGCGCATCGATATTGGGCTCTGATTAGGTTCGCCGCTCTGAACAGTCTACCGAGCCTGCAAGAGTCCTTGCTGGAGGACATACGCTATTGCCAGCAAATCTGTCTGGAGGAACGAAACGGCGCAGCTTTTCCCGAAGCTTACGATCTGATTGAATGGCAGATTAAGGATGCATTAGACTTGCCACAGAAGCCACAGCGTTCTGAAACAATCGAACGCTCCCTCCCCAGAGGTTCTCCGCTGAACTACGCCAGATCAATATCTATGAGAAAGTTCTCGCCTTTGGGGACTGAAGAGTAGAAACTGCTCAAAGAGCCGCCGAGTCAGGAGCTAAGTTTCCGCTAAGGTTTCACTAACCTTAAGCAAGATTGCAGCAGCCCGGTAGTGGGTGATCAGGCAGGTTCACTGTACCAACTCGCTCAGTTTGGGCTTGCACTCGTGCCATTTGTCTGTGCAGGCCATACACACGGGCTCTTCGCACAGGGCGCAGATGGAAAGTTTTTTGGGCTCTGGGCAAGAATCTGAAAAACTCGTGGATTTACAGGATTTCCGAGTAGCAGTTGTTTGGCTACACTTGGCGGCATGAGAGACAGCGAGTGGAGCAAGATTCTGGGGTGGCCGGGCTACCGGGTATATCAAAGCGAGATCAATGAGTCAGCCCAGACGTTGCATTTATGGGTACGGCGCAAGCGCGGGAACCACAAGCTGGTGTGCTCCGGCTGCGGAAAGCGGGTCCATGAAATAGTCGAGACCTATGAGCGGGAGGTGCGGGATCTGCCCTGGTCGCAGTACCGGGCGACAGTGGTGATAGAGCTGTATCGGGTGCGCTGCCCGGATTGTGGGATCAAGGTGGAAAAGGTGGAGCAACTGCCCAGCAAGGCACCCTTCAGCAAGCGCTTTGAGGAGGCCGTGGGAAGGGCCTGCGAGAGTGCGGCGGTGAGGCGAGTGGCGCGCCAGTTTGGGATGGCGGCGAGCACAGTGCGGGCCATCGATTTGCGCTATCTGAAGCGCTGGTCGGCGGGGCGCAGAAAGCCGGCTTTGCGGCAGATGGGGGTAGATGAGATTCATCTGGGTAAGAAGCAAAAGTTCCTCACCGTGGTGAGCAATCTGGAGACGGGTGAGCCTTGGTGGTTTGGCCGGGAGCGGAAGAAAGAGACGCTGGATGAGTTCTTCACCCAGCAGTTGAGCGCTTTCCAACGGAGCGCGATCCGGGCAGCTTGCGTGGACATGTGGGAGCCCTTCCGGCAAAGCCTGGGGCAGTGGGCACCGAAGTGCCGGATTGTCTATGACAAGTTCCACATTATGCAGCATGCGGGACGGGCGGTGGATGAAGTACGGCGTGCGGAGTTCTTTCGTAAAGGTGGGGCGGCGCGGGAGGTGGTGAAGGGAAAGCGCTGGCTGTTGCTGGCGCGCTGGGTGCATCTGCATACGGACAAGAAACGGCAGCTCAATCAACTGTTCGCGCTGAACCGGCGGATCATGAAAGCCTATCTGCTGAAAGAGAGCCTGGGACGGCTGTGGAGCTATACCTACGAGGGAGCCATGCTGCGTTATCTGAAGAGCTGGATTGACCAGTTGCGCTGGCAGCGGCTGAAGCCCATGGAAAAGCTGGCACGGACGTTGTTGGATCACCTTGAGGGAATCTTGAACTACTGCCGGATCAAGGTGCCGCTGGGTGTGGTGGAAGCCGTCAACGGGAACATCAAAGCGCTGTTGCGTCGGGGCCGTGGCTACAGTGACTTGGACTATCTGCTGCTTAAGGCGCAACGGCTGGCGGCCACCAAGACCCAATTCCTCGTTTTACAGAAAGCCGCTTAAAATGCATACTTCGTCAGATTCTCGTGCAGAGCCGTTTTTTGTGGCCGTGCTTCTCACAGGGCTGCGCTTCTTCAAGTTGTACCCGCAACGAGGCAAGCTGATCCAGGCTTAGAAATGGAGGTACGTGTTCGCTGCGAGGCACTTTGATCAGCTGCGTATCGGCGTAGCGGTGCAGGTTTGCTAGAGCGGCCCTCGTGTCGTTTTCTTGCAGGCGCATTAGCAGCGACAGCAGATTGAAGCCGATTCTATCGAACAGCGGTTCGTATTCCGGTTTGCTCTCGGCGTACTGCTTCAGCAGTTTGTCTACGCCTGTATAGCCGGCCTGATAGCTCAGAAGGGCGCACATCAGGCGCTTTCCAAGTTGCGGGAAGCGTTTTGGGGTGGGTCGGGACATTTGGTTTACTCCTTGTTCTCGCGCCATTCCAGCAAGCCCAGGTTGTCGTCGTGCCTCTCGTAGAAGATTAGGCTGTAAGCGAGTTTCTTCTTGGTCTTCTTCGGATTGGCAAGGCTGGCGCTTCCCGAGGCCGGAGCGATGTTCAGCCACGGCATCATACACCTGTTGCTTTGGGGTGTCCTGCCGTTTTTCTCTGTGGATATATTCAGCTACCTGCGATGGCTGGAGCCTTTTACTTCAGCTCGGCACCGCCAATCACGTAAATAGCTGAGAGCCTTCTAGCGCTGCAGGCAAGGAACAGATGGTTGGAAATGGGTTAGTTTCGGTGACCTCTGAAAATCGCCTTGCGCGGTCTAGATCTTGAGCTCGTGGATCAGTCCATTTGGCAAATTACAGAGAAGCATTGTAAGGCACGCAACCAATCCAGGATCACTAGAGCGGATTTGGCGTACCCGCAACTGCAATTTAAAGTTGACAGGACGAGAGCTATCTGAAAGACTTTTTCAGAATGACTTTCTTCTCCACGGAAGCCGCTGCAAAGAAGCTTGGCATATCAGTCGCAAGCTTGAACCGCTACATAGAGGCCCAGAAGGTTCCTGCACCGAATGCGACTAGGATCGGGAAATGGAAGGTTCGCGCCTGGACGGAGGAGGATATAGAACGAGTCCGGGCCTTGCTGCCGAATATTGCTAACGGTCGCAAAACCCGGTACTCAAAACTTAAGAAAAAATCAGCACCCAAAAGGTCAAAACGATAACCAGCGGGTAACGCCCGGTGCTGGTACACCGAGCGCACCCTAACCAAAGCACCCCCAAGGAGGGCGCAATGGCTGAAAGTAAGGGTACACACCCATCGAAGAAACGCACAAGCCGCAAAGAAGTCTTAGAGTTTCCCGAAGTCAACGGTAAGACCGTGGAAGCCGTGGAACTCTTTTCTGACCACGAGTATTATGCAATCACCGTCCGGTTTCAGGACAAGACCGCGCTCCACTTCGCTCTTGAAACGGCCGTGTTCTCATTCCCCACTCTCTCAAATTGGAAAAGCGGAAACGACAGAATCCTAAAGAAGTACAAATCGGTCGGCAGTAACATTCAAAGATTGTAAGCGCATATTGGCAGCACTCGGGCCCGCCTTTTTCTGGCGGGCCTTCCAGCACATCTTCTCGTAAAATCCAGCATCTTAAGCACAGCCACACACCCCAATCTCCGCCTCGGTCTGTGAAGAATTGACGAGCATTGCTTTTAGCGCTACGAGACCGAGTAGATGCAGATCCCCAGCAACTCTTGCGGCTAGTTGATGTTGGTTTGAGCAACTTATGGCTGCATGGGTTCTTGAGAGGCTTTCGTTGGAAGAGTAAGTAGTACGAGATCACGCAAGCTCGGTTTGCGGCTCCTTGTGCTTTTCTGCTGAGAGCAGGCCGGTCTTGGGATTGATCGTATAACCGGCGCGCCGCAACGCGAGGAGCACATCGCTGAGATGAAGCTCATCTAGCGTGCAATGCTCCTGGATAGCCCTGCGAAGAATGCTGGCGTACACATGACTTGCGTTGCGCACCTCGTCCGAAGAAAGCTCCCGAACCGCCTCTGCTATGAGTCGCTGTGTGTCTCCGCTCTGTAATCGATGCCCATCATCCGCGCGTTCAGCCTGGGAAGGCGAAGGCTTCTGCAGCGTCAGAATCAGATCCACCGTCACCACGCTTTCCGAACCGGAATTCAGTCCCTTGACTGAGCGCTGCCCCTTGTCGAGTATTGCCACATGGACAGGTGCCGACTTGAATCCCGCATCGCGAACCGCCCGCTGTACAAGACCCCATATCCGCCCGCTGCTGTTTCCAAACACCACCGACATATACCGGCCCGGTTTCAGGATGCGAAAGGCCTCCGCAAATGAGGAGCGCAGTAATGCCTCGTAACGCTCTGCCGCGCCGTTCTTGCGCTTGCCCGTCGTGTAAACCACCGCTTCGGAGACATAGTTCGTCACTTCGCCCAGCCAGGCTTCATGAAAGAGATTCATGTCGCTGTAAAAGATGTTGCTGCCGAACGGCGGGTCGGTGAACACATAATCCACCGATTCCGAGTCGAGGTGCGCCAAGAGGTTGGCGGAGGCAAGGCAATAGTCCAGTTTGCCTTCCGGCCGGCCACACAACAGCGATGCGTTATCGAACAGGATTTCGTCGGAGCGAAGCACCGCATCCACCTTGCGACCGAACAACTCGAACACGTTCCATTCGTAGTACACGGGAGCAATGTAATAGGTCTGGTTTTGCGCATTCAGCGGACGCTGCGCGCTCCACTGATAACGGCGGGAGGCGCGCGGCAGTATGGCCGTGAACGCAAAGCTCAGCTTCTGCCGCAGTCCTGGATCGCCGACCTTGTTGATCGCCCGCCAGAGTTCGAGCAGGGCGATGGCATTGCGCGGCGAGAAAAAATCCGATGTCCGGATAAGGCCAGCTTTCCTGAGTCCCGAGCGGCTGAACATTTCCCGGTCCTCGGTGATGGGCAGCGACGGCACCTCTGACTGCCGTGCATCCTGTGCTGCCTCCTCAATCATGTGCAGATCGAAACCGGAAACCGGCTGCTCCGTCAAACGCCCCTCCGTGTTCCGCGCCACGACTTCCACGGGAGTGTCCGCACTTCGTTTCCATCTGCGACGCGCAAACGGGTGCTTGCAGCCCGGACAGGCCTTCGGAGCCTCTCCTTTTGACGAGAGATGGCGGTAATAGATAAGGGGAGCCTCGCAGGACGGGCAGAGATAGGTGAACGACCAGACGGTGCGCACCATCTCCACTTCTGCTCCGTCGCTCACCCGGCGAGTGGCGTAGAGACTCCCGATGGCCTTGCGGGCCTGGCTGACTACTTCCTCCGCTCTCTCCGTGAAGTCCTCCGGACTGACCCTGGTGGCGTATCCGCGCGCGATATGGCGTCCCAGTGCCGAAATATCGCTCAGCTTCGCCTTGCGCCCGAGACGCACGGAGGCTAAGCCGGTCATGCCGGAGCCGCCGAAGAAGTCGGCGACGACTTCGCCCGGTCTCGTGAAGGTCTCGATGAAGGGCTCGATTGCCGCGACGGGCACCTTGGTAAGGTAGCTGTGGCAGTTGTAAATGGGGTCCGTTCGTGGTGCGGTGATGATCGCGGGCAGCTCGGTTAACTTGGAGGGTACAATCACCGTTTTTCCTTTGAAATCCAGCAACTAAATGCCAGATGTGTGACGTTAAGTCTGTAGACTCATTGTTTACACATTTCTAGCCTTAATCGCAAGTAGAAAACCACGGCGGAAGTGTGAAACGCAACCCTAAAGAAATATTCGGCCAAAACGTCCGGCGCGTCCGTCAGCAGATAGGGTTGTCCCAGGAAGAGCTCGCCTTCCGCGCCAAGCTGCACCGCACCTACATTAGTTCAATAGAGCGTGGTGTCCGCAACGTCTCGCTGGAAAACATCTTTGCCATCGCCAAAGCCCTGGAAGTGCCGCCCGGCGAGCTGCTGAAGCCTGTCGATTCCGGGGGATAGCTGATGGGCTTTAAGACTGACAGTAGCTTCCTCCGGTTCCTGAGCATGGGCGCCATCGGTGTGCGCCAGACCATGAAGCAGCTCAGCGGCATGGGATTCAAGCCCATCGAGCTGGAGCGCTATTGCGCATCGAACAAGCTCTGGACAACCAAGGTAAAACGCCTTCGCCTGCCGGATGTACTCTGCGTCAAGACGGGACTTAGGTTGGAGGTGCGTGCGAAATCGGACCTCAAGATAAGGATGAGTGACGCGCCGAATAATCCGGATCGTCGCTGGGATTCCGGGTTGCGGGATGATGATGTCGCCGCCTTTATCGCCGTCGCCGAAGGGGAGGGTGGTCCGGTGCCTGCTGACGAAGCTGTATTCTTCTCGGTAAGCGCCTTACGTGCGTCGGTTGGGCAGTCCCAGCTTGGTCCTCCTAAATCCGCATCCGAGGGTGCCGAGCGCGACAGAACGTGGCCCTCCACCGTGCCCTCATGCGACGGTACGGTCGAGTCCGTCAGCAAGGAAAAGCTCGTCGTGATGATGCAGGTAGGGGAGGGGGCTACCCGGAAGCAGACCTATACGTTGAACGGAAAGCACGTCTACGTACAGCCCGGCGCGCAATTCAAGGCGGAGGTTTCCATCCTTGCCGGGGCACCGGAAAAGCAGGCGGATCTCGCCGCCTTCCTGAATAAAAACTATGACCCTCTCGCCGGATTGCAGGAAGCCAATGCCGTGGATCGTTATGCCGCAGTGAAATCGCTTCCCTACCGCGACGACCTACGCGCGAGAGCGGTTCCTGCGCTTGAAGCGTTGCTCAACAACGAGCAAGAGGAGCGGGTGGCGCTAGAGGCTGCAGGAGCATCGGCCGTGCTGGGATCCGCCCTCGGCCAGGATCGCATTACGAAAATTTTGTGGGGGGACGGGCGCGAGGACCTGCGGATGGAATCGGTGCTCATCCTCACGGAGCTTGCCAGCCCATTTGCGCGCGACGAGCTGGTGCGCGTGGCCGGCGATAAGAAATTTGCAGGAAACGAAATACGCCAGGCCGCAGTCTGGGGACTAGGAAAAGCGGGTCTGAAAGCCTACGACCAGATACTGCCTTACATCGCCGATGAAGATGAAAACGTCGCGCTGCATGCGATAGTAGCTTTTGGAGTCGACACGCCGGACGTCGTCATCGTGCGACTCGTGGACGAGCTGACGAAAAATGACCAGAGAAGGGCGGCAGCAGCCTCCGAGACATTGCGACTCATTGGCAACGAAACCGTGCTCAAATTCCTGATTGAAGCCGCTGCCGGCGGGCACGACTGGGTATTAGCGACGCTGGGCAGATTGCCGGCGGCCCTCGTCCGGCCTGCTCTTACCGGCTCTGATCTTTTGAAAAAGGTTGCACCGCTGCTGCTATTGAGCGAGGGTTCCAACTGGCTGGCCCCGGAGGATCGCCTGATGGACATTGGTTTCCTGGTGAAGCAGAATCTATAGCAACCGCAACAATAGTTTTCTAGGTCAATATGGCGCAGTTCCGAAAGAACGTCCTCTCACAATACTTGCGGACCAAGTGTGACAAGCAGCTCCGCCTATCACTGTATTCCCCTCCAGAATTGCAGGCGATGGACTGGCCTGTGCCCTTGGAGGCACGCCCAGCAGTCCAGATCCTGCGTGATCGTGGCAAGGAGTGGGAGCAGGCCAAGATGCAGGATCTGGAAACCGCCTTCGGAAACCATCTTATCGGTGTAAAGGAGAACGGCAAATTCAAGAGAATTGAGCTCGCGGCCGTCCTCGCGGTGAATCCGCCTAGTCCTACAGTCATCGTCCAGGCACGATTCTCTCACCCCGATCTGCGACAGACATTTCTGACCAGCATCGGGTTGACCCCGCAGCGCATTGAGCAGATCCCTGCTTTCGGCGCGTTCGAGCCCGATATTGTTCTAGTCAAAACTCCGGCCGATGGCGAAGTGGAGATACTCCCCACGGGGGACACGACTCCGATTCCGCCAGGAACCCAGCGCAAGGCGCTCCTCGTTTCAGACATAAAGCACGCGGGAGAAGCCAATTCCAGCTACAGCTCGGAAGTAGCTCTTTACGCGGTGCTCCTTGCCAACTGGCTGCGATTGAATGAACTGGAAAGCAACTTTTTTGTGGCGGATCGCCTCGGCCTCTGGACACGCGCCAAGGAGACATCGGCTCTTGCCGAGTTGGTGACACGGAATCCCGGTGCCAGTATTAGCGACAGGCTGCAGGCTTTTATCGGTGACTTGGAAAAGGTAGATTTCCAGATTTTCTTCCAGACCGTCAGCCATTTCTTCAGCCAGGACCTTCCAAGGGTTCTCGCAATCACGGACTGGGCCGCACTGGACTGGCACGTGGATTCACGGTGCTCTACATGTGACTTCCTTGGGCATCGCAACTGGCTGCGCGCCTCCGACCGCGGGACTCTCGACGCGAACCGGTCACACTATTGCGTCACCGCTGCCGAAGACAGCGGTCATCTCAGCAGGCTTTCGACTATCACGCGCGGCGGTCGCAAGACATTGCACCATGCAGGACACATTAATGTCACTGCCGTTTCAACCGTCACCACCGCCGATCCGGTATTCGATCTTCACAACGCCCTGAAAGCCGACAGGAACCATCTTCCGCACCGGGCCACCGCACTTCTTACAGGGGCTGTCAGCGTCGCGGACAACACCACCACGATCGATTTTCCACGATACGCAGACCTGCAGATATTCGTTTCCGTCAACTTTGATCCCGGAACTGGGCTTTTGTGCGCCCTTGGTTCCGAGGCTCGCTTCAGGCAGCGCGTTCCTTTCGGGCAAACGTCAACAGTTCAGCGTACCTGGAACGCAGAAGCTCAGACCTTACTCGCATCGACTGCAGAAGAAGAGCGCAGCGTTGTAATGTCGTTCCTTTCCCGGCTTGCCGATGTGTTTGACTTTGTCCATAACACGGCCGCTGACGGTGGAAGATCAGGACAAACGCTGAGTACCAGCGTTTTAGTTGTTCGATTGGAGATTCGGCGATCTCTTCAAGTTTTAGTCGGAACTGAGAACGTTCCACGAGGCTATCGTGGAGTATCCATAAAATTGGTAAATAGACGATTGCACTCGCTTTTACGGAATAGCGGTAGAACAGCGCAGGACCAAAGAACAGTATGAAGACCATAACTACGGCCACTGGTATAAGTATACGGTAAAAAAATGAGTCTTCTTTCCATGAGTGAATCGCAACCGAGAGCATCTGATCTGACCAAGTGGACCACTTAAATGCATAACTGCCTTCCATGCTCTCGCAATCAGGAATGAACTCCGGCGGATGATGAGCATCGCTCGCCAATACAATCCTCGCCCAATTCTGAGGAATGCTCCGAATACTTTGCAGGGGGTGCCTCATAACATTCAACAGGATGCACACGGGTCGAGCGAGGAACAGGGTTGCGAAGAAAAATGCGCCTTCGATAAATTCATGTGATCCCAGGTCTTCAAGGTTATTACTCGCCCATACTGCCCAATCTTGCGCACGTTTCGTAGATTCATCCGTTCTTAGCAGAAGAAACGGTGCAACGCATGCCCCGATAAACACATGTCTTAGTGTTCCCCAATGCACACAGCCCAGATCGAAAATGCTGTTGCTGCGACGGTTTCGATGATCGCGAGCAGCGTCGGTTCATTGGCTAAGGCTGATTGTGGCGTGGAGTAGATCCGCACGTTATTTGAGCCATCCAGTTACGGTCCCGGAGCGCTGGATCGATAATTTGATTCGAAGGTCATCGGAGTGAAGGCACGCGATGTATTTCTTGTAATAAGCAGTACGGCGCCCCCAAAGAGGAATAAAACCAATTACCCGAGCTCCTACACAGCGCTCGACGTGTTTCTCGTCTGATTGACTCGCCATTGTGGTGAACTGAGTCTGCCACGGTCGTTAACTGTCAACTCGGAGGGCCGAAACTCCATCTCCATTATCACATTTTCAGTATCGGCCTTCACGGCATATTTGCCCGATTCAAACGAAAACCGGAAATGGCAGTTGCGCAAGACAGCAGACGTAAGGTGGGCCGTACTGTTCAATCTGATCGGCTGCGTAGCAAAGAACGTCGGGAGTGGCAGCACTTATATTGAGGATGAATGATAGTGTTGAATTACGTTGCCCCGGACCAGGGGCATTTGTGGTCTGAATCTCATCAAAAGTCCACATAGAATGTTAGCTATTTGCCAGGAGGCGGCTGGCGGCTGTCCATTGTATTCGGAACCCTCGTAAACGCATATTCCTGGCATGTTAACTTCTAAACGACTAGCCCCAAACTACGCTGTTTGCGATGCTAGGAAGACGATTCAACCAAGTCGCTTGCTTTAGATGAAGTAACGGATAGTATGCGAAAACAACTACCGCTTGACTGGCCTAGTAGCTGGCATGAAGGCGCACTCGGCCACCAGGTAACATGCTTGTGCTTCGGTGGGATGCAAACTGTTATCGTCAACAACCGGACAGAGTCACTTCTATCGGCAATCCAAAAAGAGACAGGCCACTCGCGACCGATTGACGCGATTCTAGCTGCAAGCTAGGATTTATCAAAATATGCTGGCACCCTTTTTCACTACTCCACTGACTATTACGAGTCAATTCAGCTTCTGCGGATTGCCGCTGCGGTTGGATTCTTATGCCGGGTGCGCGTTTTCTTGTACGTTTTGCTTTGCCCGTGTCAGGGGAGGCAATTCCTTCGGGGACGTTGTGCGAGCTGCCGATAGTGCAAAGTTGGACCGCATCTTTCGATCCGTGTTCGAGGAAGATGATACGAGCGGTGGCATGGTCCGCCAATTTTTGCGACGACGCGTGCCGATTCATTTTGGCGGTATGAGTGACCCATTTCAACCAGCGGAATTGCGCTATCGTGTCACTGAGTCGTTTCTACAAGCGCTCGCGAGATATCGATATCCAACTGTCCTAAGCACGAGAAGTAAAATGGTAGCGTGTGAGCCGTACATCAATCTGCTTAAGCAACTTGGGAATGTCGTAGTTCAGTTTTCATTCTGTAGTTCACGAGACGAGGTTGCGGCCCTATTCGAACCGTATTCCACCTCGCCAAGCAACCTTCTCGGTGTTATGTCCACTTTGGCGAGGGAAGGAATAGCAGTTACCTGCAGATGGCAGCCCTATATCCCAGGAGTGAGTGAGCCTGCTGAGGAATTCGTTTCGAGAATGTCCTCAGTCGGCTGCCGGCACGTGGCGCTGGAACATCTAAAAATTCCAATCGAGCGGAGCCATCCTTTGTGGGGAAAGTTAACGAAATCCGCTGGGCGGGACTTTTACTCTGAATATAAATCCTTGAACGCACTGCGTGATGGGCGAGAATATGTCCTCCCGCCGCAGGCAAAGCTTCCGACGATTCGGGAGGTGGCACGGGCGGTTCGCACCCGGGGAATGACTTTTGGCGCTGCTGATAACGAATTTCAATATCTCTCTGATACAGGCTGCTGCTGCAGTGGCGTGGACCAGTTTCCTGGTTTTGAGAACTGGTTCAGATGCCAGATCGGCTGCGCTGTCCGCGAGGGCTTTGGCAAACGAATCACTTACGGTTCGGTATCTCGTCACTGGGCGCCAATTGGATCATTAGATCGTTTTCTGAATTCTCGCTCCCGTTTGTCTGGACGCACTGAACTTTCTGGTTCATTGCACGATCATCTGAGGGCTCGTTGGAACAGCCCTAAAGCGCCAGGCTCGCCGGCCTCATTCTACGGAGTCGTTCCAACCGCTGAAATCACTTCCGCAGGGAACAAAGTCTATGTCTGGGATAGTAAGATTTTGACAGCGCTAGGAGACCTGAAGGTTTCGGCTGGAGGCCTATAAAACTGGAGCCATAGGCTCATCAAACTCGGTCAGTATTGCAGTTGGTCCGGTGCTCGTTCAAATATCGCGAATGTCCATCTATAATAGCTGCTAATGAGTTGAGGTGACTGATGCAAAACCAAATGGTTCTTGCAGGCCTGCTTTTATCGAGTGTGCTTGTAGGTGTTACGATCGGAATTGTGATCTCTGTACTTTGGCAGCGCGAGCGTGCAAAGCGGTTTCGAGTTTACCATGGCATTCCGAATGTCATCGGGAGGTGGCGATGCACGTGGTTCGATGACGCGCAAGGTCAGGAGCAGCCCAAGGTGGAAGATACTGTAGAGATTCAGAAGTGGACGACCGAGGGTCAGTTCCTTGCGGTCGGACACCAACCGCAGTTTCATCTCTCTTACCCGATTATGGGAGAAATTGACGCTTCGCGCGTGGTGACTCTCGTCTACAAAGCCGCACGCTATCCGTTTGAGCCAAACCGCGGAGTCGCTGTCTTGGAGATGTCAAGAGACGGCAAGACGATGGATGGGCGCTGGTACGGACGGCGCTCATCAACCCAGTTGGGTGGCGGACTAGTCAGATGTGTACGACTCTAAGTCTGAAAGCGTCGGACTGGAGGTGGTCTCGATGAGCGACAATGGCGCAAAGATTCTGATTGCCGTATTAGGATTACTAGGCATCATTATCACCTACATCGTCGCGCCAATTGTGAAGGCCTGGATAGAGAACAAAAAGTCCGCCAAGAAACGCGCGGCCAATGCATTACCTGACATCATGGGAACAACGTGGGAAGCCGAATGGGACTTCCAGGATGGCACCCCGTACACCAAAGAGTCTGTAACGCTCGAAAAGTGGACCAAAGACTTTGAATTTCAGGGCTACGGATTTGTTGTCCATGCCGGTAAACAATACAAGTACTCCATTACCGGCGTAGTTTCTCCGGCCCGAGTGGTCGCGTTGACGTGGACCGCCGAAGGATTCCCTACGAAGGGAGCCAACCTTGGCACGGCATGCCTCCAGCTCTCGCCGGGCTCGAACAGATTGGACGGCAGTTGGGTGGGCCTTGCTCAAGCGGATGACAAGTTTGGGTTGTACACTGGTTCTGTTAGGATGAAAAAGATTAGAGACTCGCTCTAATCTCGCATCAAGTCCCTAAAATGATCGATGTTTTCTACCATACCTCGGTGAGTATGTCTGAACTCTCCGACGACAACGCTCAGCTTGTAATCGGTAGCCCTCCTTTCACCAATCATCCCGACGGTAAGAGCCTAGAAAAGAAAAGTTACTTGCGGTTTATCAGATCAGTTTTCTCTGAAATCTGGCGTGTCCTGGAGCCGGGACGGCTATGGGTTTGTATCAATACCGATTTGCGCGATCATGCTCGATATAATCGTCGTGATGGACGATTCAACGGCCTCCTCTGGCAGAAACACACCTCCCTCCGATATATTGCCGAGAGCATAGGCTTTCGGTGTATAGACATGAAGATATGGGCAAAGTCCCTCAATCCGAACGTCTATCGTTACGGATTTGCCTACGTTCAATTTTTCAAGAAATCCGCCGGCAGTAGAACACAGACCCGCACGGGAGTCTCCGCCACGTTTTCTCCAGACGTGTGGTTACTAGAAGGTGGCACTTATCGTAAAGATTCACGTGGGTATGTTTTCCGGGACGCCTTTCATCCCGAAATTGTGAGTCGCTGCTTGGAGCAGTTTACTAATGCGGGTGACCTCGTGGTATCGCCCTTTGCTGGCTCAGGTACAGTTCCAGCGGTCGCCAAGCTTCTAGGGCGACGCTGCATTGCTTATGAAATAGATCGTAACCTCAAGCCACTGATTGAGGAGACGATCGCGAATCCAGAGCGTTATCCCGCGTTTCTTTCATTAATGAAAATGAAGAGCTGATTTGCGTCATTTGCCCTAACTTCCGTGCGGCTGTTGATTGTCCAATGATGTGGACGTTCATTGCGGCAGAATGCGTGTGGGTGGCCGGAGCAGAGAGCGGATCTTGAGTTCGTAAACAGAACATCGTTTGGGCGGCTGAGACACCCCATCTTCACAGGTTGGTGGTGACTGGCTGAGACTCAGACACGGCTCGTATAGATTACTGGTATATCCTGAGTTAATCCCTAACAATATAAACCATTAATACGATTGTGTACGCTTGACCATGCCGTGAGAAAGGAGGGGCGAATCACCGGACGAATCACCATGTGATCCGCCCTAAAGGGAGTCTGGAGGGGTTAATCTGCATCTGATTTATCCTGCTGGTCTTCCTCTGCTGCTCGCTCCTGTTCCGCAGCCAATTCCTGCTTCCGATGTTCGGCCTCAATGAGATAGGCAATTCAGATTAGTTCAGGGTAGTTTGAGGGTAGTTTGAAGGTAGCCCTGAAACAGGAGCTTTTTGCCAAGGTCGGCTGAGTACAATGCGCTTTTAGATGGCAACTAGCACCCATCCAGCGAGTTCATTAAAGCCTGAAGCGGGTTCCACTGATCGAGCCGGAGTCGTTCTAAGTGTCGTGTTTTCCCGTACTTCCTGCCCCGCCCGGGTCACGAAGGGATTTCTTAAGCAGACTCCTGAGCCGCCCCGTAGCCCATCCCGCGCGTACAGGCCGGTTTCTGAAATGCCGTTCTCACCTGCGGACACTGATGTTCCAGGTCCGTGGAACATTTCCGGACACAATTCGCCCCTCCGTGAATACCCTGGCCCACTTCGAAGCACGGCTTAACTGAAGCACCCTGCTACAGCCCACAATGGAAGTGATTTATGGGTTGCTTTTCACGTTCTGCTTGGAAGGGTCACGGTGCCGCCGTGATAGTGCCTTATCATTTTGCGCCCTGATCGCCTTCACGAGCTCCGGCGCCGGAGGCGCGCCCGGGGCCGACCTCACCCCGTCGCTTGTGTCGGCGCGATTGTCGTCGGCTGGAGCAGCCACGAAGATGGCGTTATGCAAAAAAAGGCTGGAGAGGAGATTGCCGTCAATGTGGTGATTGCCGTCAAGAATGCTAGCCGTGAATCCGACATGCCCATTGTCGTTGATGACTGGCAGGTCTACAAAACTGAGTCTACTGCCGTTCACAAAATCGCCGGCAATTGCCACCTGGGTGATCTTGCCCTTGGAATAGACAAACGCTCCAAAGCTAAAAGCGCTGGTTTCACCAAAGAATGCCACATCGCCGGATGAGTTGATGGAAGGCGAATCGGCGAAGACGAAAACCCCTCCATCGGGAGAAGGATCGTCCGGCCCCGCGATTCTGGAGACAACGCCATCCTTATAGAGAAAGATCCCGCCAAATCCCAAGATCCCGCCGACGGGTACACTGCTGAGCCGGCTGCCAAAAGCAACATCACCGTGATCGTTGATTACCGGCCCGCCCCGGAGGGGATCGAAGTTGGGGCCGAAGAAGAGATTAAAATTGCCGCCGCCGGGCGCGGGCGCGCCATCGATAGCCAAAGGAGTGATGGCCCCATTGGCAGCAACAAAAGTGCCTACCGGGCCGGAAGATGGCTGCGCCATGAAAGCGATCTGGTCCAGGCTGTTGAGAGAAAGATTCGCGATATTGCCGCTGATGGTGCCTCCGCCCGGCAGGGGTGTCGCTGCATCCAGCAACAACCTTGTTTGACCGCCGGAACTAAGAAACACCCCGGCCGTCTGTGTGGCCGGCGCAAAGCCGGTAAACGCGATCTCTCCCAGATTGTTGATGGCCTGCGTATTATCGGTGGGCTCAACAGCGCTCCCGGCAGCGCCATCCGCCACCACCTGCAATGAAGTCTTGTCGTCCGAAAGCACCGCCGCCAGCGCGTTCGAAGTCCCCACACCCGCGATGGCCTCACCGGATTGGTTCATCGAGGACCCCGACAGGAAATCGATGACGCCATCCGCCCCGATGGACTCTCCTTCATGAACCACCAGCCTGGTGCGGCCCCGAGGGTTGCCGCGCGCAGTCGCGGTATATGCGCTCGCACCACCCGGGAAGGTAGTGTCGGAGATCAGCAGCACGTCTCCCGCGGCAATGGCTGTGGTTGTGGGAAACACAAAGGCGGGTTGCCGGGCGATGGGATCGCCCTGGCCAATTACGCGGCTGAGCTGGTTAGCTGAAGATAGATACAGCGCAATGCCATGCTGGCTTCCAGCACCAGTGAAGAGTACTTGTCCGGACGAGTTAATGGCGCCGCCAGCCTCCACTCCCTGCCTGAAAATACCGCCATCCGGCGCGGCTTGGCCCCCGACCGCCACGTTGGTGATCTGGCCATTCGCGAACAGGAAAACTCCATTGTTGTTGGTGGCAGCGGTAGTCAGGGCCGAGAAAGCAATTTGTCCAGCATTATTTACTGAAGTCGTAAAAGCAGTCTCAAGCCCGCTGCCATCTGGAAGCGCTGTGAACTTGGGGACCAGGAGGGAAAGTTGTCCATTGGAAAAAGTGTAGATACCAGAGTCAGCTGATGAATCGGAAATGACGGAGAAAACCACCTGCCCAAAATCATTGATGGAAGGATTTTCCAAAAGGCTAGGCCGCACTCCATCCGCCATGAAGGTAGAGGTGTCGATTATCTTGGTAACAGTTCCCGCCGACCACAGGAACATGGCTTGCGAGGCACCAAACGTTTCAGCGGTAATCACCACCTGCCTCGAACTATTCAGCGTGGCTCCAAGAATAACGGCGATGACGTCACCAAATTCCGTAACCTCATCTCCGGGGCCGATGACCCGCGTCAGTGTGTTGTTGGAAAGAAGGTAAATGGCGAACACCTGGGGCGTTGAATCGGCAATCAGCATTTCACCATTGCGCGCGAACGTGGCCGAAGATGGAAACACCAGTTCTCCAGTATCGGCCACCATGCCCTTCGGCAGGAGCTGGCTGATTCTGCCGTTCGAGTACAGGAAAGCTCTGGACGCAACAGTGCCGTCGGAAAAGCCGACTAGCGCGGTGAAAAGGATCTGGCCCTGCGGTCCGAGAGAGGGCGTTGTCAAAGACAAAAACGTGCCGCCGCCCGGTGCGGAATCACCGGGGCCTGCCACGGGGATGATGTGGTCACCGGACTTCAGGATCAGCCCTCCATCCGCAATCAGGGCCACTCGTCCGTCGTCGTCGAAGTTAGATTCGAGCACCGAGCCCAATTGTTGGGGAACAGGGGCGGCATCGCCGGTCTCGAATACCTTCTTGAACTTGTATGCCGGCTGAGCAAAACCAGTTTGAGCGGCAAATAGAGCCGCCAGGAACATCAAGATTACGATCCTTCTCGATTGCATAATAGTCCTCTGCGCCCAAGTTTGATAAAGCCTCAGACTGGTTTCGGGAAGATATCCAGTTTGTTTTTGAGAGCGGCAATACTACATCAGGATGGATGGCGTACAACAAGGTATTTTCGGCATGCTGGAATCCGTAATTCCACCATAGCTAATATCCGTAGGACCTGCGGAAAAGCTAGCTTCGGGAGCCGTGGCCCTTTGATTTCTTCCTGTAGTTTTGAGCTAGTTTCTAGCTAAGTGGTCAAAGATGGTGCATTGCGCGTCTTTCCCGATGCTGGTAACATCCGTGGTATTCCCTTCAGAAAGGTGGCTGGTTGCGTTCATCCCGCGTCCGGACTGGCTCCTGAAGCAGCAACACTGCTTCCAGATGAAGGCTTGCAGGTCTCTTTCACCTGCCGCGATTGTCTGGTTCGCCTCTCTAAACTTTTCTTGGAAAGACGCCCGATCCGTCCGCAAGCCCATCGGCTGATTACGTG
Organism: Candidatus Angelobacter sp. Gp1-AA117; assembly: GCA_003223515.1. Taxonomy (GTDB): domain Bacteria; phylum Acidobacteriota; class Terriglobia; order Terriglobales; family Acidobacteriaceae; genus Angelobacter. The sequence continues at coordinate 51,763 of QHVI01000027.1, forward strand.
CCTGCCTCCCAACTTCCGATGCTCATTTGTGGACATTGAAACACCTGCCGAATCGACCGGGGGCGGGACTCAAACGCCGTCCCGCGCCCTGCTTTTGCTCCGCTTATTTCCGTCCCGCCAGTGTCCCAAAATCGTTGCTAGAACTGTAGAACCTATACAGGGTACTAGCATGAAAAATGGGACACCCTGAAATGTTGGTTTGAAGTTGGTTAGAAGTTGGAGTTTTCAGGATGTGACAGGGGCGAAGGGGCAGCGAGGCAGGTTGGAAATCGGTTGACTTTCGGTTGACCTCCGAAAATCGCTAAAAGGTCAACCTGTGGTCATTGGACATGGTGATAAAGTGTCTGAGAACGGGCTCAGGTTCCCGCTGATCACGGGACTGAAAAGCGTGGTGCTCACCCGCCGCGCTTGCCCGGCTCAGCAAAAAGGGTGAACCGTCACGGTGAGGTGACACGATGGAAACCACTGACGAGCGCGATCATCCCGACAACCCTGATTCATTGTGCGACCACTACTACGAATACGACTACACGTGTGAGAACTGTGGACAGCCGATCAAGATAAAGGTCCACCAGCACAGAGAAGGGCCAATCAAGCCTGATACACACGAATGGCATGATTTCCCTGGCTGCCCGGGGTCCAAATGGGCGAGGCACAGCCCTGATATGGATGTAGATGTAGAGTGGACGAGGAGCGAATCACGGTTCAACCCTGAACCTGATGGCCAGGGCAACTGGATCAAGCACGTATGCAGGCCTTCCGATCTGGCCGCACACAAAGCCAAGCAGGAACTTGAGTGGCTGTTTAAAAAAAAGCATGAGCATTTCCGTGGGCTCGGGTGGAAGGCATTGACTGATTCTGACTCCAGCGCCTACGAGAGTACACAGGGTTTGCCGGAGGATGAAAGGCGCGAAGCGATAAACCACGCTTTCTGGGACTACATCAACAACAGACTGGCGCCACTTGTGCGAGAGGCGGTCCCTGTGGCTCTGAATCTGGCGAAACTGGCTAACGTCACGGGAGTGATACAGCGCGAAAAATACATCGCAAAGCTGGTTACGGAATGGATCATCGATCCAGCCGCTAGAAGCGTGGAATCGTGGTTTGAGACTGCCGTTGATGGACCGCTCCGCGAGACACCCGGGCAAGACCGAGTTTTAGAGCCGTGGATGCCTCCGCTCTGGCTTCATCCAGAGCGCGAATCGATTTCATGTAAAGGCGATAAATACATCTACAGGTGTGGGAAGAAATCACTTGAGGTAACGCCAGAACATGCGGCGGAACTTCAACAGAGGATCGACGCGGACAGGCCAAGGCAACGACTTGAGTACCTCGATGACCACGCGTACACCCTGCGGCTTCGCTTGGAGAACGGTGTGTTGGGTGACGAAGTGAAAGCTCGCGCTGAGGAACTACTGTTACCCCCGGACACAACCCTATACAAGCACCAAGAAGAACCAGAGGCCGAACACAAACAGCAGCCACGCGAGAAGAGGAAGCCCGGACGGCCTACAAATGACCCTGCCCATATCGCTCGGGCAATTGCCTTACACAGGGAAGGCAAAACGCATGACGAGATTTCCGCGATCCTGACTAATGAGACTGGAAGAAACTACAGCACACCATCAATTTCAGGAATGCTCAAGCGGGAAAAATCAAAATTGTCAAAATAGATTTTGGCTATTTTGATTTCTTGAGCAAACACGCACTTAGCTGCATCCTCCTACAATGCAGCAGACACACCAACCACAGAATAAATCCCAACACATTCAAAAGCTGCTTTACAGCCGTGAGCAGGCAGCCGATACACTCGGCATCAGTTTACGAAAATTTGATTACCTGATCTCGCGCGGCGAAATCGCGGTAACGCGGATTGATAGGCGTGTGCTTCTTTCGCATGGTGAACTGCTGCGCTTTATTGATTCGAAAACTGTGCGGGAGGAGGTCCCGGTATCAGCGACTTAACCCCGAGAGGAACGCGTTCCAAGGCAAAAAGGAAACGGCGCTGGATCTGATATCAGGAAGAGCGTACATGCACACATTCCAATACTCAATCCCACTTAACGTCCACGCTAATTATAGGGTGTTTTCGATCCATTTAACCCTTTGCGGAAGCTACATGACACCGCCCAAGTTCATCGCTTCGAAAGGTGTCCTTTCAATGCTGGTTAAAGTAGATAGCAAATCGCCTACCGTTTTGTTGTTTTGAGCATAGATATGCAGAACAGTGCAGTGATTCACGAACAAAACGCAACGCTATCGGTATTCGTTCCTTTGCTCTTAAATATTCCAGATTCAGCAACAGCCCTGAGCATCAGCGTCCGACACCTTCATTACCTCGTTGCGAAAGGCGACATAGCTACGGTGAAGATTGGGCGCAGCACCCGCATCACGATGACTGAGTTGATCAGATTCACTGAACACCTGGAGAGTGACGGAGCAAAAGGACGTGTGCAAGTGGCGTGAAAAGCCCAGAAAGACCAACGCCCCGGCTGCAACCGAGGCGATTGGAAAGTCTATTGGAGACCGACGAAATGAATACTAAATCCGAGCAGCCTCTTCATTCAAGCGAAAATTTGCTGTGCTCTGAAGCACAGATCGCCGACATAGATGAACGCCTCAAGGCGCTGCACGGGAAATGCTTGGGAGGGGGCAGCATGACCCTCACCAGTCAGCTTCTCCCGGTGGCAGTGAGGCCGAATAGTGTCCCAGTAACTGCTGGGCCCGGTCTCGCTCAATCTCCCTTGTCACCATCCGAAGCTATCAACGCGATTCACCGGGGTGGCAACGCTCTGGTGTCGATCGAGAGCAAGACGGAATCAGGCGCATGGGTGCGACTGGCTACCGGCACTACCATTGAGTTGTTCAGCAGCGAACTCCTGCAGCCTCATCTCTCTGATGCTGATGTGTACTTCGGCTTGAACAGCGTCTATGCCTCATACCGATCACGCCGGAAATCAAAGATCACAGGCATGACGGTTTACTCCCGCAAGCACCTTCAGCACCTCAACGCCGTGGCCGTCGATCTCGACCAGGCCCACCAGCCAGGGCAGCAGTTCCACTTCCGTAGTTTCCTGGAGCGTGTTTTGAGATACAGCCAGCAGGAAGGAATACCATTGCCATCCATCGCTATCAACAGCGGGCGCGGTTGCTGGCTGCTGTGGCTGCTGGCGGATCGACGTGACCAGAGCCAGCCGGTCCCGGCGCATCCTGACTGCTGCAACATCGTGAAGCGCATTGGCAGGGCCGCAATCAGGAAGTTTGAATCTTTTGGCGCCGACCGCCACTGCTATGACCCAGAGCGCGTTTGCCGCATTCCCGGCAGCATCAACTCAGCCAGTAATAGCCGGGTGCAGTTCTACCGTATCAGCGATCGTTACTTCACAACGGCAGAGCTGGGCACCGCCTTCGATGTTCACGCACACCGGACACAGATCACGCCCAGGCGTACTGGAGAAAAAGGCGCACGGCAGATACCTGGAGGGCTGGAGAGATGGCGCGTCCCGTTGCGCGGAATTAGGGCGCTAGCCGAGATGCGCCGGAAATTCCCGCAGGGCACACGGCGCTATGCGACGTACTACTACGCTGTGCTTTGCCGGCGCGCCCGCGTCGACAACGTCGAGCAGGCGGTAATGCAGTTCGCCGAGAAGTACTGCCCAACACTTACTCTCGCGCAAGTAAAGAAGTGCCTGCATAGTAGCCAGCAGTCCCACTTCCATATCAGGCATGACACCCTGATGCGTGACCTGAAAATTACCACGAAGGAGCAGGAGGTGCTTTCCTTGTGGTTCAAGAAGCCGCAGCCGTCGTGCGCTACCAAAATCAGCCACCGCCACAAGATGATTCGCGCCGAGATGGAACTGGCGGTAGGCGCGGTATCCGTCCGGCGCATGGTGGACATTTTGAAGATCAAGCACGGTCTCACGGTTGGACGCACAACGGTGGCGCGGGACATGCAAAAGATCACCAGAAACAGGCCGGCGCTGGGTGTGATGTCGATGGTGGTCAGCCAAGGAATGCAGACGATGGTCCATGCGTAACCGTGAATAGTTAGATACATGACCTCAGACGTTAGGAGCTGATGAGCAATACCACGCAAGCCGGGGAATGCATGGATGTGAGGAACTCCATGTTCTCTGACGTTGAACTCTCAGAGAATCTGTGTTTGTCCCTTGCGACCCTGGCGAAGTGGCGTAGCGCCAAAAAAGGCCCTTCATATATCAAAATAGGGCGTAGAATCTTTTACCCTAAGATGGCTGTATCGAAGTGGCTTCAAGATCAGACGATGGAGATAGAAACACATGAGCATCAGGAATCGCGGCGGGAAGTGGCATTACCGATTTCAGTTCGACGGGAAAGAGTACGCAGCCAGCACCGGCTTGGCCGCCACCGTGTCAAACGAGAGACGAGCCCGGCAGATCGAGGCCGAGGCACTGAAGGAGCTACAGGAGGGACGGCAGCCGCAGCCCAAGATCAAAGTCACTCGGTTCATTGATGCCGCGGAGGATTTTCTGAAGTGGGCCGTGGGAGAGTACAGGCCGCACCCGAACAGTTATCGTCGCATCAGCACCAGCATGACCAGTGCAAAGGAGTTTTTTGGGAACAAACCAGTCTCCATGATCCACGAAGCAGAGATTGAGCAGTACAAGACTATGCGGATCACTCAGCACGAGGTGAGGGACATCACCTTACGTCACGACCTACACGCCCTTTCTGTCTTCTTCCACTATGCCATCATTCAGCGCTGGACCACGCGTAACCCAATTGCGAACACTGCGATTCCGTCCGACAAAGATGCGATCCGCATGCACATACTGACGCCAGCGGAAGAGGCCGCTTACTTCGTCAGGGCAGCAAAGTATCCAGACCTGCATGATGTCGGGCGCTTGATGATCCTGCAAGGCCCGCGTCCGGAGGAGCTGACCAACCTCCAGAAGCCGGATGTAGACCTTGAGCGGGGAGAGCTTCACATTCGTAGAGGCAAGTCAGAAGCTGCGCGCAGGACCTTGCATCTGACCAGCGAAGCCCGAAGCATCCTTGCCCGCAGACTGGCCGATGAAAAGAATAAAACACCGTGGGTATTCCCATCGAGGAAGAGGCGCGGCCAGCCCGTTAAGAGAGTCAACAACGCGCATGATTCAGTATGTGCGGACGCCCGGAAAGATGGTCTCAGTTTTGATTTTGTCATCTATGATTTTCGACACACTTGGGCTACTCGCGCAGCGCAGCGCGGAATAGACCTTGCAACACTCGCCGCAATCCTGGGACACAGTTCAATCCGCATCGTTCAGAAATATGTCCACGTACAAGCTGAGCACCAGAAGGCAGCGATGGCTCTCTACGATCAGGCACTACAGGCAGAGCAGAAGAGACAGGAACAACACTCAGGGAGGGTGAACTAGTGGCAAAAACCTTGTCCGACTTTTGTCCGACTTCGCGGGGAAATGATGGCAATTTTCCGCTATTGAGAGGACTGAACAGCGGTACCGTTCAAGAGGTAAAACTAATGGAATCAATAAGCTCACTTAGGGGCTGGAGGCGCGGGTCGGAATCGAACCGACGCATAAAGGTTTTGCAGACCTCTCCCTTACCACTTGGGTACCGCGCCCCGAGTTTGGAAAGCCTCTAAGAGCATAAACCCTCGCAACCGCGAGGGCTAGGTATAAAAACAAAGGATTTATGGAGCGGGAGACGGGATTTGAACCCGCGACTTCGACCTTGGCAAGGTCGCACTCTACCACTGAGTTACTCCCGCTCAGAGGCTATTCTCATTATAGCAAAACACGTCAAAAATAAGACCATCCGGCTTAATCCGGCTGGCGGTCGGCTCAGATTTGGTTGTCCAGATGTACCGTCAGCACAGTATGACAAGGTGCGCCTTTAAGGTGATTTTCGTAGCCGGGTGTGATCTGTTCAGAGGTAAAATTCAGACCCATCCCCGGAATTTTTTCTTCGATGGAGTGACCCTTTGTTCTGTGTAAATTGTGGGACGTCCCATGATCCTGCCGCACGTTTCTGCGTGAAGTGCGGCTCTGCTTTTTCAAACGACCGCTGAACCAGCCAACGCTACTCCTGCCCCGATTGCGCCGCCAGTTGCGGCTGAAATCCATGCGCAACATCGCCACAGCATGATTGAAAGCTTTACCACCCGGCTGAACCGCATTGCCGGAACCGAGAAACTCGAAGGTTTCAGCCTGAAGGATATGTTCTCTGATTGCACCAGGTGAGGGATGAGCAAAAGCTGCGCCTCAAGCAGGCCCTCGATCAGTTGCAGGCCTCCAGCCCGGAACTGGCAGCACAAGCTGCGTCAGCACACTAACCTGAAAGAAGACAGGGGCACCGAACCGGCAGGCAAAGCTGCCGGAAAGCGCCACTATCCAGCCTTAGATGACCTTGGTTATGTGAGCCCACCATGTCCTGCTTGCCCCCGCACTCGTCTTCCATAATAATTTGTTCACAGTTTTCCCCTTTGCCCGAATCGTCAAAAAAATGTGCAAGTGGAGCGAGCGATGAAAACCGAAGTCGCGCCTGAACGCCAGATCCTGGGAATACCTTTCGCCGGCAATGTCCACGCAATGTGGGTGTTCGATCGCGAGACCCTGGTATTTCTGGATGTCAATGATGCAGCGGTACAGACGTACGGATATTCCCGTGAAGAATTTCTGCGCATGAGAATCGTGGACATTCGTCCACCTGAGGACGTTCCGGAACTGCTCAGGGAAACGAAGTCCCCGCGCCCCAAAGGGCCCAGCACCGGGGATGGCTGGCGCCACTGGAATAAGAGCCGCAAGATATTCCCCGTGGCCGTCACCAGTTGGGAGCTGACTTTCCGGGGCAGGCCCGCCGAACTTGTGCTCGCCCGCGGAGACTCCAGGCTTTAAGCTGCGTGGCCGCAGGCGTTTGGCCTGTCGAGCCAGCAGATCAGGTTTTTAGCTACGGTGGTGGAGTAATCGGCGATGTGCTCGAGGGATTGCGAGGCGGTCAGCACATATACGGCTTCATTTTCACTTTTCCAGCCATCATACTGTTCGCGCAAGCGGTCGAATGCATAGCTGCGATAGCTATCCACCAGATTTCCTGATACGAGCACATTGCGGGCCAGCAGCAGATCCTGCCGGATGAGCGCACGCAAGGTCTGCCGTGAAACATGAGCCACGGCAATGGCCAGAGGCTGCAACTGCGCCAGTTCCTGAATCCCCTGGGCATCATGGACCAGCAGAATACGGCGTGCAATGCTGCCGGCAAGACCTGACAGATGCTCGAGATCTTTGCTGATTTTGAGCATGGCTGCGGCCTCGCGCACATCCTGGTCTTGCAATTCGCTGCTGATGAGCGCTGTTTGCTGATTTACTTCCTTTTCCTGTCTGGTTACCGTTTGGGCCAGCGCCTGGTTGAAACTCAGGAGCGCCTGGATCGCTGAGTCGATCATCTTTTCGACTTGTTCTGCCGTAGAGATAATGCGGGATACAACTTTGGACTGATTTTCAGAAGAAGCTTGAAGGATTGCGTTCATAGATTTTCCTTATCACGAAGCATAGACCGGCAGTAATGAAGAGCGTATGAGGCAAAGATCAAAATTCAAAGAATCGGCACACAAATGCTGCTGGAGCTTTCATATGGATAGACGAAATTCAGCCGGGAATGTTTCAAAAAATTTATGTAAATTGCTGCCAGATCAGGATTTTTACAGGAATTTAATATTCAGGAATCAGGGTGATCCACCGGTCCGGGCCAGGGCTGTGGAAGATAATGATAGGTGAAGAGGGCAGGAAGTCTGCCCTCTTCGCCTTAATCAATTTGCTTTCAGCGGGACCAATACAAGTTTAGGCGCTTTGCGTTTCGCCTGCTCCCTGCGCAGCACGTTGGCTGGAGTGCATGTGGAGGTGCCTGCCAACGCCGGCGCGTTTCCATCCTGTCTTTTGAAGTAGTAGGTGCGCATTGTGAAGCAGGTATGGTCGTCGTAAGTGCCGTCCTGCAGCATGCTGGTTTCCGGAAATCTTTCCAATTGGTGGCGATCACGCTGGTTTTCAGCCCTGGCCTGGTCATGGGAAGAATGTTGAGCTGCATTCTGCTGGGGAGTGGCCAGCATGAACAGGAAAATCAAGCCGAGAGAAGACATATAGAAGTCCTCCTACAGGCAGATTATAGACCACAAGCAGAATCGGCTGGAACGGCAAGAATCAGCCAACAGGCATTCTGGCTTACATGAGAGCTTTCTTAGCTGCCATGCAGACCTATAATCGCCCGGTTCAGAGTCTCTGAATTTTCATCTTCTGCAAGTTGCATATAGCAGCCCGCAGGCGTAGGCTTAATATGTTCGAAACCTCGAACGACAAGGCCCCCATCTCGAAACTCTTCCGCTTATTGCCCGGCTGGTTTTTTCCGTCAGTATTGCGGCAACTGTTTCCGTAAAGAAGGAACTATGAAGAATATCTATGTAGGCAATCTCGATTACAACGTTAACGAAGACGAACTGCGGACAACTTTTGAAACATACGGGCAAGTGGACAATGTAACCATTATGCGCGACCGCGATACCGGCCAGCCGCGTGGCTTTGCTTTCGTGGAAATGGCCAACGATGAGGAGGCAGCCAAGGCAATTGCCGGAACCAACGGAACTCAACTTGGAAACCGCAGCCTCAACGTAAATGAGGCTCGCCCCAAGACTGAACGCGCTGGTGGCGGCGGAGGCTTCCGTAGCGGCGGAGGCGGCGGTGGAGGCCGCGGCGGTTACGGCGGAGGCGGCGGTGGAGGTGGCAATCGCCGTGGGGGCGGCGGTGGAGGCGGCGGCCGCGGTGGTTACGGTGGTGGCGGCAGAGGGAATAGATACTAAAGAGCAAATAGCAGTTGGCTTTTTAGCTCATGTATCCGAAGAATGCGACGGAGATTGCTTCCGTCGCATTCTTACTTTCCTGCCATCGCAGTTCTACTTTTCCCTTTCCACTCCTTGAGTGGGCAAAATAATACTGTCCTCTCTTTCGGCAGATACTTCGAAACGCATGCAACCAGGCGAAACGGGCCTGCCGGAAGTTTCCTTTCTAAAAGCACACTTCATCCAAACGATCGAAAAAAGTTGCCTCTTGGAACGGCTCCCGCGTATTTTGTCAGGAAGATATATGCGAGAAGTCGTTGCCATGGTGAATCGTGCGATTGACCCCGATGCTCTCTATCCGGTATCCGAATGAAAACCATTTTTCAATAGTTCTTTATCAAATCACTGCTTTCTTGAACTCCTCAAACGCCTTCTCCGGAGGGCCTGTGACCAGGACTTTGCCGGCTGAAAGGACGATCATCTGTTTCCCCATGGCGAAGGCCTCGTGATAGGAATGTGTCACATAGATGATTGGGATCGGATGCGATACATTCCAGCGCAGCAGGTCGTCCATAATGCCCTGTTTGGTGGCTTCATCCAGCGCAGAGAGCGGTTCGTCCAGCAGAAGAAGGCTGGGTTTGATGACCAGGGAGCGCGCGAAAGCAGTACGTTGGCGTTCACCGCCGGAAATGCGGTCGGGAGTCCTGCGTGCCAGGTGTTCAATGCGAAATGATTTCAGCACCTGGTAAACGAGTTCTGTCTGTTCCGGCTTTTTCAAATGATGCAAGCCATAACTCAAGTTCTGCTCCACGCTGAGATGAGGAAAAAGCGCGAGTGACTGAAAGACATAACCAATGCGGCGATCCTGAGGCGCAATATGGATGGCCCGCGCCGAGTCAAACAGGACTCGCTCACCCAGAGTGATGCGGCCTGCATCGGGCGCTGATAAACCCGCAATGCATTCCAGAAGAGTGGTCTTGCCTGCGCCGGATTGTCCAAAAAGAATAGAGATGCCGGGCGGCACAACGGCTTTCACGTCGAGTGCGAAGCCGCCGTCATTCCTGAAGGATTTCTGAATTTCTGCGTTCAGCGAATTGTAATTCGTGGGATCAGTGCCATTGTTCATTTTGCAGGGAGCAGCGTCCAGGCGCGGCGGTTCAAAGCATAAACCATTGACAGCACCACAAAGGAAAATACCAGCAGCAGCAGGGCGGTGTGGTTGGCGGCCGCGTTGTTAAAAGATTGCACGTCATCGTAGATGGCGATGGAGACCGTCCGGGTCACGCCGGGAATGTTGCCGCCCACCATCAGCACCACGCCGAATTCCCCCACCGTGTGCGCAAAGCTCAAGATGATTCCGGTCAGCAGTCCGTTGATGGAGAGAGGCATAACAACACGGCAGAAGGTGCGCAGGCGCGAGGCTCCCAGCATGGAGGAGGCATCCATGAGCCGCCGGTCCACTGAAGCGAAGGCAGAAGAAATGGGCTGCACCGTAAACGGAAGGCTGTAAAGGACAGAAGCGAAGACCAGCCCGCCAAAGGTGAACGGCAGCGAATGCCCGAAGATTCCCGTGTAGAGACGACCGAGAGGGCTGCTCGGCCCCATTCCTACCAGAAGATAGAAGCCGAGCACCGTAGGCGGCAATACCAATGGAAGAGCGACAACGGCTTGCGCCAGGAATTTCCAGCGCCAGCGGGTGAAGGTAAGCCAGTACGCAATCGGTATGCCCACCGCGGCGAGAATGGCACAGCTAAGCAGCGCCAGGCGGATGGTCAGCGAGATTGCGCCCCACTCGATCATTTCTGCTTGCCCGGTTGGCTGAAGCCATAAGAGTGCATCACTTCTACGATCTCAGGCTTGCGGAGGTAGTTGAGAAAGGCGCGGGCCGCCTCCTTATTGGCTGAGGATTTCAATAGGATCGCGCCCTGGTCAATGGGGGGATAGTCGCTCGTCGCGATCACTGAATAGCGGCCACGCTCGCGGAATGTCGGAGCAATGGCAAGCGAGAGGGCGATGATTCCGGCATCGGCACTGCCGCTGTCGACAAACTGCGCGGTCTGCGAGATGTTTTCACCCAGCACCAGCTTGCTCGAGATCTTGTCGTAGATGCTTTCGTGCTTCATTGCGGCAACCGCCGCTTTTCCGTAAGGTGCGTGTTCGGGGTTGGCAATGGCGATGCGCGATACCGCCGGATCCAGAAGCGCATTCAGCCCTTTCTGAAGATCAAGCCTGGAATCATTACGAACCCATACGACGATCTGGCCCACGGCGTACGGGTACAAAGTATTCGGCTCGACAAGACCGGCGGCCGCAAGTTTGCGCGGGTATTCGAGATCGGCAGAGAAGAAAAGATCAAACGGTGCACCATTGCTGATCTGGGAATAAAAATTGCCTGACGAACCGAAAGACAGTTTGATCTTCTGTCCGGTTTCTTTTTCATAGCGGGCGGCGACGTCTTTGAGTGCAAAGTTGAGATCGGCGGCGGCAGCAATGGTGATTTCGGTGGGCGCGGGTTGGGCCAGAGCCGGAAGAACCAGGAGGCAGACGAGGAAGAACTGCAGTGCTTTGCTATGCATAGTCGAATCAATACGGATTGAAACGAATTTAGAATATGAATTTTAGCAGATGTGTCAACTTATCGCAGAGGACGCGAAGAACGGAGAGGAGTCGCGCTAACTTTCCGGGTACCCTGAATTGGGTTCTTCAAACTTTGGCAATTACAATTTTGCTATTCTGCGGAGCTGCTTTGGTTGCAGCTCGGCTGCGTTGTCCTCTGTGGTTAGTTTGGGTTGCCGCTGGTTGCGCTGTGCTTACTCGGGCCGCACGATCATCACTTCGGTTGACTTGATGAGGGCGGCGGCGGTCTGGCCTTTCTCCAGACGCATTTCCCGGGCCGCATCGGCGGTGATCAATGCGGTGATGTGCTGCCCGGCAATAGAAAGCGTCACCTGCGCCAGCAGTCCTTCGACTTTCAGATCAATAATGCGGCCTACAAGCTGGTTACGTCCGCTGATACGGCGGAAATTGCCGCGTCGCTTCTCTAGCGGCCCTTTTCCGATTTTGCGCGGCAGCAGCCGGTCTATCTCGGATTCAGGAATACGATGATGCCCGCCCGGAGTCTTGACTGTGCGAATCCTGCCTTTGTAGATCCACTGCTTCAGCGCCGAGTAGCTCACGCCCAGCACCTTGCATGCATCGCGAACACTCAACAGCTTTACCTGAGATCGAGGCATTCATGCAATTTGTACGCCGTTTTTAACGTGATGGCAATGCGATTGCGGTTAGTCCGTCGACCCCAGCACCACGTCTCCTCCAGGTACGGTCTCTTTCACCTTCATCGGCAGCAGGGCACGTACGATTACGTACAGCACCGGAATGATGAAGAGGTTCAGGAAGGTGGAAACAATCATTCCGCCGAAAACCGTAGTGCCTACCGAGTGGCGTCCAGCAGCGCCTGCGCCGGTAGCAAAGACCAGCGGCAGCACGCCGAGAATGAAGGCAATTGAGGTCATCAGGATTGGGCGCAGACGCAGGCGAGCGGCTTCAATCGCCGATTCCACCAGTCCCATGCCACGGTGCTGCAACTGCTCGGCAAATTCCACGATCAGAATTGCGTTCTTGCTGGCCAGGCCGATGAGCATCACCAGCCCAATCTGGCAATAGACATCGTTCTCCAGGCCACGCAGTGACTGCGCTCCCAAGGCTCCCAGCACGGCCATGGGCACGGCAAGAAGAATGATGAAGGGCAACACAAAGCTCTCATACTGCGCGGAAAGCGTGAGATACACAACCAGCAATCCGAGGCCGAAAAGAATGAACGACTGTCCGCCAGACTGTTTCTCTTCGTAAGAAAGTCCGCTCCATGAATAGGTGTAGCCGGCAGGCAAGGCCTGTGCGGCTACTTCTTCCATGGCCTTAATTGCCTGGCCCGAGCTAAAACCCGGCTTGGCGCCCCCGCTGATCTCGGCATTGCGGAAGATGTTGTAGTGACTGATGATGCTGGCATTGGTGGTCTCGTTTACAGTAACGAGATTGTCGAGAGGCACCATGCGTCCGGCATCGGAGCGCACGTAATACTGCTTCAGATCACGCGGCTTGGAGCGGAACTGCTTGTCTGCCTGCACAAAAACGCGATAGGAACGGTTGTTGAAGTCAAAGTCATTTACATAAACCGATCCCATATAAATCTGGAGGGCTGAAGTAATCTGCGAGAACGGCACTCCCAGGCTCTTGGCTTTTTCGCGGTCGATGGTCACCACCAACTGTGGATCGCGGGCGCTGAAGGTGCTGAATAGTCCGGCAAGTTCAGGACGCTGAGATGCCTTCACGATGAACTGCTGAAGCACAGAGCCAAGTTCTTCCATGCTGCCGCCGCCGGTCTGCTGCAATTCGAAGGTGAAGCCGCCGTAAAGTCCGAGTCCGCTGATGGCTGGAGGAGGAAAGGCCCCGATAAAGGCTTCAGAAGAAAGTGCGGCTGTACGCATGCGGACATCGTTCAGCACGTCCTCCCCGCTGTGTCCTTTGGCTTTGCGCTCACTTACCGGTTTGAGCACGATGAACATGATGCCCTGGTTGGGGGCGCTTCCGCTCTGAGTGAATCCGGGAATGGAGAATACGCCGAGGACGTCTTTATTCTGCTGAATGGATGCGCTGGCCCGATCCATGACGCTGGTGGTGTATTCAATCGAGGTTCCAGGCGGGGCTTGGACGACGGAGAGCAGGTATCCCTGATCTTCCCCAGGAACAAAACTGGTGGGGACGCGCTGGTACACGAAATAAGTAGCAGCAAGACCAACAAAAAACACGACCACAACTGCCGGTTTCCAGTCGGTAAGACGACGCAGCAGTTTCTGGTAACCGGATGTACCGCTGTGAATGGCCGAGTTTATTCCAGCAAAAAACCGGTTGCTGCGTCCCCGGCGCGGACGCAGCAACAATGCCGCGAGCGCCGGCGACAAGGTGAGAGCATTGAATGCAGAGAGCGCAATCGAGAATGCAATCGTGAGCGCAAACTGCTGATACATCTTGCCGGTAGTGCCGGGGAAGAGCGATACCGGAACGAATACGGCGATCAGTACCAGCGAGGTGGCAACCACCGCGCCGGTAACTTCCTTCATGCCAATCTGTGTGGCCTGGTGAGGTTCTTCCACGCCTTCTTCCATATGGCGCTCCACGTTCTCGATCACCACAATAGCGTCGTCCACCACCAGGCCGGTAGCCAGGGTAATGCCGAACAGCGTGAGCGTGTTGATGGAAAACCCGAAGAGCCTGGCAAAGATAAACGTACCCACCAGTGAAACGGGAATGGTAATGGCGGGAATAACGGTGCTGCGCCAGCCCTGAAGAAACAGAAAGATCACCAGGATGACGATGACAATTGCTTCGATCAGCGTCTTCAGCACTTCCCAGATGGATTCGCTCACGGCGGTGGTCGTATCAAAGACCACCTGATATTTCAGTCCCACAGGGAATTTCTGCGAGAGGCGCTGGAGTTCGGCCTTCACGTCACGGTCAACATCCAGGGCATTGGCATTCGAGAGCTGGAGCACGCCCACACCGACAATTTCAATGCCGTTATAACGAATCTTTCCTCCATAACTCTCGGCTCCGAGTTCGGCGCGGCCCACGTCGCGGAGTTGAATCAGGGTGCCATCCGGCGCGCGGCTCACAACAATGGCTTCGAATTCCTTGGGATCGCTCAGCCGTCCCACGGCGCGCACGCTGTATTGGTAGGTCTGTCCTGGCATGGCCGGACTTTGTCCCACGGCTCCGGCGGCTACCTGCACATTCTGCTCGCGCAGGGCGTTCACTACGTCAGAGGCAACCAGGTTGCGTGCAGCCAGGCGTACTGGATCGAGCCACAGGCGCATCGAGTACTTGCGCTCGCCGAAAATAATCACATTGCCCACGCCTTTGACGCGCTTCAATGCATCGCGAACGTAAACGTCAAGGTAGTTGCTGATGAAAAGATCGTCATATTGGCCACTATCAGAATAGAAACCGGCGCCCAGCACAAAGGCGCTGGAAACCTTGGTTACGCTGAGGCCGGTGGTCTGCACCTCGGCCGGCAGGCGGCCCAGGGCGCTGGCTGCGCGGTTCTGCACGTCTACAGCCGCGATATCAAGGTCACGATTCAGTTCAAACGTAGTGGTAATGCTGCTGGAACCATCATTGCCGCTGGTGGAGTTCATGTAGCGCATGTCTTCCGCGCCGTTGATGGCCTGCTCCAGCAGCGTGGTGACACTGGTTTCCACCGCCTGCGAATTCGCGCCGGTGTAGAACGCGCTCACGGTGACCTGGGGCGGAGAAAGATTCGGGAACTGCGCAACCGGCAGCAAGGGAATAGAGACCGCGCCTGCCAGCACGATCAGCAGAGAGCAAACAGTCGCGAATACCGGACGACGAATGAAAAAATTGACCATGAAGAATCTTTCTGGATTATGACTGCGGGATGACCGGCATGCCGTCTGCCAGGAACTGGATGTTCGAGGTAATCAGGCGTTCACCGGGCTGAAGGCCGCTCAATACCACGTAGTCGTTGCCCACCAGATCGCCAAGCTGGATGATCTTCTGCTTCGCCACAGTTTGCTGCCCCTGCTGTTCGGCGACGAAGGCAAAGGTCTTTCCGCTGAGCCGTGAAACCGCCGTAATGGGAATCACTGGGGCCTTGCGTTCTGCCCAGATTACGCGGGCATGCACAGTCTGATCGTTGCGGAACTTCTGATTGCCGTTGGCCACGCGTGCCTTAAGCAGGATAGTTTGGGTGACGGCATCTACCTGTGGAGCAATGAAGAAGACCTGCGCGCGCGTTACAGGTTTGCCCTGATCGTCCAGAAGCTCTATAGGAATGCCACTGCGGATTGCACCCGATTTTTCCGCCGGGACATAGACGTAAGCTTCCAGTTCTCCTCCGCCCCGGTCCACGGTGGTCAGCAGAGTCTGAGTGCTCACGCGGTCACCTACGTGAACGGGAATATCGCCAATAATGCCGGTCATGGGGGAACGCACGGTGTAATAGTGGAGCTGCACCTGCTGTTCACGAATGCCGGCCTGCAGAGCCTGCACGTCAGCCCTTGAAGCTTCATAGGCAGTCTGTGCGGTGTCGAGATCGGCCTTGGCAATCACACCGGCGGCATAAAGCTTTTTCCTGCGTTCATATTCAATGCGATTCAGCTCCAGGGTGGCCTGGCGCGAGCGTAGAGTGGCTTCCTGGTTATTGACTGTGGCTTCCTGGCGGCGCGGATCAATTTCCAGGACAGGAGAGCCTGTTTCCACACGCTGGCCGGAATGCACGAAAATCTTTGTGACTTCGCCTTCCACCTGCGGTTGCAGCGCCGAGGCGTTGCGCGATTTCAGAGTAGCCAGGTACTCGGTGGAATCGGGCACGACTTGCGCCTGCAGCGTCTGTACCTTTACTGGAAAAGCCTGGGGCGCGCCTGCTGCTTTTGGATTGGAATCCTGCCTGCAACCAACCACTGTTAAGAGGAGAGAAAAACAGATAATGTTCAAAACTCTTCTGGGCAATGCAATCACCTTCGTTTTCAATGGTATTGGACGACTGGCCAGTGCGACAAGAAGCAAAAAAAATCCATTGAACCGCAAAAGAGCGCTAAGCGTCCAAGATAGCAAGAAATGAGGGAGTCCCGGAACGTGGAGGTGAGGAACCCTTATGCAATGAGGTTACTCACAAATGGCTGCTCCTCATTTAGCTGGACCAATGGGTCGCCGCCCATATAAGTGCATTCCAAAGACGAGCCTCCTCGTTGCAGATGTGAATGAGCTCTCATTTATGATAAAGAACAGGGAAGGCTTTGAGGTGTGACCTATGGAAACGAATCTTCAGGACCTTCGTTATGGCGTGCGGCAGTTGCTGCATAGCCCGGTATTTACGGTCATTGCCATCACTACACTGGCGCTCGGCATCGGCGCCAATGCGGCGATTCTCAGCTTTGTGAATGCCGTATTACTCAAGCCTCTCCCCTATCCACATCCGGACCGAATCGTCAGCGTGTGGGAAAAGCGTCCGGACGGAGGCAGCAACCCCATTTCCACTCTGAACTTCCTCGATTGGGAGCGGCAGAATCGCTGTTTTCAATTTCTTTCCGCCGGCGCCTCGGACACGGTGACCTTGACCGGCTCGGGCAGTCCCGAGGAGCTGAATGTTCACAGAGTCTCGGCATCGTATTTCAAGGTGCTTGGTGTGGGCGCGACACTGGGACGCACCTTTGCCGAAAGCAAAGACGAGGTTGGCAACGATCGGGAAGTAGTGCTCTCGAACCGCATCTGGCGGAGCCGCTTTGGCGGCGACCCCAACGTGATCGGCCGCAAGATCACGTTGGATGCAAAAAATTACACGATCATCGGCGTGCTTCCGGCGAACAGCGAGTTTGACCGGACCTGGGCCGCAATGTGGCTGCCTCTCGCTTTCACACCCGCAAACATGACACGCAATTATCACTGGCTCTATGCCATTGCCCGCCTCCAGCCCGGCGTCACGCTGAAGCAGGCCCGCGACCAAATGGACATGATTGGAGCGCGCATTGCCGCCCTGTACCCGGATTCGAACAAGGGTGTGGGCGTAACGGTGGATCCTTATATCGATCAGGTGGTTCAGCCGGAGCTGCGCCGCTCCCTTTGGGTGCTGCTCGCGGCAGTGGGAGCCGTGCTGCTGATCGGGTGCGCCAATGTCGCCAATCTTACCCTGGCGCGGGGTACGGAGCGAGAACACGAGATGGCTATTCGTTCAGCATTGGGGGCGCGCCGTTTTCGCCTGATCCGGCAGTTGCTTACGGAAAGCACATTTCTGGGAATCCTTGGTGGCGTGGCGGGCGCGGCGCTGGGTAATGCATTCATGCACGGAATGAAACTGTGGTTGCCGCCTGACATGCTGCCACCGCAAGCAGACGTCCGCATGGACTACGGCGTGCTGGTTATCACGATGGGGATCGGAATCCTCACGGGAATCCTTTCTGGCCTGGCGCCGGCACTCAGTGGGACGCGGCCCGATCTTGCCAGATCACTGAAGGAGGGTGGGCGAACCACTGCCGGGCTCACGCCGCATCGGATGAGGACAGCCCTGGTGATTGCCGAAGTGGCGCTCTCGTTTGTATTGCTCGCGGGCGCCAGCCTGCTGATCCGAAGCTTCAACAGGCTTGCCAGCCTCGATGCGGGCGTGGATACAACTAAAGTTCTTGCGATGGATCTGCCAACGCCGCTGACACAGTTCACGAACAGCACGACACTGACGAACTATCTCAGGGAATTGACCGAGAAGGTCAGAAGCGTGCCCGGAGTGCGGGACGTCGCCATCACTGATAAACCGCCGATGGAAGGCTTCGGGAACGGCGCGCTCTTCCTGATCGAGGGGCGGGACTATCTTCCCTATCCCCAGCGCCCTGGCTGTGGGTTCAAGGTGGTAGGGCCGTCGTATTTTGACACGGTTGGCATGAAATTGTTGAAGGGGCGCAACCTTGACGAGGGCGATGTTGCCGATGCCATGCCTGTTACCGTGATCAATGAAACTATGGCGAAGACTTACTTCAAAGGCGAAGATCCCATCGGTAAGCGCATCTTGATGCGGCAGCTCGTGTTCGGGAAGGCTGAACGCGGCCCGGACATCCCCTGGCAGGTTGTGGGAGTGGTAAAGGACGAGAAAGTTGGCGGGAAAGTCTTTAGCCTCGGCGAGGACATTCCGGTCGTCTACGTCACGTTCTATCAAAGTCCCGGCATTCGCAATAGCCTGGTAGTTCGTGCCGCCATGAATCCGTTGCCCTTAAGCGGGTCCATCGAACAAGCAATCTGGAAAGTGAACAACAATCAGGCGGTGGCGAACATTGAAACCCTGGAAGAAATCAAGTCACAATCGGTAGCGCCAGCCCGGCTTCGCACTACGCTGTTGGCCATCTTCTCTGGCATCGCGCTTTTGCTGGCGGCCGTCGGGATCTACGGCGTAGTCTCCTATGCGGTGGCGCAAAGAGTGCGTGAAATGGCCATTCGCCTGGCCCTTGGTGCATCACCGGGCGATCTGCTGAAGCTTGTGATCGGAAAAACGATGCTCATCGTCCTGGTTGGACTCGTTCTTGGTGGGGGCGCGGCACTCGCGCTTACGCGCGTATTGGCAAGCTTGCTCTACGATACAAGCCCGACGGATCGGGTGACGTGGGTCGTCGCTGGGGCGTTGCTCTTGGCGGTGGCGCTGCTGGCCTGCTATTTTCCAGCCCGGCGCGTGACGAAGGTGGACCCCCTGGCGATTTTGCGCTTTGAGTAAATGGGGAATAGTGTGCAGCCGAAGCACTTCACCCTGTAAAGGGCGCATGCGCCCAACCCACTGACCATCGATCAGTAAATTTACGCCAAGCCATCACATGGGTTTGATGACCCGATTTCCCGATGATCCGATCTCACCTCAATCTATTTCTCTGAACGCCGGTGCGCCTCCTGGCTGGGCGCTGCCTTCCGGCTGGTGCTTCTTTTCCCAATCCTGTTGCGTGAATGTCTGGATTGGGGGAAGCTGCTTCTTCTGCAATTCGGAGTTGATGTTGGGCAACTGCTGGACCGTCAACTGATCGAAGTCGTGGATCACGTCTTGCAGTTCCCGCGAGAGCGCGTCGGCGCGGGCCGCCAGTGAATTCGTGGGTCGGCCCTCATAAAAGATCACATTAGCATAGACCGAAGTCATATATTCACGGATGCGCTCTTCTCCGGTAACCGCGCCGCCTTCTTTGGTGGCCACAATCCGGGAGCGCAGCGCATCAGCCTGCTGGGAAAGCTGTTGCAGGGCAGCGCGCAGCGGATCACCTTCCGGTATCTTCCCCATTCGCGAAGCCGCAGAATCGCGCACGTTGATGATCGAATCCACGGCATAACTCATCCGCCCGAGTTCGCTGTGCAGCTTCATGGCCAGATCGAATTGTGCGCGGCGGTCGGCCAGCGTATAGGTCGCGCGCGGATCAGTGACGGCTTTCAGCTTGGATGTATATACCTGGTCGCCCTTGGTCATCTTGATGGTGTAGATGCCCGGCAATACGCGTGGACCAAAGGCAGCGCCAAACGCTGCGCTGGCAGCCGGCGGAACAATCGGGGCCCGCACCCTCATTGACCATGTGGCCGTATTGAGGCCGCGATGCTTGCTTCCGGCAATGGTATCGAGCAGCTTGCCGTCCGGACCGAACACCTCAATCTTCAGGTCCCCAAAGATATGGCGGCTGCGCTGGTAATACCGGATCACTGCTTCCTGGGGACGTTCAGCTCCAGCGAAGGTGGCGTCTCCCTCGTTCCATCCGCCCTGGGCAGCCATGTACTGGACGGCAGTGGTGTCGAAGAGTACCGCATCTTTGGCCATTAATTCAGGTGTAAGAGCCCGCAGGGGCGAAATATCGTCGATGATCCAGATTCCTCGTCCGTGCGTAGCCAGCACCAGGTCGCCGGTGCGCGGATGAAGCACGAGATCACGCACAGCAACTGGCGGGAAACCCCTTCCTTTATACTGGGCCCACTGCTTGCCGCCATCAATGGAGATCCACAGGCCGAACTCAGTTCCAAGAAAGAGCAGGTTGGGATCGACCGTGTCTTCCTTGATCACGTGCGCATAGCCGCGAATACCGCTGTCTTGAGGAACCAGAGAGGTCCAGGTCGCCCCGTAATCAGTCGTCTTGTATACATACGGCTTCAGATCGCCAAACGTATGCCGGTCAAAGGTGGCATAGGCTGTGCCGGGATTGTAGAGGCCCGCGCTCACGTACGACACCCAGGAATTCTTCGGCAGACCGGCAATGTTGCCCGCCACGTTGATCCAGTGCTTTGCGCCATCGCGGGTAATCTGCAGGTTTCCGTCGTCAGTTCCCACCCAGATGAGCTGTCCATTTTTCGGAGACTCGCTGATCGAATAGATCGAGGTGTACATCTCGGCGGCGGAGTTGTCCACGGTAATACCGCCGGACTCCTCCTGCTTCTGTTTTTCAGGGTCGTTGGTGGTGAGATCGGGAGAGATGCGCTCCCATGATTGTCCATGATCGCGCGAGCGGAACAGGAACTGCGCACCGATGTAGATGGTCCCTTTCTCGTTGGGACTCATGTGAATCGGCGTGTTCCAGTTGAAGCGCAACTTCTTTTCTTTGTATTCAGGCTGGGGCTTGATGTTGCGGCCCTCGAGCGTGTGCCGGTTTATGCGGGCGATATCGCCGCCCTGGGATTCCACATAGACATAATTGGGATCGGCAGTGTCCTCAAAGGCCCAGAAGCCGTCTCCGCCATAGAGGTTCTCCCAGCGTGAGTTGGTGATGCCACCCGGATATGACGAATCGCCCACCCAACTGCTGTTGTCCTGCAGTCCGCCATAGACGTGATAAGGATCGGAGTTGTCCACGCTCACGTGGTAGAACTGCGAAACCGGCAGGTTCATCAGGTGCATCCAGCGCAGTCCGCCATCGATGCTGCCCCATAAGCCGCCATCATCGCCGGTATAAACGATGTTGGGATTGCCGGGATCGATCCACACGGTGTGGTGGTCGCCGTGGGCGTTAGCGGTGGCGCTGAAGCTGCGTCCGCCATTGGTGCTCACCAGCAGCGGCAGGTCGGTCTTGAAGAGTTTGTTTTCATCCTTCGGATCAACGACCAGGTTGGCAAAATAAAATGGGCGCCACACCACGTACTGGCTGGCATCGAGCTTTGACCATGTCTTGCCGGCATCATTGGAGCGATAGAGAGCGCTCTGTTTCGACTCGACCATGGCGTAAACGACGTTGGCTTTTGAGGGGGCAACCGCCAGCCCGATTCTGCCATACGGTTTGTCAGGTAATCCCTGGGCATTGCTTTTGTCGAGTTCGGTCCAGTGTTCGCCGCCGTCAGTGGATTTGAAGAGGCCGCTGCCCGGCCCGCCGGAACGGAAGGTCCAGCCCTGGCGGCGAAAGTCCCACATGGCCGCGTAAATGATCTTGGGTTCCTGCGCGTTCATGGAGAGCATGGCGCAGCCGGTAGAGGCGTTGGCGCCCGCCAGCACCTTGCGCCACGTCTTCCCGCCATCGCTGGTTTTGTAGACGCCGCGCTCTTCACTGTCGTCCCACAGGTGCCCAGTGGCGCAGGCATAGACGGTATTGCTGTCGCCGGGATCGACCAGGATGCGCGCAATGTGCTCGGAATCCTTGAGGCCCACATTGGTCCAGTTCTCGCCGCTATCGGTGGACTTATAAATGCCATCGCCGACCGAGACGCTGTTGCGCATCCAACTCTCGCCGGTGCCGACCCAGACGATCTTATGGTTCGAAGGATCGACTGTTAAAGCGCCAATGGATTGCACACCTTGCTTATCGAACACCGGGGTAAAGGTAGTGCCGCCATTGAGGGACTTCCATACGCCGCCACTGGCTGAGCCGACGAATAGGGTGATTTTTCCATTTTCATCCACGGCATCAATGGCGCTGATGCGGCCGCTCATGGTCGCTGATCCGATATTGCGAATGCTCAGTCCGGAGATAGTGGCCGAATCGAATTTCACGGGCCGGGGTGTAGGCTGCGCCTGCGCGCCTGCAATAGAGGCCGCGCACATGATGAGGAGAACTGCTGGCAGGCTGCGGAAGTGGCGATGAAACATTCGATGTCCTCTCTGAAAGAAAACCTTACCGCTGATGACGCTGATGAAACGGATACACGCTGATCATTCTGTTTTATTTTGGCTTGCTTGCTGGAGCGCCGGGCATCTTGAAATCACTGTCGTCCACCGGAACGTTGAGTTCGATTTTCTGGACAGTGATCTTGGCCCCCGTCTGCGGATTGCCTTTGGGCCAGGATTCCGACGAGAACGGGAACATGATGCCGTTGACCGCCTTGTAGGAACCCATTTGGGTCACGCTCTCGCGCATAGAACCGCGGACGAAGATCTGGCTTTCGCGCTGGATTTCGAGATAGGTATCGGGATCGAAGTAGTAATAGAAGATGTCGCCATTCTTGAGCGTGACCTTCAGCTTATAGGCGTCATCGCCATCCACCTGGTCCACGCCCATGTACTCCACGGTATTGCCCTTGCTCTGGTAATCGATAAGCGGGCCATCGAAGTCAGCCTGTTCCTGCAGGCTCTTGAGTTCATCCTCGCCTATCAGTTCCGGGTCTTTTTTTCCCTGGAATGGCGAAATGCGCCAGCCGGAGGCGCCATCATAGGCGCTTACGGCCGTCATGCCCTGGATGGTGAAGCTGGTACGCGTGAAATTGGGGCGCTTTCTCTCATCAGTGGCCGTAGCCTTGAAGCCCATCTGCTCGATCGCGAGCGTCTGCCTTACCGAGGTAACGGCTTTGAGTTTCTCCAGGCCGCCACGCGCGGCGATGTTCTTTTGAATGATCTCGTCCGCCGTCTGGGCGGAAGCGCCGATGGAAAGGCAAAACAGGACTGCCAGCAGATTTCTCTTTGAAATCACGTGAAGACTCCTTACTCGCCTGGGGCTGAGAATTGGCACAATTGTAAAGGAAAAAGAGGAGAAAAGTGTTTGACGGCAGCAGAGAGGGATTGTTAGCGCTTGAATGAAGCCATCAAAATTCTATTGCCCGAGAAGCTGCGTACTGCCGGCAAGACGCTGCGCCTGATCGGCATGGGTTCGCAGGTGGATGCCTGGAAGTGGGAATGAACCGTGCCGCCGAGCAGGCCGTGCCCAAAGCCAAGCAGATCTTCCTGCGCGCCGTGACCCATATGACCTTCAGCGATGCCCGCCGGATCCTTACCGGCGGAGACACTGCGGCCAGCGACTATTTCAAAACGGCAAAGCACAGATGAGCTGGCGGCGGCCTTTGCTCCGATTGTCCACCAGGCAATGGAGAACGTGGGCGTGGTGCGGCAATACAACCAGATTATGAAAAATCCCATGGCTGGTTCGCTGGCCAATGACAAGAATTTCAATCTCGATAATTTACGTTGTCGGCAGAACCCTCGACGGCCTCTTCTACGTGCTCGGCCAGCAAGAGAAGAAGATCCGCACCGACCCGGCAGCGCAGACCACAGCGTTATTGAAGGAAGTATTCGGCAAAGTGACTGCAAAATAGCAGGCATGAGAAACCGCTTTCACCGCAGAGGACGCAGAGAGCGCAGAGGAGTTGAATTTTGATGTTTCCTCTGCGTTCTCTGCGCCCTCTGCGGTAAAGGCTTTCCTCAGATTTTTTTCAGCCGCACGGAATCTCTGGGGAACCCGTCTGTGCCAGCGGTCATCGTAATTTCTAAAGACACTCATACCACACCCGGCAGCATCTTTGGGCTGGCCGGCATATTCATCAACTCAAATCAAACCACAACATAAGGAGCGAACATGGCAAATACTAACGTCAAGAGTGAAGGGACAGGCCGCTTTCCGATCGACAATCTGACCTATGACATCATCACGTTGATTTATGAGAAGTCCAAGGGCCTTGAGGCCTATGACAAATACATGAAAGACGCACAGGGCCAGCAGGAATGCGCCCAGTTGTTCCAGCGTTTGCGCCAGCAGGACGAAGAGGCTGTGCGTGAGCTGAGACAGCACCTGCAGAAGGTAATTGGCAGGGAAGACGTCTCCCGCGCCGCATAAGAAAACGGCTTTAACCGCAGAGTACGCAGAGAAAGAACTGAAAAACTCAATCCTCCGCGGCCTCTGCGGTTAAAGATTTTGCTTTAATCCTTGGATTTTTTGCTCTCGGTCTTTTTGGGCTTGGCTTCTTTCTTCTCGCCCGCGCTGTCGCTTTTTTCGGCCTTGTCGGATTTCTCGGATTGCTCGGATTTCTCAGATTTATCAGATTTATCAGAAGAGCTGGACTCAGAACCGGTCTTCTTCCCGGCGTAGTCGGTTACATACCAGCCGCTGCCTTTGAATTGCACTGCCGGGGCAGAGATCATTTGTTCGACGGGGCCGCCGCATTCCGGACACTTCTTCACCATGGGGTCAGAATATTTCTGGATCTTTTCAAACCGATGCTTGCACTTCTTACATTGATATTCGTAAAGGGGCACAGTTCCACCTTTAAAAGATTCTCTTCAAGTTAGATGCCGATGATTGATTTTACCAGCGGGCCGTCAGGGTTGTTAATTCATCGCTCCGCGATGACGTCTGCCTGAAGGCCCGCGATTCGCAAGCGAAACCGCCAGACACTGATACGATAGTGGGTCACTTCAGAGCAGACCCACTACACGCGCATGCACGCAGGCGACAACCCGGGCCGGGGCACGCTATACATAGTGGCCACTCCCATTGGCAATCTCGAAGACATCACCTACCGGGCGGTGCGCATTCTGAAAGAAGCTGACCTGATCGCCTGCGAAGATACCCGCCAGACCCGGAAGCTGCTTGACCACTACGGAATCGACAAGCCCACGGTCAGCTATCACGAGCACAACGAAGCCGGGCGCGCCCAGGAACTGATTTCCAGACTGGAGCAGGGGCAAACCATCGCGCAGGTCTCGGACGCGGGTATGCCCGGCATCTCCGACCCCGGTTACAGAGTGGTGAAGCTGGCCATCGAGCACGGTATTGCGGTGGTGCCGGTGCCCGGTGCCGCGGCGGTGATTACAGCACTCGCGGCCAGCGGATTGCCTACCGATGATTTTGAATTCAAGGGCTTCCTGCCGGCCAAATCAGGACAACGCAGAACCGCGATGGAGGACATGCGCAACGCCCAGCATACGATCATTTTCTACGAAGCTCCGCACAGGATTCGGGAAGCAATCGAGGATATCGTTCACACGCTCGGCAGCGACAGGCCAGTGGTGATCGCCCGCGAGCTGACCAAGATCCATGAAGAGTTTATCCGGGGAAGAGCGGCAGAAGTGCTGAAGCAAATCGCAGAACGGGAATTAAAGGGCGAGATTACGCTGCTCATCGGCAAATCGGAAGGAGGCCCAGGCGCACCCGAGGGCGATCTTCGAACTAGATTGCAGGAGATCATGCGCGACCAGAAGCTGGACGAGAAAGCGGCGATGAAAATCCTCGCCAAAGAGCGAGGCATAGGCAAGAGCGACTTATATCGCGAACTGCAACGCGGGAAACGGGAAAATGGGTAAATGGGTAAATGAACCTCAATCCATTTTTAACCGCAAAGGACGCAAAGGTAGCAAGATAGAAAGACGTTCGGTTTCACTCTGCGACACTGGTGTGATCGTGCACGATGTGCCAGCCGTCATCGATTCGCTTCACAATGAGCGTGAACAAACCGTGCGGCTGCTTACCGTCTGACATGGTCAGATGCCATTTGCCGGTGACCACGGCGGCGCGGCGGCTGAGCAGATCGATGTTCAGGTCCTGAAAATCCAATTTGCCCATCTCTTTGCCTTCGCCCTGATAGCGCTGCTGGTAGCGTAGTAACGTTGGTTCCCATCCTTTAGTCACCGTCCCGCCAGAAAAGAAGGTGAGATCGGGAGAGTGCCAGTAGCCTTTCATGTAGCCCTGCAGATTGCCATGGTTCCAGGCCTCCACCTGGGAGACCAGCACGTGCTTGATTGCCTCTTCCAACTGCTGGCGCTGGTCTACCTCGATTTCAGGCTGCTGGGTTTGGCTGTTTGCTTGCACCTGAGTAGTGGCTGGTCTGGGTTGACCCGGCGTTTGTGAACCGGTTGTGATGCAAAACAGGGATAAACAGGCGGCTAAAGTTTTGAACATGAAGGCATTGTAAGCCGCCAGCGGGAACCGGTAAGGTACTTTTTACATGCGCCTTTTATGTACCTAGGGTAAAGATATGCGTGATTCATAGTATGACCCTACGTTGACCTAGCGGCAGAATTGCTGTATTTTTCGCCTCAAAGGTATTCTGTCCTTCCGGACGAGTCCGTACAGGCAGACCCCGAACTTCTCCCCCAAGTTAGAGTCCGCACCGCCGTAGTGTGTCGCGAGCAGAGGCCGTGATGTCTTTAGAAAAAATCGGCAGGTATGAGGTCGTCAGCGAGCTTGGGCGCGGCGCGATGGGCGTGGTGTACAAGGCGCTGGATCCCACTATCGGACGCACGGTTGCCCTCAAAACCATGCGCATCGACGTGCATGGACTGGAAACCGAAGACATCCTCCGGCGCTTCAAGAATGAGGCCCGCGCAGCCGGCGTGCTCAATCATCCCAATATCGTCACCATCTATGACGCGGCTGAGCAGGACGGCACCTTCTACATGGCCATGGAATACATGGAAGGCACCACGCTGCATTCCATCATGGCCGAGCAGCGTGTTCTTGCGCCCGAAGAGATCATTCAGATTTCGCGCCAGGTTTGCAAAGGCCTGGATTACGCGCATTCGCACGGAATCGTTCATCGCGACATCAAGCCCGCCAATATGATGATCACCGCCAACGGCACGGTGAAGATCATGGACTTCGGCATTGCCAAGGCCGGTGGCAGCATGACCAACACCGGGCAGGTGCTGGGCACGCCGAATTACATGTCGCCGGAGCAGGTGAAGGGCAAACCTCTGGATGGCCGCTCCGATCTTTTCAGTTTTGGCGTGATGCTCTACGAAATGGTCACAGGCGAAAAGCCATTCGTAGGCCAGAACATAACTACCATTATTTATAAGATCGTTCATGAGAACCCCATTCCGCCGCGTGACCTCGATGTAACCATTCATCCGGGATTAAGCGCCGTAGTGACCAAGGCATTGGCAAAACCTCCGGACGAGCGCTACCAGTCAGGCGCGGAACTGGCGCATGATCTTGAGAACTACAAGTCGGTCGACCTGAACCTGAATCCCACCACGGCGATGTCAGCCGCGCAAGCCGAAAACACACAGGTGCTGGCGGGGAACTCAGGCTTTCAGGCAGTCGGAGTCGCTCCGGCAAAATCAAAAACTGCGACCATAGATCGCCCGCCTACCACCAGCGTGTATTCACCCAAGCGCGGATTTCTTGAAGTGGCGATCATTACGGTGTTGTTGATCGCCGCGACCATCGGCGGACTGGGCTATTACCGCTATCGCGCATGGGTCAGAGTGCAACAGCAGGCAGAGCGCGAATTACAAGAGGCGCGCAAGGTAGAAGCCGAGGCGCGCCAGGAGCGGGCTGCCGCCTCAACAGCTAAAGCCACCGAAGCCGCCTCACAGCCTGTAGCGCCGCCTCCGGTAGTTGAGCCATCGCCGAAGAAAGAGCAAGAGAAGCCGCGTGCAAAAAAAACGCCCGCTTCGCCGAACAAGATTTACAGCAATCAGGGGGAGTTGCGCTTCGTCTCCCAGCCTGATGGCGCAAAGGTTGAGGTCGATCACTGGACCGAACCTACCTGGGTTACGCCTTTCAAGGCCTCTAATCTGGCGGCAGGCAAGCACACCGTCAGCTTCTCCAAGCCCGGCTACATGGAGGTTTCACGCACTATCGATGTGGCGAGCGGCAAGAGCCTGCAGATAGATGCGCAATTGAAACTTGCAGTGGCCATGGTTACGGTCACCAGCACGCCGCCGGGCGCCAACATCCTCATAGACGGCAAAGATACCGGCAAGACCACTCCCGCAGAATTGCAGCTTGAAAAAGGCGAGCACACGCTGCTCATCCGCAAGCGTGGATATAAAGAGGAAACCTTCAAGGAGACCATGGCAGAAGGGCAGTTGCTGAGCTTTTCCCCGGTGCTGCCGCCTTTGCAGGTGGAACCGATGCCGCGTGCGGGAGGGTTGCGCAAATTGTTTGGCGGCGGCGATGCAATCCCCGCCGGCAAAGGGCTGCTATCGATTCGCACCCAGCCGGAAGGCGCAACCATCGTCATCCGTGATCAAGTGCTATCAGAAAAGACCAATGCCCGCCTTCTGGTGGATCCCGGAACATATGACGTCATTCTCAAAATGGATGGCTACAAGCCTCTCCTCCGCACCATCAACGTTGCCAGAGGCAAGCAGGGCTACATAGACGATACTCTGGAAAAGCGCTGAGCGTTGATTCATGTCACGGCTGATTATCTCGTCGCCAGACGGCAAGAGAGGCATTCTCGAACTCCACAAGCCTGTCATCACCATTGGCCGCGGCAATGCCAACGACCTGGTGCTGAATGATTCAAGCGTCAGCCGCCTTCACGCTGTCGTAAAGCTCACCGGAGATTCGATCATGATTGCCGATCGGGGCAGCACTAACGGCGTAGTGCTGAACGGCGAACGCATCTCTGACGAGACCGAACTGAAGAACGGCGACATTGCCGTGCTGGGCAGTTACGAATTGCGCCTGGAGCACGTAGACAGCAAAGACCTGCTGGTACGCAAGGCGGATATTCCTTCCACCCTGAACCAGATCATTCGCGGCGGCGGCGAGCGCATCGTGCTGCCGGAAAGGATCAAACTCTCTGACAGCGCGCTTACCGACCTGGTCAACAAGATCAAGAAGCTGGAGCGTGAAAACTATCTCCTGACCGTACTCTATGATGCGGGCAAAGCGCTCAACACGAAACTTTCCATAGACGATATCAGCGAGCAGGTCATCTCCCTCTCGTTTCGCATTCAGGGCGTGGAGCGCGGCTTCGTGATGATCTTCAATGAGGCCGGCGAGGTCTCGCGGCAATCTGAGGTGCGCTACCGCAATCCACAGAACTCGGCCAACCAGCCCATTATCCTGAGCAGCAGCGTGCTTGAGCTGATTCGCAAAGAGCAGCAGCCCATCCTCATTGAAGACGTGAGTTCCGACGAGCGTTTTCGCGGCAGCGAGAGCATCAGGATTTCCGGCTTGCGTTCCGCCATGTGCGCGCCGCTGCTGGGCACGAACCGCCTGTTCGGCATTGTCTACGTGGATAACCTCGAGAAAAGCTCGGCCTTTACCCAGGAAGAGTTGAACATCTTCGCGCTGATTGCCGCCCAGGCCGGTTCGGCCATCGATAATGCCATGTCTCACCAGAAGATAGCCCAGCAGGCCCTGCAGCGTTCTGCCCTGGAGCGCTTCCTCTCGCCTGAAGTGGCAGAGATGGTGGTGGCCAACCCCGATATCCGGCTGGGCGGCGTGAACCAGAAAGTCACGGTGATGTTTGCCGACATTCGCGGCTTCACTCCCATGAGTGAAAAGCTGGAGCCGGAGCAGGTGGTCGAGGTTCTGAATGAGTACTTCACCCGCGTAACCGATGTGATCTTCGACTACGGAGGCACTCTGGATAAATACATTGGCGATGCCGTGATGGCGGTCTTCGGAGCGCCCATCTCCAAAGGCAACGATGCCGCCAACGCCGTGAACGCCGCCATTCAGATTCAGCGGCTGCTGATCGAGTTGAACCGCGACGCCGCTACCCGCCGCTGGCCCGAGCTGCGC
This sequence comes from Candidatus Angelobacter sp. Gp1-AA117, assembly GCA_003223515.1. Lineage (GTDB taxonomy): Bacteria > Acidobacteriota > Terriglobia > Terriglobales > Acidobacteriaceae > Angelobacter. The sequence continues at coordinate 81,766 of QHVI01000027.1, forward strand.
GTGGGAATTGGTATCAATACCGGGATCGTGACCGCCGGAAATATCGGCTCGCCGCGCAGAATTGATTACACCGTGATCGGCGATACGGTGAACACGGCTTCGCGGCTGATGTCGAACGCCGCCGGAAGCCAGATTCTCATTTCGCAATCGACAGCGGGTGAGGTCGGCTCAGGATTTAATATGAAGCCACTGCCGCCGCTGCTGGTGAAAGGCCGTTCCGAGCCGGTGAAGGTCTTCGATGTGAAGTGGGCAGAGACGGTGCAAACCAAGACTCTGCGCAAGGCAAAGGCGCGGTAGGTATTTCCCTGGAAGGTCGGGCTAGTTCCCGCCCTCCAATGGAAGCGCTACTTGGACCTGTCTGTACATGTCATGGTGTCTGGGCAAACCGTAAGAGTGAGAGACATGGTGTCACTCTCGTTATGCGACACACCAATATTTCGTAAATTCAGATTTCGTAACGTTTCCTGATGTAGCTCAAGCTTTTTCTTCCCGTTCATAGTGACCTCCCATTCGGTGGATCGCCGGGGTGTGGATTCTACCACGGGTGCATCCATGCTGACGTTATAGCCATTACCCGTATGAAAAACAAAAAGGAGGCGCTACCGGCGCGCCGCCCAAGATTGCACGTAAAGAATTCTTTATAAACAGCACAAAGCCCGGCTCACGCCGGGCTTTGTGCCGATGCTGTGAACAATATTATTTCGGCGTAGTTGAGCCGCTGCCTTTTTTATCTTTTCCCTTCTTGCTGCCGCCTTTGTCACTGCTGCTGCCGCTGCTGGCGCTGGAACGACTGCCAGCGGCGGTGTTCTGGTGAGCGATGATCTGGTCCTGAATCTTGTCGTAAGTAGCTTTGGGAATGATCTTCTTGGTCAGCAGGTCGCGCTTGGTCTTGTACGGGCGTCCATCGATGATCTTCTGCGAGTAGGCGTCACCGATTCCCGGCAGCGCCTGCAGTTCTTCTTTGCTGGCGGAGTTGATGTCTACTTTCTTGCTGCTGCTGGTGCTTCCACTCTTGTCTGAAGTGCTGGAAGTGCTGCTTGAAGATTTGCTGCTCTTCCCGCTCTTTCTTTTTTTGCTGGTATCACTGGAACCCGTTTGCGAGGAGCTTGAGCCTGAACTGGAACCTTGAGCAAACCCCAGAGTTGTGAACAGTATGGCTGCACATACAATTGCGAGCAGCCGGTTCGCACGTTTGCGGATCATAGAGAATCTCCTTCAAAGAAAGAATTCCTGATTAGAGATACTGTATTGCTGCAAGAGAGTGTGTTGCAAGTGAGGGTAAGGATTTGGTAAATGAGTAATTTGGTAAGTGGGTAAATTTGAAAAAGCTAGAACACTTTGGTGTTCATTTACCCATTTACCAAATTACCCACTTAACCAATTCCCTCAGGCTCTTTTCTTCTTCGAGGAACTTTCCTTCTCTTCCCAGGCTCGCTTGGGGCGCTGGGATTCCGGCAGGTCGCGGTCCTGAACGCGGTCGTAAACGTAGCGATCGCTCACGGTACCCAGCGATTCGTTGTAGAGGCTGACGGCGCCGATAGCTTCGCGCAGCTCTTCCGAAAACTGGTGGATGGCCTTGAGGTGATCGGCCGTGGCTGGAATCTCGGTCTTGGTGGTCTTGAGAAACTTCTGGTATCCCTTGTCGATCAGGCGCGAAATCTCGCCGCCGATCAGGTAGCCGGGACGGGCAAAGACACGGGTACTTCCATCATCGGCCTTTTCGATGGCTGCCGAGGAATTCAGCTTCTTCAGAAAGACGCGGTTCTGAGTTCCCGGCGCGTCCAGAATGTCAAAGCCGTGTTCCCGAAGCCAGTTTACGGCTTCCTCGTAGGTCCGTTGCTGAGGTTTCTTTGCCATGTTGTCACCCGCAGATGGGATTGCTCCTTCGCTCAAACTGTTGCCCATGATGAAGACGGATTGATAACTCTCGCACAACCAGGCAGATATGAGCAACATTACTGTTGTCCAGAGTGCCACCCCTCAACCTTAGTGCCTGTCCTTTTTTCCCGAAACGGGAACTAAAAAGCCGTTTATCTCTATGTTTCTATTGAGCAATTCTGGTTTCCGAAGCATAATCTTCAACCAGAGCCCAGACATTCTTCAGGAGTCCCAGCAACATGATGAAATCCTTTATTCATTATCTCTTCGTTTGCCTTGCGGTAGCCGGAGTGTCCCAGGCGCAGACCGGTCCAGGCGCTCTGGCCAACAATGAACCCTCGTATTTGAATCTCCGCAACATTCATGTCGGGCAGGAAACGATTCACGTAAAGAACTTCACGCTCAAGCGCGATGTGGGCATATTCCTGTTTAAGAACGGAGTCTTCCGTCTGCTGGAGCCGGTAAAGGGGAAAATTACCGGCGCGGTGTTCAGCGGTGAAGCTACGTTTGATCTCAAGCCTCCAATTCCGGTGGAGCAGAAGTATCTTGCCATCCTCACTAAGGGCCAGCCGTACCAGGAAAATTTTGGCGGCGCTCTCCTCAGATTTACCGATGGCACAGAAGAGGAGCTCAGAAAGGCTGCGGTCACCGATTCGACGCCCGATTCCGGAGAAGGCAACGGCGTGCTGGCGGAAGTGCAGCAACAACTCAAGAAAAAGCTGAAGACCAATCTGGAAGCGCGTCTTCTTGAGGATGTATTGAGTTCCCACCAGGGAGAAAAATTTATCGCCTTCATCAAGGGCCGGAATTACAGCAACAAAACCATCTTTGACATCGATCCTCATGGCACGATGAAGCCGGAAGAGGTCTCGCTGCTTACCTGGGACGACGCCCATGCGGGACTGTGGACGGTTTTTCATTACTCCAAAGAGTATGCCGCCGGTACCGCCAGCAGTTCTGAGCAGAATGATCCTTTCCGAATCGACCATCAGAAGCTGGATATTTCTATCAACAAGTCTGCATACCTGACCGGCGTTGCCGAAACTACAATTACCGCCGCCCAGCACGGAGTCGTTGTTCTCGGCCTGGACCTGTTTCCAACTCTCAGAGTGGATGCAGTGACCGGAGACAAAGGCCAGCCTCTGCACTTCATTCAGGAAGATAAAGACAGGGATGCCGACTTTGCTGTTGTGCTGCCCAGGGAATTGAAAAAAGGCGAGAGCTATACCTTCACCACCCGTTACAGCGGCAAAGATGCGATTTCCAATGAAGGCGGCGGAAACTACTACCAGATGGCATCGGCACGGGACAGTTGGTACCCGGGGTTGAGTTTTTGGTCTTTTGCCCGCTATGACATGACCTTCCATGTGCCTAAGGGCATGCAGTTAGTAGCCACCGGTAAGCTGGTGCGCAACGTCGAAGAGGGGAATGAATCAGTGAGCGAATGGACTACGGATGTACCCCTGGTAGCCGCCGGATTCAACTTTGGCAAATTCAAACGCGAGCAGGGAAAACCTTTCAAGCAGCCCTACATTCTCGAAACTTATGTAAATCCGGAGCCGCCTGATGTGATTAAAGACCTTCAGCATTCCGGAGATGAGTTTGAAGCTTCAGGAAAAGGGCATGTTATCTGGCTAAAGACTCTGGGAAGCATGAGTACTGTAAGTCTGATGAAGAAAGCCATGGGTGAGGCGCAGCTCGCAGTCGAGTTGTATACAGAATATTTCGGAGAAGCGCCCTATAAGCGTCTGGCCATGACTCAGCAGACCTCACCCTCCTTTGGCCAGTCTTTTCCCGGCCTGGTGTTCCTGCCGATCACCTATTTCTTTGATTCCACCACCCGTCACCAGCTTGGATGGGAAGATGCTCATGGATACTTCAAAGTGGTTGGTCCGCACGAGATTGCGCACCAATGGTGGGGAAATACGGTAGGGCTGAGCTCCTATCGTGATCAATGGCTCAGCGAAGGCTTTGCGGATATGTCGGCGTCATTGTTCCTGCAGGCGTTTTACACGCAGCATGGCCTCGATGACTATCACAAGTTCTGGGCCGATCAGCGCTGGCTGCTTACGCAGAAGAACAAAGAGGGCAAGCGTCCCATTGACGTTGGTCCGCTCAGTCTCGGCTACCGCTTGGACAACGCGAAAACCGGGTTCGATGTAGCTACGTCCCTGATTTATCCCAAGGGCGCCTATGTGCTGCAGATGGTGCGTTTCATGTTGCGCGATGAAAGCGTGCAGGATCCTGACACGCATTTCAAGGCGCTCATGCACGAATTCGCAAAGAATTATGCCAACCGCAGTGCCAGCACTGAAGACTTCAAGGCGATCCTGGAAAAATACATGACGCCCGAGATGGATATCGACAGTAACCACAAGATGGACTGGTTCTTCAACCAGTATGTCTACGGCACCGAATATCCCAGCTATCGATTGAGCACTCTTTCAGCACAGACGCCAGTGGCGATGTGGTGCTCAAGATCAAACTGACTCAGTCTGACGTGAGCAATGAATTCGCCATGCTGGTGCCGCTCTATCTGGAACTGAGCAATGGCAAGGTGGCCCGCCTGGGCTCAGCACGACTGATTGGGAACCATACTTTCGAGCAGACGATCCCGCTCAAAGGCCTGAAGGAAAAACCAAAGCGCGCCGTGATTGCCTATTACGACGATGTGTTGGGCAGCATTGAATCCCGGTAATCAAGCGCTCACTTGAACCCAAAAGCCGACAGCCGAAATAAAACCGGCGCCTTTATTCTCCCCCGAGATAATCCGGCGCCGGTTTTAATGTCCTCCACAAGAGCAGGAGAACCAGGCCGCTCATCTGCTCGGCCAAACTTCTTCGCCGGAGGAATGACCGGCGAAAACCATTGCCAAAAAGATGCCGTGAGACTGTTATCCGGGTCAACAACAAAGGACAGGCGGTATTTACTTAGTCGGTAACTAACTATAGGCGTAATCTTTCCTCAGACTGATGTATACTGACGCCGATTCATAGCGGAGCTGTTTTATTAATTATTACTAAGTTCCGCAAAGGGCTGTGGGGGCAGCTCTGATTCCAGGGTACTGCGGGAACAGATATTCCCAGCTTATACCTTGACCGGCGGTTGGCCGGTGGGGAGGTCCGTATGGACCTGATATTTATTCGTATTGTTTTTATCGCAGTTGTTGCAATCGCTTGCTGGCAACTCCAGCCTTTCGGCCTGTCGAAGTTCTCTGCGCCATTTGCGGGTGTTATAGGAGTCATCATTGGACTGGCCGTAGTGGCGTTTGAAGCCCGGCTGCGTGTGGTCAGCCTCAAACGGCTGATCGGCGCAGTCATTGGCAGCATCCTGGGCATTCTGGGCGCGTATCTCTTCAGCGTTGTCATCCGCAACAGCATCCAGCACGACAACACGCAACGTTTCCTGCAACTTATGGTCATGCTGCTGATGTCGTATGTTGGCCTGATTGTCGGGGCGAACAAGGGAGACCTGCTGAATCTGGCTGCCCTGGGTGGCCTCTTCGGCGCTGAGAAGCAGGGACGCAAGAGCTTCAAAATTCTGGATACCAGCGTAATCATTGACGGCCGCATCGCCGATATCGCGGAGACCGGGTTCATGGACGGCATCCTTGTGATCCCGCAGTTTGTGCTGCGGGAGCTGCAACTGGTGGCCGATTCCGCGGACTCGCTCAAGCGCAACCGTGGCCGCCGCGGGCTGGATATCCTCCAGCGCATCCAGAAGATCGTCACGGTCAGCGTCCAGATCGTGGAGGACGATTTTCCCACCGTCCGCGAGGTGGATTTGAAGCTGATCGAACTGGCCAAGGTGTACGAAGCCAAGATCATCACCAATGACTTCAACCTGAATAAAGTGGCGCAGCTTCAGGGTGTGGAAGTGCTCAACATCAATGAACTGGCCAACGCGCTGAAACCCATTGTCCTTCCGGGAGAGACCATGCGTGTCTTTATCCTGAAAGAAGGCAAGGAGTATAACCAGGGCGTCGCCTACCTCGATGATGGCACCATGGTGGTGGTGGACAACGCCCGCAAGCTCATCGGCAAGAACGTGGACATTGCCGTGACTTCAGTGTTGCAGACTACGGCCGGGAAGATGATCTTCGGCAAGTATGACGAGCGCATGCGGCCTCCGGAGCGCATTGAGCCCAAGACGGAAACCGGGAAGCACGAGCTGCGCAAGGCCCAGCCGATCATTGTGGAGCCCGCGCCGCATACGCAGCCGGAATGAGCAGCTAGCAATTAGCAACTGGCAAAAGCTTTAACCGCAGAGGGCGCAGAGCGGCTTAAGGAATCAGCCCGCGAAGCGGGCGAAGGAAGTTGGCCCAACGCGTAAGCGTTGGGGCAAAGAACGAGAACGAAAAAATAGCCCGATGGGGCGGCACAGATCTCATGCCGGGATGACTGACTGTGTGAGTAAGCGGTATCGAACGATTCAGTGAGCCGGGAGTTGTACCCAAGTGTCTTCAGTCATCAACGTTCGTCTTCTCGTTTGTGTGTTGCTGTTCTGCAGCTTTGCATTCAGTACACAGAAAGTTGTGCCTGCGCCACCCGGCGTGCTTCAGGTTCGCGTCATTGCCCACAACGCGGTTTTATCCACGAAAATAACTGTTCAGCGCGATAACGCTACGGTCGCTTCGGCTGTGGTCAACACCGACGGAGAGGCGAACATCTCTCTTGCTCCCGGCAGCTATAAGGTCATGGTTCAGCAGGAAGGCTTCTATCCTGCCACTGCCGAAAAGGTGCTGATTTCTTCAGGACAGACCACACCGCTGGAAGTTCATCTTCAGGAGGTGCGCACGCATACTGAAGAAATTGAGGTGGCGGCGCAGGCATCTCCCATTGATCCACAGCAGACCCCGGCAACGCAAACGCTTACCGGGGAAGACATCACCAACATTCCTTATCCGAGCACCCGCGATTACCGCAATATTCTGCGTTTTATTCCCGGAATCGTCGTGGATAACAACGGCGGCCCGCACGTCCTGGGGGGCCTAGGCCAACAGACCCAGGATTACCTCGACGGCTTTGAAATCAGCCAGCCCACCGGTGGACTCGCACTGCGGCTGAATCCTGATTCGCTGCGCAAGATCAATGTGGAGACCAGCCGCTACTCGGCGCAGTTCGGCAAAGGCTCCGCCGGGCTGGCCTCCTTTGAAACCTACGATGGCGGCAACCAGTTTCATTTCAACGCGACCGATTTCGTTCCTACCTTCCAGACGACCAAGGGATTGCATTTCAATAACTGGACGCCGCGCGCCTCCTTCTCCGGTCCGATCATTCACAATAAAGCGTGGTTCCTGCTCTCTCATGAAGGCGAAAACGATCTCACGATTATCGATGAGTTGCCGGCAGGCCAGGATACGGGCCGGGTATGGCGGACCGCCGATCTGGCCAAGCTGCGGGTCAACCTGAGCCCCAGCAATGTGCTGATGGTGGATGGCGTGATGGACCTGTTCGATGGCGAGCATGCCGGGATCTCGTTTTTCAATCCGGTGAATGCGACCGTGAACCAGAAGTCCGCGCTCCATGTGCTCGCAGCCAAAGACCAGATTACCTTCGCTAAAGACAGCATGGTGGAGTTCGGCTTCGGATTTCTGCGCGCCCACTCCACTGAAGTCCCGCTGGGGACCCAGCCGGAATTCCTTACACCGGATGGAATCCTGGGGAACTTCTATCGCTCGCAGGCCAACTGGTCAGACCGCATTCAGGGCTTCTCGAACGTATTCCTTCATCCCCTGAACTGGCACGGCTCGCACCACCTGGCGTTCGGGACCGCAGTCGACCGCGTGGACAGTTACAGCTTCGTAGCGCGCAAGCCGCTGATCATTCAGGATCTGAGCGGCGCAACCGTTCGCGAAATCCTCTTCGATAATGCTCCGGCTTCCAGGCTGCATAGCGTAGAACCAAGCGCTTACGTGCAGGATCGCTGGTCGCCGGTGCAGCGCCTGATGATCGATGCGGGCCTGCGCTGGGATGCCGATACCTTCATCGACCGCAACATGATTTCACCCCGGTTAGCGGGAACCTACCTGCTGCACCAGGCGAGCGAAACCAAGATCAGCGCCGGCGTAGGCGTCTACTATGACCGCACAAACCTGAGCATGCTCAGCCGCACGCTCCAGGGATCGCGCAGTGACTTATTCTTTGACGATACCGGCAGCCTCACCCACCTTCCGCTGGTTACATCGTTTGCAGTGGATCAGGATCATCTGCTCATGCCGCGCTTCACCAACTGGAGTGCCGGCATCGAACGCCGCATGCCCGCCCGCATCTATGCCAGGCTCGACTACATCAGCCGCAGCGGAGAGCACGGATGGGGCTTTGAAGACCAACTCAGCGGCACTTCGGTTCTCAGGAACAGTCGCGAAGACAGATACCATGCCGTGCAATTGACCCTGCGGCGCGAAATCAAGCACGGCTATCCGGTGATGGTGGCCTATACCCGTTCTTACGCGCATACCAATGAAGTGCTCGACTTCGGCCAGGACAACCCGGTCTTTTCCAACCAGCTCAGCGGACCTTTGCCCTGGGACGCTCCCAACCAGATCACCTCCTGGGGATTTCTGCCGCTGCCCTCATTCTGGAAATTCAGGAATTTCGATTTTGCCTATTCAACGACCTGGCACAGCGGCTTCCCGTTCTTCACCGTCGACCAGTTCCAGCAACTGGTGGACGGCCCTGCGGCGCATCGCTTTCCGTATTACTTCACCTTAAATCCTGCGCTGGAAAAGAAGTTCAACTTTCACGGCTACCGCTGGGCTCTGCGCGCCGGCATCGATAACGTAACCAACAGCAAAAATCCTGCTTTTGTGGACAACAACATCAATTCGACGACCTATCTCCAGTTCGGCACCTTCAGCCACCGCACCTTCAACGCCCGCATTCGCCTGCTCGGGCAGCAATAAATACAAGGGCTTCAACGCAGAGCAAACGCCAAAGCCTTACCACGGAAGCCGCTGTGTCCACGGAGAAGGCTGAAGAGAGATTTGCTTAGAGTGATTCCAGTAAAGCTATAGTCCAAGATGGACTGGGAATATGTAGGGCATATAGAGAGCATGGAAAATTTCAGTTCCTGGCCTCCAATTGCCAGCCCAACTGGCCGCGTCGTCGTTTATGACCGTCAGAGATCAATCAGGCAAATGAAGCGGAACACGGAACAAACGGTGTTAACTCTTTTGGCTGCAATAGATCCGGTGTTCCGGTTGCCGTTTCCTGTTCCGGTACAGAAGCGGAACAGCCTTTCTGACGACCGGAATTGGGAGACACTTCCACAACCCTGCACAAAGATCAGGATTGCAGGTGAAATAAGGCCAACACCGTCACCGGCCCACAAGATATCTGTGAGCCGCATGACGGTGTGACAAGCCCTCTCCACCCCAAGGCACACGACTGCCGGTTGGGCAAGGGAGTCTAATCGATATTCAGTTTTCAAAGAGCAGATACAGCCCCGCCACCTGGGTGACGCTATAATAATACTACTATAGCGACTGAAAAGTCAAGGCGCAAGAGAACAAAATCAAGAATCATGCCCGCCTTGCCGCATATATGCGTGGGGATAAATGCTTAGTTGAGGCTTTCACGCTGCCAGGAGAGCAGAGAGGTGAATCCAGTAATAATCCTGAAGTTTGCGCCCTTACATGCCTCTTTTATTTGGCGATAGCCCTTCTGATTGAAGCTGGCTATCTTTATGGAAATAGTATTCAATCAGTGACATGCAACAGTTTCAATATCAATGGCTTAAGAGCAATAAAATTCCACAAAAATCAATAAGCATTTTGAATGTGGTTCGGGACCAGGGAAATCGACCTGGAGATAAACCCTTTAGATTCATCGTCGGAAAAACTAGATGGTGTTGAGGTGTGTTGATCTTGGAGGCTTTCGATGTCGCACTGTTGCCAGCAGTCGCCATCCAGTACCTTGCTTGGAAATGTAAATCATTGATTTCAAAAAACCTGCTAGGTAAACTCAACGGGCGGCCCCCTGACGTTGCAACAGATAGTTCGAGCAGTGAAGTCAATTCCTGGTGATCGCAATTGGCCAGCTCTGCTAAAAGTTAAAAAGTCCTTGGGACATGAAACACTTTTGGTTCCCATTGCACTATCAATAGAGGAATCAGTTCCGAAAGGCCGTGGCTTGATCAATTGGCCGGAGAGTCGGCCATCTGCAATATGAGTTGTCTCCGTTCCAGACGACCCAAGAGACTCAAAAAATAGCTTATGCGCGGCCGACTAAGCTCTTTCCGGTGAAGCAGACCGTGACTCTGGATCATGAATCAGGACAGGCACTCCTATTAACGCGTCGTAAGCATTCTGTACCAGAGATAAATTATGAGAGCCGCAAAGATAGGGAAGGCGCTGCGATTGATATCCATATTCCTGCTCGGGGAAATTGGCTTATGGATTATGGTGCTTCTGAACAGCCATGGGCTAGGTTTTTTATGGGGCCTTGCAATGATTCCCTACAGTCTATACCGGTTTGTGAAATAGTGTACCGCATACCTGGCTGTTAAATATCTGATTCTAAAGAAGATTGCGTCGGCACACTATTTGCTAAACCGGTATAGTTCTTTTTCTGCCGCTCAGGCGAGAAAAGAACCTGCCCATATTGGGGATGATTTTCCCACCCATTGATAAATTGATTGCTCACGACAAGCAGTACCACCAGAATTTGTATAACGCAGTAGCCTTTGCAGATGCTCTTGAATTCTATGGCCTACCAAAGTTGGACCAGGGCTACCTGGAACAACTGGCCCGGGACGTACCCGCCACAGAGCCGAATGTGTTCGATTATTATGCCAACCAGATCGTAAAAAAACTGAATCTGAATCCTCCCGACGCCTACTCGGAAGTATTGCTTCTGCTCTATCGCGAAAACGCCGCGCTAAATCGCTGGCACATACGCAAGAATGTTTGCGCACGGGAGCTTGCCTCCGTTTTGCTCAAGAGCGAGCGCCTGACAATTAGACCACCTGGGTTTTTGACTCCCGAGGAGTTTGCGCAGCTGTTGCTCCTGTATGTAGAAGAATTTACTCTGCATTCCGTCAATGAACTGGTGGCAACTCTTACCTCGACATGGAGCACCGCGAGTGCCTACATAACTTTTCTTTCCGCACAGGGAATTGTGCCACCCAGTAAAGGCATTCGAGCGGATGACATTCTCAGATTTGTCCAAGAAAACCAGCTGTCTCTGGACTTGAAGAGGATTGATCCCACATCTTATAGAGTGCTTGTCAGGCTTGGGAGAAAATGCATTGAGGAAAGCTTTCCCAACAATACAGCCCCGATTTTGGATAGCTTCTCCCTGATCTCCCTCAAGTTGTTTGCTGCCAGGCACGCGCCTGATAAGCCGGATTGGCAGTCGCAGTCTTGCCGGGAAGCCGCTACGCACACAGAGGCAGCCAAAATAGTGCTGGCCTATCTTCAGTTCTCTAAGGAAGCAGCGGAACGGGGCGACGGAAGCCAGTCTGTAAGGCTGAAGAATGTAATTGAGAACTGGCATAGTAAAATCGCGGACTTGAGTGATCTCGGCGATGGATTGGGAAAAGAGATTGACAGAATCACCCATCATTTAGAAAAGGGCGATTTTCCTAACACGCTACGATTGCACATTGACGATACTCTGAAGTATCTCGCTCAAAATGCACCAATTGGTCCCAGTCTGCGCGTAGCGTTACAGCAACGGCCCTGGCTACGTCAGGCCCTGAACCGCGTCGTCACTATGCTACGTCCGGCAACGATCAAGAGGTTTCTTGAAGCCCGCACAGTCAATCCATACTTCATTACCTTCGATTCCAAACGAGGGGAAATAGCAGTTATGTTGGATGCCCTGGTCTCGCCGGAGAAGCGGGAGCAATTGAAGACTTTGAACATCGAGCCTGATGTCGGGGGTCAGCTTAAATACAATTTCAAACAATACACGAGAAACATACGGATCGGTGTTGTGCCGAGAGGCAAACCCTTTGAGCAGTTCTGCAAGGAATTCAACGAAGACTTCAAGAAACTCATTGAGGCTCAAACTCATGTGCAGCCAGACAATCAGCTAAGGAATATGGAGCTAATCATCCATCAATTTGATTTGTCACCACGAAACTATTTTGGATTTGTAATTGAGAACATTACCAGAGAACGAGCCATCCAAAGGCTAAAGGAATTGTTTGGAGACATTTTGGAAACAGACGAACTCCTTGCAATGATTGAATATCAAGGCGACATTAGCCTGAAGCAGGTCATGACGGAAGCAAAACTCTCCGAAATTGTTGGCGATCTTCAGGGACTTTCTTCAAACGAAAGAAAGACCATCGAAAAGCATGACAATCAGCTCCAACAGGCTATTGCAAAGATAGTGGGCAATAAAGACACGGCGGATCTCGGGTGGCGTGTTCTCCAACTCAAGAAGAAGGATAGAGACGATGTTGTCATGCGAGTAGGCGCGGAATTCCAATCTCTGCTGGCAACCGCTCTTCCCCGATTTGATCAAAGCCGACTTCAGGAAATCGTGAAGACTTACGTAGAAACGATGGCAGCCATTGCCACTATTTGAGGAATAGTGATATGGGGTTAGGCAAATTTTGACATTCAAAGCCTCCGACTTCCAGAAATCGCAACAGCTTTCCACCACCGTCCCACAACAGCTTTAATATCAGTCACTTACCGGCTTTAAATTTCAACGTGCCTCAACAATGGTCAAATCTGATTCGGCACCAGGGAGTCGGAGGTTCAAAATTCCCTCTCCTCAACCATTTATTTTCATTTGCTTACGCGCATCCGGAATCCTAAATCCCGATCCTCCGGGTTTGCACCAGGTGACTGGACAGCGCGGAAATCCACTAATCTTGTCACACACATTAATGGGCTGCGTACTCCGCTTCGGCCCGCTGTAGGTCTAGCGCAACGCGTTCGCCATTGATGAGCACCATGCTGCGGTTGATTAACTCCTGCCCCGTGCAATCGTATTTGTCATAGCAAAGCAAAGTTGCAAACGAAACTATAAACTCCACTGACTGGCCGCCGGACTGGCCAGGCTGGTGGACCGTGGTACTGAAATCAACGCCATCAAACTGCGGATTGTCATGGAAGTATTTTGTCACCGGCCGCAGCACGTGTGAGATGTGGCTCTCAAAAGCCATCGCGGCGATGCGATATTGCGATGACCCTGCCGGCTGCTCCAGATCGGTATTCATGCTGAGCTGAAGGTAAGCGCCACTATGGAATGCAATAAAGGATGGCGGCGCATAGTCTACGAGGTGCGCTTGTTCTTTCAATTCAGGTACCAGCCTCTGCAATGTGGGACCGTAGGTCGCCCGCAGCTTGTCCAGCCTCGATGGTGAAAGATCCGGTGGTGCGTTCCTGCGCTCGCGGACGGTATGGGCCAGTTCCGAGTCCGGAACAAGATTTGTGCTCACGAGTGTTCCCGGTTCCATTGGCTCAGTGGTGATGGATGAAGTCTTGGGTGAATCGCCATGGCCATGCCGCGCCAGATAATGGTCTTTTACGTCTTCAGGAGCATCGTCTCCGGTGAGCCAGAGAGTGAAGGGCTCGCCGTTGAGATAAACTTCGCTCTCCAGCAAGGCACTCTGCTGCGATTCCGTGTCTTTCGCATGGACCAGGCGTTCCGCCACTGCGCGCGGAAACAGGATCATCAAGTTTTCCGCGCCCTCGGTGTTGACCTTGAGCACCTTATTGCGGACGTGATGGGAAATCTCGAAAGCATAAGCCTCAAAGGGAACGCTGCGGTCTGTGTGGGCCACAGCCGCTTTGAGCAGCGGCAAGGCGACGTCCTGGTAGGTTTTGCGTGCTCGCTGGTTACCATTGAGTTGGCTTGACGAGTAGGAAATGTAATAGTTGCCGGAAATCGCCAGAACGGTCTGTCCATTGAACTGATCGAAACGGATGGATCCTTGCGGCAACTGCTTTTGCCGCGCCTCGTCAATATCAAGAGCCTGGCTGAAATAAAACGGGTACGGGAAATGGATTTTCGTAGTTTCCGTAGAAATCTGCTGGAGTTGCGCAATATATTGTTTCTGCAGCCGCTTGGAAACCGGGTCGTTTACCTTGCCCAGTGACAGCACCTGCGCTGAGCAAGAAAGGCCGCCAAGGGCGAGCGCGACAACAAGAATTCGAACAAGATATCTATTTTCCATATTTCACTCCTGGGCTCTGGTACGGGGGGATCAGCAATTGTACGGATATAGGAAAGCATGGCCTTGATTTCCGGGGGTTTCAACGTTGCGCCATAGGCGGGCATTTGTGGCGATTTGCCCAGCGCCGGTCCACCGTGAGCAATCATATTGGTGAGATCGGCGTCCGAGATTCGGTTCAGTGTCGCACCGTCAGTAAACTGGTGCGGAGCGGGTGAAAGATTGTCGAGATTAGAGACGCGCTCGGGCGTCGATTCCGGATCATGGCAGCGGATGCAGTACTTGTCATTTACCATCTTCCCAACTGTCTGTTCGTATCCCAGAGCGATCTCACGCAGGTTCAGGCTGGCCGTGCCTCCGCCGGCTTTTGGCGTTTCCGCGGTCACCTGATAGTCCCCCGGATTGTATCCCACTTGCGCTGTCACTGTGACCTGACCGCTGGAATCGGTTAATGCCTGCGCCGGCGTGAACTGCACGCCTTCACCATGGAGCATGACGAGTGCGCCAGTAACGGGATTGCCGTCTGCGCCGTTTACCTGTAGAACCAGTGGTTGCGGCAGCGGGGAGCCGACCTGGGCCAGTTGCTTGCCACCACTGACTTCGACAATCTGAGTTCCATAAGCTGCGGGCTTAGGCGCTTGCGGTGAGAAATGCCGGCAGCCGGCCAGCAGCAGCACAGTAGCAAAAATCAGGAGGCCAAGGCGCTTCATTTGCTACCTCCTTGCTTTGCTTTCAAGGTCATCAGGAAGGCGGTTAGATCGCGGGCCTCGTCATCTTTCAACCCGAAATTCGGCATGAGTGTTCCTGCGCGAAGAGCATTGGGATCCTTCAGCCACTTATACGTCCAGACTGGAGTTAATCGGGTGCCAACGCTAGTCAGAGCAGGCCCAACATATCCTTTGTCATTCTTGTAATCGGCAATGTGGCAGGACTGGCAGCCATATTTGGAATAGAAGAGCTGCTTGCCGCGCGCGGCTGAGTCGGCATTGAGTGAATGCGTGTCCAGCGTTTGCGAATCAAAGCCGGACCCCTGATACGCCACGCTGATGTAATCGGCCAGCGTTTTGATTTCTTCGGGACTCAGGTTGAACTTGGGCATGCGGCGAATGAGCGCGGGCCGCAGCGTGTTGGGATTCTTGAGAAAATCTTCCAGCCATGCGCCCTGCACCGCGCTGCCTTCCCAGGTGAGGTCCGGCGCCATGTCACCGCCATTGCCATTGATGGCGTGGCAGCTCAGGCAGCGCAGGTCATCCATGAGCTTGCCGGCTTCGCCGCCGGGGTGATAGTTCGAGGGGCGCGCGCCGCTGATGATCAACTCTTTCGGATAAGTTGCAGCACGGTCCGTCTGCGCGAGTAATGCCGTAGCCAGCGCGCCAGTCTGCGAATCAGTCAGCGTGAACTTTGGCATCTTCAGGCCGGGACCGAAAGACCTTGGATCATGGATCTTGGCGGCAATGTAATCCGGCAGATTGTGCTTCATGCCAGGTGCGAAAACCACCTGTGCCAGCGCCCGGCTGCCAACGCGCGTGAGGTCAGGTGCAAAGTTCTGCGGCGGGTTCACTCCGTTGATTTGGTGGCAGGCGGCACAGCCGGTTTCTGTGACCAGCTTCTTGCCGCGCGCAACGCTGTCGGCGGTGGAAGGCGCGAGATGGACATTTGCCAGCAGGTCATTGTCCTTTTTTGCCAGCAGGAAGCTGGAGAGCAGCGCTACCTGCTTATCATCCATGCGGTAATGCGGCATGCGTGTGTCAGGATGATAGGCCACTGGATTGTTAAGCCAGCGGCGCAGCCAATCCGGATTTACTTTATTGCCGACCCGGGTCAGCTCCGGCCCAAAATTGCCGCCGACAAGATTTCGGGCTTCATTCTGCACCGCGTGGCAGGAAGAACAGAACGATGCGCCATAAAGAGTAGTTGCTTCCGTGGCAGCGTCGGCGCCGGTCGGAGCCGCAGCGGCCGCGGGCTTGATCTCAACTTTCGTGGCCGCGGACGGAGTGCTTTGGGCCATCAGGAAAGCCGAAATATCGGCTGCATCCTGATCATTGAGCAGGAAGTTGGGCATAGTGGCCGACGCCGCGTACGCCTGAGGGTTCTTGATCCAGGCATACATCCATTCGCGGCTGGTTTTTTCCGCGATGTGCGTTAGCGGCGGTGGATTGTCGCCGGGCGTGAGCTGATTGCCATCCGGCTGGGTGACATTGTGGCAGTGCACGCAGCCCATGCTTGAAAGCAGGCTGCGGCCTTCACTGAGCTTGGGTGCGCCTTCGAGCGGGCCAAGATGGCACTGTCCGCATCCTGATTCCAGGTACTTTGCCGGAAGCAACGGCTGTTCCCATGCTTCGGTGGTGTAGTGCGCTTCTTCCACTGATGTTGCCGGCCCCTGTCCGCGATGGCATGTGACGCAGCCAAACTGATTGATCTCATGCGGGATCGGCGGATGTTTTCTGAATGGCTGCGCAGTAGCGCCGACCAGCGCGCCATTCATGTTGACGTGGCAACTTTCGCAGCGATCGACAACACCCAAGTTGGCAATCCACGTCTGGTGAATTCCACCATGGAAACTGCGGACCAGAGTACCGCTCTGCCGCTCGGCAGCAATCTTTAAATAAGACTTTTGATAATGACGCCAATCGCTGAAGTAATTCTTGGCGGGCGCAATGGCCAATGAGACCAACAGCACCAGGCTCACAACGCCGAAGTAGGCCAATTCTCGCAGTGTGGGTCGGCTGCGCAGAGGAGCCGATTTGTTGTTATCGTCCACTTAGGCTCTCCATCCTTCCATTAGCTTTGCCACGGCAACACCCAACTCCATCCCGGACCACGGAAGAACGTGCCCACTACGGTGAGAATTGTCAGTTCAATCAAAAACCATGACATGATCCAGAAAGACAGCGGCTTTGAAGCCAGCCAGCGATGAAATAACCTGGGTGACTCCGAAGAAAAGCGGGC
This sequence comes from Candidatus Angelobacter sp. Gp1-AA117, assembly GCA_003223515.1. Taxonomy (GTDB): domain Bacteria; phylum Acidobacteriota; class Terriglobia; order Terriglobales; family Acidobacteriaceae; genus Angelobacter. Next base: position 98,728 of record QHVI01000027.1, read on the forward strand.
CGACCACAACATCAGGCCGCCGATAAGGATTGTCGGCACCAGAGCAACGATCACGTCGAAGGCCAGAAGGAAAATGCAGAACAAGACAAGCGCGACGCCTATGATCATCAAGCGCCGCTTGCGATCTTTGGCCCACAGGCTTTCACCTTCAATGTTGATATTGAAATAAGGAATCACAATGAGCGCGCCCACCACCAACCCTGGGACCAGGACTCCGGCGACCATAGGCGGAAAATAGTGCAGGAGTTCCTGCAAGCCCAGAAAGTACCAGGGTGCTTTGGCTGGATTGGGCGTGTGCATGGGATCAGCCATGCCTTCCAGCGGCGCATTGGCCAGCAAAGAAATCCATACCAGCAGCACGAACGCAACTTCCAGCGCAATGATGAAGCGCGACAGCGCCGTTGGATATGTCATGACGCGGCCATCGTCCTGCGTCTTTACGTACGGAGAAGTGCGGCGCAGGATGAAAGCGATACGCCGCGGGTTCTTGCGCACGTCAGACTGCACTTCAGCTTGCATCTTTGGTCCTTCCGTCATAAGTTTTTCTTCTCCGGAACGTACAGGCCGCCATCTTTGCGGATGCGCCAGAAGTGGACGCCCACCAGCAGAATCGCCACCAGCGGCAGGATCACGCAGTGCAGCACGTAAAAACGCAGCAGAGCGTTGGCATTCACTTCATTTCCGCCAAGCATCAGGAAGCGAATCTGTTTTCCCATGAGCGGGACGGCTTTGGCGATGTTGGAGCCGACGGTGACAGCCCAGAATGCCAACTGGTCCCAAGGCAAGAGGTAGCCGGTATAACTGAGCAGCAGAGTAATGAGCAGAAGGAATACGCCAATCACCCAGTTGAATTGCCGCGGCGGACGATACGCGCCACGGTAAAACACTTTGAACATGTGCGCGAATACCAGAAAGACCATCGCGTGGGCCGACCAGCGATGCAGGTTACGCAGAAACACGCCGGAAGCGACCACAAATTGCAGGTCTTTCATGTCCGCATATGCTTGCGGCACGGAAGGATGGTAATAAAACATCAGCAGAATGCCGGTGGCGATCAGGATGAAAAACGTGCTCAGCGTGAGCGCGCCCAGATACCAGGTGGGGCTGAACTCCAGCGCCCGCGAGCGGACTTTCACTGAAAAAAGATGAAGAAAGATATTCTGCTGGACGGCCTGTGAACGATGCAGATTGCTGGAACCGCTGCCGCTGCGGAATATCGTTCGCCAGACCTCTGTGTTCCTGATCCGCTCGAACCCTGATTTAATTGTGGTGGCCATGCTTATACCTTCACGTATTCAGGTTCTTTCAACGGGCTGGAACGATCTACCATCAGGTTTCCGTCCTCGGCCAGCCAGACCTTCAGCCACGGGAGCGGTTGCGGCGCGGGCCCGGCGACTTTTATGCCATCGCGATTGAAGCGGCTGCCGTGGCACGGGCATGCAATCAAATCCAGCTCAGGCTTCCATGCCGTAAGGCAGCCCAGGTGCGTGCAGATTGCGCCCAGAGCGTAAAAGCCTTTTGCACCATTGATCAGGTAAATTCCGCTTTGCGCGTCCAGTGTCACGGTGTTCGCAGGGAACTGGTCTGGCTTGCCCGCCTTAATGATGGGAGCGGATTCAAACAGCACATTCGGTGAGAAATATTCATAGGAGAACAAACCTGTGCCGGCTGCCGCCACAATCAGTGATCCCATGCCTACCTTGGCAAAGAATTCCCGGCGGCTGCAGTCTTTGCAGTTTTCGTCCTTAGTGGTTGCGCCAGAGGACGGTTCCTGCACTAACGTGTTTACGTCGGTCATTTGCTGCCCCGCAAATCAAATGATTGGATCGGAATCAGCCCGGTGTTCTCGGCCGACCTGAAATGAAATGCTTCCATGGTGATTTCCTTTACCGGGCAGCGCATGGCGCAGAGCCCGCAACGGATGCAGCGCGTTTCGTCCTTCACCATAACCGCTCCAGAAAGCATTCCTGCCGCCAGTTCCTGCGGTCTCACTCCACGCAACTCGACCTCATAGGCGCTCTCGTATTGTTCCAGGTGGGCAAGCACGGGCTCCGGAAATTCAAAGTTCTCCAGCGGGACCAATTCAAGGCACTGCTCGGGACACACATCCACGCAGCCACCACACAGAACGCATTCGCTGCCGTCAACTTCTGTGCCCTCAAAAACCGTGTTCACCCAGCAATGCAGGCAGCGCTGGGCCTCTTCGATTGCTGTTTGTTCGTCGAAACCGATTTCCACCTCGGTCACGCCAGTGCGCCGTTCCAGCGGCAGCATGGGTACGGACTGGCGCGCGATCTCCATGTAGTTGGTGATCATCTGGTGCATGTCAAAGACTTCAACTTCAAGGATGGGATCGGCATGCTTTTGCCCGCGCAGAAATTCATCAATGCCCACGGCGGCGCGTTTGCCATCGGCTACGCTATCGATGATCAGGCGTGGACCAAAAACGCAATCGCCGCCGGCAAAAATACCGGGGACTGAGGTCATCAGGTTGCTGCGCTCCACTGAAATCAACCCACGCGACGACAGTTCGATCTTGCTCTCCTTGCCCAGAAAATCCAGGTTAGGAGTTTGACCGATGGCCATGATCACCGTGTCACATTCCACAAGTGATTCGCTGCCGGGAGCAAATTGAGGGCTAAATCTCCCGTTCTCGTCAAAGACGCGGCTCGTGCGAACGGTTTCCAGGGCGGTGACCCGGCCGTTTTTGCCAATGACCTTGTTCGGACCGAAGCCTGCGTGAATGATCACGCCTTCTGTTTCAGCTTCTTCCACTTCTTCGAGCGCTGCCGGGATCTCGTCGCGCCGCTCGATGCAGACGATGTGTACTTCGCTTGCGCCCAGCCGCAGGGCGGAGAGCGAAATATCCACCATTTCATGCGAAGCAACGGCACTGATGTTTTTGGACCACTCTTCAGTAGGTATCTCGTGCTGGCGGACAACTTCACGCGCTGCGGAGCGCGCTACATCCATGGCCACATTGCCGCCGCCGATCACCACCACTTTCTTGCCGATGGTGAATTTATAGCCCAGGTTCACGTTCAGAAGAAAATCAATACCTTTATAGACGCCATCCAGATCGACGCCGGGAATAGAAAGATCGCGGCTGCGATGCGCACCCACCGCAATGAGCACGGCATCAAAGCCTTGCGCGCGCAGGTCTTCTACGGAAAAATCTTTGCCGGCGCGCTGGTTCAATTTGAGCGTGACATCTCCTGTCTCCAGAATCTCTCGCACTTGAGCTTCAACCACGTCGCGAGGCAGGCGATATTCGGGAATTCCCAGATAGAGCATGCCGCCCGGGACGGCAGCGGCCTCAAATATGGTGACGGGATATCCCATCAGGGCCAGGTCATGAGCAGCGGAGAGACCGACCGGGCCGGCGCCAATGATCGCAACCTTGTAGGGCAGAGCCGGCTGTTTTTCAACCGGAGAAGGCTTGAAGTTCCTGGATTCAGGACCATGGCGCTCAGTAAGAAAGCGCTTGAGAGCGCGGATCTGAATGGGTTTATCGATTTCGCCGCGGCGGCAGGCGCTCTCACAAGGATGCGCGCAAACTCTTCCACAGATACTGGCCAGGGGATTCGGGTCACGAGCGAAGCGGTAAGCCTCTTCAAATCTGCCTTCCGCAATCAGTGCCACGTATCGTCCGGCATTGGTGTGCGCCGGACAGGCCATCATGCACGGGAAGTTGGTATTCAGCCAGTCCCGGTCCACCGTTTTGTTTTCAAAACGCTTCTGCATTGACGTCTCTTTTACGGTGGGTATTGGCGGGACAGCGGAAGCCGCCCCGCTTAGGTCTGTTACTGCAGTGTGAAGTCGGCAGAGGAATCGCCGGTTACGGTGATTTTCTTGGACGAAATCTTTTTGCCTTCATGCCATGCATTCACAGTGTATTGACCGTCGGGAACGTTGGCGATGGCATAAGCGCCGTCCGCGCCCGTCTCAGCAAAGTAGGGAGTTGGCGAAACAATGATGTAACCGGCCATTTCCGGGTGAACGTTGCAGAGCAGCGTTACCACGCCGGGATCGTTGAACTTGAATGTCTTTTTTTGCCCCTGCGGCCACGTTCCCATGTTGTGCGTCTTCTTCTTGTCGCCGGAAATCGACGGCCAGAAAACATT
>QHVI01000008.1 GCA_003223515.1 Candidatus Angelobacter sp. Gp1-AA117
CAGATATTTGGAAGCTAAAAAACGACCGCGCTCAGCACGTGAGGGGCAAATTGATTATTCTGACGCGCCTAAACTCGATCAGCATTTTTTTGCCACTGCTCTGACAGTCGAGCCCGGAATGTTGCTGACCGCGTTGGGCTCGGGAAAGAAACGCCAGATGACCCTTCGGATTGACGAAGATGTAGTTGATTTTTTCAAAAGCCAGGGCAAAGGGTATCAACGGTTAATGAACTTTGCTTTGCGCGCCTATATGCTGAGGCAGCAATCAGGAAGGTTTGCCGAAGATAAGCCATTAAAACGCAGAAAACGGGCCTGAACCTTTGCCACCGATGACGCTGATTTGCAGTGCCAAATCCTGAAATTGCTCTGAATCAGGGATCTACGTAATTTCCTGCATCTTACATAACGTGCTCTGGCTTGACTCAACGAAAAATTGAGCCCCTTGGCGCCTGATGGGAATCCAAGAGCAATGCAGTACGGCTGGTGACCGGAAATAGTGCATTTCTGGCGCTAAAAGCGTAGTATGTGTGCCCTGAATTCTTTCCAGGAATAGCGAGGAGCCATGTCCCCCTTGAAGTCAGTGCTCTCGTTTCGCGCTGCCCCTTCTGTCCAAAAGGAAGAACCGGCCGGCGAAACCTTACTGGGCCAATACAAAGCCATGCGGCAGCAGACAGAAGCCCTGGTTGCGCCGCTTACGCCTGAAGACCAGATGGTGCAATCGTGTCCGCAGACCAGTCCTGCCAAATGGCACTTGGCCCATACAAGCTGGTTTTTTGAGACGTTCATCCTCGCGCAGCACCTGAAAGACTACCGCCCCTTCCATCCGCAGTTCCGCAATCTTTTCAATTCCTACTACAACGCCGTGGGCGCACAGCCTGAGAAGGCCATTCGCAGCGCCTTTTCGCGTCCGGGCCTGGAAGAGATACAGAAATACCGCCGCCACATCGACGAGCACATGCACAAACTGCTGGAAACGGGCACGCCAGCCGACGAGGTTGCGCGGCTGGTGGAATTGGGAATCAATCACGAGCAGCAGCACCAGGAACTGCTGGTCACCGACATCAAGCATGCTTTCTGGACGAACCCTTTGCGGCCTGCATACCAAACAACTTCAGCAGCAACTTCGGTACCAGGCGATGTGCCTGCGCAGAAGCCGCACAGCTATCCTGAAGGCATCTGCGAGATCGGCGCGAATAAGTCGAGCTTTCATTTCGACAACGAGTCACCACGCCACAAGGTTTATCTGCAGCCGTTCCGTTTTGCCAACCGGCTGGTAACGTGTGGCGAATACCTGGCCTTCATGGACGACCGTGGATACAGCCGTCCGGAGTTGTGGCTCTCGGATGGATGGCTGGCTTTACAGGCCAACAAGTGGGAATCCCCCTTGTACTGGGAAAAATCAGGGCACATGTTCACTTGTGCGGGAATGCGCAAGATAGACGAGCATGAGCCGGTCTGCCACGTGAGCTACTACGAGGCGGATGCTTTCGCCCGCTGGGCCGGTGCGCGCCTGCCCAGCGAATTCGAATGGGAAGTGGCCGCTTCAGAAGCAAAACCCGAAGGCAATTTATTAGAAGACGGACGCTTCCATCCTGCCGCCGCCAGTGCCTCAGGCAATGACAAGCCCGTGCAGATTTTTGGTGATGTATGGGAGTGGACAGCCAGCGGCTATCTTCCTTATCCAGGCTACAAACCTGCGGCTGGAGCATTAGGCGAATACAACGGAAAATTCATGTGCAACCAGATGGTGCTGCGTGGAGGCTCCTGCGTAACGGCTCGTTCCCACATACGGCCCAGCTATAGAAATTTCTTCACACCGGAGACGCGTTGGCAATTCTCCGGGATCAGGCTCGCGGATGACAGCGTATAAAGCTCCAGCGGTCGTTCTCAGTCCCATTGCAGACGAGGTCTTGCAGGGACTGAGCGCCACCCCTAAAAAACTTCCTCCCAAGTTGTTTTACGATGCCGAAGGCTCACGCCTCTTCGAGCAGATCACCGAACTGCCCGAGTACTATCCCACGCGCACGGAGCGTGCCATTTTTGAACAATACGCTCCGGAGATCGTGGCCCAGGCCGGAAACAATCTCACCCTGGTGGAACTCGGCGCAGGCAGCGCCAGCAAAACCAGGATTCTCATTGAAGCCCTGGCGCGCAGACAGTTGCGCCTGAGTTTTTATCCTATCGATGTCTCGGTGGCCGCGCTCAAAGATGCTGTGATCGGCTTGAATGGGCATCTGCGGCATCTGCGCGTGCGTCCCATCGTGGCCGACTATTCTCATCACCTGCCGCAATTGAGCGCCCTGCCCGGACGCAAGCTCGTCCTCTTCATCGGCTCGACCATTGGCAATTTCGAACCCAATGAAGCCGTGCAGTTCCTCACCCACGTGCGTGCCTCTCTTGAACCCGGCGACGCTCTTCTCGTCGGCTTTGACCTGGTGAAGAATGCCGGCGTCTTGCACGCCGCATACAACGATGCTCAGGGCATCACCGGCCAATTCAACAAGAATGTCCTTGCCCGCATCAACCGCGAAGCCGGCGGACACTTCGACCTCAACACCTTCGAACACGTTTCCTTCTGGAGCCCCGCTCAATCCCGCATCGAAATGCATCTGGAAAGCAAGGTCGAACAGGATGTATTAATCGACGATCTCAGCAAAGTCTTTCATTTCGATGCAGGCGAACGGATCCACACAGAAAACAGTTATAAGTTCACGTCGGGCAGCATTGGAAATTTATTGCGCGAGAGCGGCTTGCGATTGGAAAGATGCTGGCGCGATAAAGATGATTGGTTTGCAGCCGTGTTAGCGAGAGTTGGCTCTTAGCTCTTGGCTCTTGGCTCTTGGGCTTTGTATGGTAGTGGAGGGATGATGAGGAACTATCAAGACTTACAGGTCTGGACAAAAGCACATGCACACTCGAGTTATACCGATTATCGCGAGCTTTTCCCCGTGAGGAAATGTATGGAATCACAGCTCAATTGCGTCGTGCAGCGGCATCTGTTGGGGCCAACTTGGCCGAGGGTTGCGGGCATCAGACAGATAATGAATTAGCGAGATTCGTCCGCATTGCATTGGGATCAGCCACTGAGCTTGACTATCATCTGGTACTTTGCAGGGACCTCGAATTGCTGAAAAAAGAGCAGTATGATTCCGTGGCGAAGGAACTAACAGCGTGCGCAAGATGCTGGTCGCCTTGCTGAATGCTATTGAAACCAGAGTTGAGAAAAAGGTAAAAGCTGCGGGCGCGTGCTAACAATCCAAGACTACAAAAACAAGGCCAAAAGCCAACAGCTAAGAGCCAATAGCTATACCCCCACCGGAAACGGCTTCGTATGCGGCTCCTGCTCTGGGCCGAGCGTAAGCCGGTCAAAGCGACCTTGGAGAAGTGACATCAAGCCAGTGTACCAGTATCCAAGCACAAAGAGAAGCAGGAACGGAATGGTCCAGTAGTTCTCGCTGGCATAGGCATACCAGCACATCATTACAAAGTAGCTTCCCACCAGCAGTTCCAGCCAGGGGATGATACCCAGGCGGCGGCGGTATTTCTGTCCCAGGGCTTTATCGGCCTTTGATTGCACGCGGTATTTGGGTGTGCGCTTGAAGGATGACTTGATCCCAAACAGCGCTTCCATGACTGCCTTGGTATTGGTGAGCGTGAGCCCAATGCCCAGCGCCATCAGGAATGGCAGGAACAGGAAGGTCCGCGGCCATTTGCGTGGGAACAGCTCTTTCTGGGAAACCAGGTAGAAGCTGGAGATGGAAAAGGTGGATGCCAGGAACAGCGGCAGGTCGATCAGCAGCATCTGAAACCATCCGCCGAACGAGCGGATGATCATGGCCGGCAGCAGCAAGGTAGAAAGAATGATCATCAGCGGATAACTGATGTTGGCGCTCAGGTGATACCAGGCTTCCACCTTCACGCGCCACGGTGCCTTACTGCGAATCACTTTGGGAAGAATCTTCTTTCCAGTCTGGATCAACCCCTTGGCCCAGCGCGCCTGCTGCGTCTTGAAGGCGGTCATTTCAATAGGCAGCTCTGCCGGGCATTCGATGTCCTGCAGATATTTGAACTTCCATCCGGCAAGCTGCGAGCGGTAAGAAAGGTCGGTATCTTCGGTGAGCGTATCGTGCTGCCAGCCACCGCCGTCTTCAATGGCCTGGCGCCGCCACATGCCCGCCGTGCCGTTGAAGTTGAAAAAGACGTTGCTGCGCGAGCGGCCTCCATGCTCCAGGATGAAATGCCCGTCCAGCAGAATGGCCTCTACTTCCGTGAGGAAAGAGTAGTTGCGGTTCAGGTGCGTCCAGCGGGTCTGCGTCATGCCGATCTGCGGCTCGGCAAAATGATGGATCACGCGCAATAACCAATCCTCGGGCGGGACGAAATCCGCGTCAAAAATGGCGATGAACTCACCCTTGCAGGTCTTCATGCCATTCTGCAATGCGCCTGCCTTGAATCCTTCGCGGTTGGTGCGGTGAATGTATGTGATGGGATGTCCCAGCGCGGCATAACGTTCCACCACCGCCCTGGCTATTTCTTTCGTCTCGTCGGTCGAATCATCGAGCACCTGGATATCCAGCTTGTCCCTGGGATATTCCAGCTTGCAGATCGATTCCACCAGCCGGTCAACCACAAACTGCTCATTGAAGATCGGCAGTTGCACGGTAACGCGCGGCAGTTCGGTGAATTTCTGCGGCGGCTCTGAAGCGTGGTTCTTCCGGTTCCTGTAATACATGAAGACCAGCGCATATCGGTGCAGGCCATACATAGCCAGGATAACCATCACGATGAAGTAGGGGATCAGGAGCAGCAGGTCAAAGCCATTGGGGGAGTAGAGGCCTTTGAAAGTTTCATCGAGGTAATGCGTGCGAAAATAGTGCATCAGGCCACGCTGTGACGCGGCCATTAATAGAAAGCTTGCTGGAATAGTATTCAGGGACCACTCCGGAAGAGCCAAGAATAAGGACTCCAAGATTCTACCTTAAGAGCTGCTGCCCACGCGAAAACCCTTACAAATACTGGAGTTACACGATCTGCTCCTCTGCGTCCTCAGTTCCTTTGCAGTAAAACGCGGAAAGGCGCTCTTACGCGCTTACATTCGGCGAGATGAACGGATCTTCATTGATCTGCAACCAGTAATCGCGAAACTTTTGCGCCAGTTCCATGAACTCTGCCGATCTATATGGTTTCGACAGGTAAGAGTTCGCTCCCAGGGAATAGGCACGGTTCACGTCTTTGGCTACGCTGGAAGAAGAGAGCACCACCACCGGCAACAACTTCGTATCGTTGGTGCGGGTGCGAATCCACTCCAGTACCTCGAATCCCGAGCGGCGGGGCAGCTTAAGATCGAGAATTACGATCCCAGGATACGGATGCTCTGCCCGGTTATTGTACGGGGACTCGCCTTCCAGATAAGCCACGGCTTCATCGCCATTTCTTACGGTTTTTACGGGCATCGCGATTCCGGCCTTATTGAAGGCGCGGCGCAGCAGTTGTTCATCGTTATGGTCGTCTTCCACCAGCAGGATGCTTTCCACAAAGGGTCCCATCGTTTGTCTATTTTCGATTAACCACCAGAGGAGACTCATTCAGGCTCAGCCAGTAGTTGTTAATGAGGTTCACGACGCGATCTATCTCATCCTCTGCAAAAGACTTCAGCAGATAAGAATTCGCGCCCGCGTCGTAGGCAGCTTCAATGAATTTGTCGTCTTTCTGCCCGGTCAACACCAGCACAGGAATGCGGCGCAGCTCCCGCTGCAAGTGTATCCAGCGTATCAGTTCCAGCCCTGACATGCCGGGCAGCTTGAGATCGAGAATGATCAGGATAGGCAGCGGATGTTCGCGGCGGTCAGCATATTGATTGATTCCTTCCAGAAAGGCCAGCGCTTCATCGCCCCGGAAAAGATGCTTGATGGGATTAAGCACGCCAGCTCGAGTGAAAGCGCGTATCAGCAGCCGCGCATCCGCAGGCTCATCTTCTACCAGCAGGATGGTGCCCGGCGCCCGCTGCTCACTTGCCATAGGTGCCCGTCCCCAGCAGGGTTGGATCTTCGTTCAAACTAAGCCAGTAGGTCTTGATGGCATTGGCCACCTGCAACAGGCCTTCGGTGTTTTCGGGTTTGGCCAGATAGGAATTCACGCCAGAATCATAAGCCCGATTGATGTCCACGGTGTGCCTGGAAGAGGTGAGCATGATGACCGGCATGCGCCTTATGCCATCTCTGCGGCTCCGCAGCCACTGCAGCACTTCAAAGCCATTACGGCGCGGCAGCTTGAGATCCAGGATCAGAAGGTTGGGCAATGGATAGGCAGCGCGATTGTCATAAGGCGCCTGGCCATCAAGATAAGCTACCGCATCATCACCATTAGTGAGGCGGATTACTTTCGCCGTGATTTCCGCTTTGGCAAAGGCGCGCTGGATCAGGCGCATGTCCGCCGGGTCATCCTCTACCATGAGAATGGTTCTGGTCTTCACCATCACTTGCTATTTATTCTCCTGCGCTGTGCGTAATTCGATCCAGAAGGTGCTTCCCTGCTTTACGGCCGATTGCACTCCGTAACGCCCCTCCATGCGCTCGGTGCCGCGTTTCACAATGGCCAGGCCTACGCCTGTGCCCGGATACTCCTCGATACCGTGCAGCCTTTCAAACACCTGGAAGATGCGCTGCTGGTGTTCAGGAGCGATGCCGATTCCGTGGTCCTGCACGGAGAACCTGGCCCAGCCCTTCTTCGGGCGGGTAACGCTGATGACGACTTCGCAGGCCCCCTCGGGAGCATGAAACTTCAATCCATTGGTGACCAGGTTGGTCAAGACCTGCGCCAGCGTAGCCTCGTGGCCGACCACTCGCACATTATCGAACTCCTTTACTGTTACGCATTTCTTCTGCTCCGGCGCAAGATCAGCAACGACACGATCGATCACACCCTTGGCGCTTACCTCCTGCAGGGGCAGATCAGTGCGGCTGAGACGGCTGTAGTTCAGCAGGTCCTGCACTAATTGGTTCATGCGTGAGGCTGCGGTAATTACCTGCTGAAGATAGTCCTGCGCGGTGTCATCGAGAACATGGGAGTACTCTTCGCGCAGGGCCTCGCTGAAACCTTCTACGGCGCGCAACGGAGCGCGCAAATCATGCGAGACGGAATAACTGAAGGCTTCCAGTTCCGCGTTCGTCTGCTCGCTCTCGGCAATACGTAATTCCAGCTCCTGAGCGTGGCGCTGAATCTCATCGATCAGTTTCTTGCGCTCTGTGATGTCGCGCGTGATCTTGGAAAAACCGGTAAGCTGCCCGGCCTCGTCCTTCAGCGGCGTAACCACCACGCTCGACCAGAAATGAGTGCCGTCTTTTCTTACGCGCCAGCCTTCAGCTTCGTAATGGCCCTCCTCGCGTGCAATCCTGAGGACCTCCTGCGGAAGGCCTCTTGCTACATCTTCAGGAGTATAGAACCGGGAGAAATGCTGCCCCACAATCTCCTCTGCCGTGTAGCCCTTAATGCGCTCCGCGCCCGAGTTCCAGCTTGTGATGTTGCCTTCCGGATCGAGCGAGTAAATCGCATAGTCAGTGACTCCTTCAATCAGCAGGCGGTAACGTTGTTCAGCCAGATGGCGCTCCGTGAGATCACGGGTAATGTTGCCGTAACCGATGACCTTTCCGTCGTCATTCTTGATGCAGGTAATGATCACATCGGCCCAGAAGCGGCTGCCATCTTTGCGGATGCGCCAGCCTTCATCCTCAAACCGGCCGACCTCAGCGGCCACCTTCAACTCCCAATCCGGTTTATCTACATCCTTATCTCGCTGGGTAAAAAAAACAGAGAAGTGCCGGCCGATGATTTCATGCGCTTTGTAGCCCTTGAAGCGTTCCGCTCCCGGGTTCCAGGTAGCTACATAGCCCTGCGGATCCAGGAGGAAAATCGCATAATCGCGGACGGAGTCCACCAGCCTGCGAAAGACTTCTTCGGATTGCAAAGGAATTTCCGGCACTATCACGGGGGTGGTAACCACGTTTTTACTCATAGGATCTTTGGTCGCAGATAACAGATACTTAGGAAAATTATGTCTTACGGAACCGCGTTGGGTCTTATTCAAAGATTACCACCGGAAAACCGGGATCCGCCAATCGCCGAACCAGCGTGAATCAGCGCTTTAATCCATATTACTGTGGGTTACAAGCTCCGATGATGGCATTCTTCCGCGGGTTTATCGAAATCTGTAACTCTCCGGATTCAGCTTATCGAGAGATCGTATCTATGCGTATGAATCGCCCTGGCTGGGTAAGAGCTCTGGAATCAGGCGCTTATTGGCGCGTGCAAGTCGATATTTTTAAGCTGTCCGGCAGCCGTTCTGAAGTAAAATTCAGCGAGTGGCCAAAAAGCGCAAATCTCAGGAAAAAGAGTCCGAACTCTGGGTGGCTCCCCGGCATCTGCGAGGACAGGACGGTAACCGGGCGTGGAGCACCAGCGGCAACATCAGCCCCAACAGCGGCGCGCGCTTTCTGGAATTGGCCGATATTGCCCTGGGCCTGAAAAAATCAGACGTTCGCAAGAAAAAAGGCGCAGCCGCAGGCACCCACGATACCAACAAGACAGAACCTTACAGCAGGTAATCTGCAGCAACCTGAACCGCGCAATCTATTCCAAAATAGTGCCAGATCAATACACATAAACTGTTGCTTCCTTTGCGCCCTTAGCGTCCTTTGCGGTTGAATAAGGTGGTGCAGAACTTTGAAATTCTCTTTGATCGCGGCGAGCCCTCTCCGGCAGACGATCCGGCCTACGCGCCTTATGGCCAGCTTGGCTTTCCCAGGCCTGCTGCCGATCGTCCCTGGATCTACTCCAATTTTGTACAGTCGCTGGACGGAGTGGCTTCATTCAAAGGCCGCTATGCCACGGGCGCAGATATCTCCCAATCTCCAGAAGACCGCTGGCTCATGGACCTGTTGCGTGCTCATGCTGATGCAGTTCTGCTGGGCATCAACACGCTGCTGGAAGAAACCTCTCTTCACGGAGATCGCGGCCCGGCTTACACCATTGAAGAGTTGCCTTTGCAGCAACTGCGCCGCAAACTCGGGCGCAAACGGGAGACGAATATCTTTGTTACCGGTGCGGCCCAGCTTCAACTCGACAGATACCGGGTCTTCGATGGCGACTTGGTGGACACCATGATCATTACCACTACGGCAGGAGCATCACGCCTGGCGCAGAAGAAAACACATCCTAATGTGAAAGTGATGGTGGCTGGAGAGGGCAACATTGTCGATCTGCCCCGGGCAATGCGCGTGTTACGCCAGGAGCACGGCATCGAATATCTGCTATGTGAGGGAGGTCCCACCCTCTATGGCTACATGTCACGCGCCGGATTGATTGACGAAAAGTTCCTGACCATCTCCCCGGTAGAGATCGGTCTGCTGATTCCCCCGGAGCAGGAGCCGTCCGAGGCCGAGAAGAAAAATCCTCCTAAAGAGCGCCCAACCACGTTCATGGCTCCGGGCTTCATCAAGGAAAACGCGCCATGGTGGCAATGGATCAGTTGCCGCCGCATAGGCGACCACCAGTTCAATCGTTACCGCCGGAAAGCATCAGCGTGAATCAAGAAGCAATGGGTAAATGAGTACATTGGTAATTGGGTAAATGAAATCTGCCGGCCCAAAAGAGCAATCTTGGGAACAGTTCTCTTTATCTTGTTCGTCCTTAATCTGTGTGGCTTTTTGGCTTTTATCAGCGTCCATCAGTTCAAATCAGCGTAATCAGCGGTAAGGTCTTGATGTTTGCTAATTGCCCAATTGCTATTTGCTGTTTACCAAAGTGATACTCCTCCCGGCATCCACGCCAATGAAATCAACGAGAAAGCACTCGTACATAAGATCAGGGTTACTTTAGGAATCTAGGGCAGCAAATTCGCCGTTGATACGATACCCACGACTCATCCTTCGTTTTTCATCCCACAGAATTTTTGCAAGGAAAGCTATGCGTCGAATCTTCACGGTGTGGACTCTGTTAAGTGTCCTGGTGTGCGCCTCTCAGGCCCAGAGCACCGGCTCCTCCGACTCAGAAACAATTAAGGAGCTGATGCAGGAAATAAAAGAATTGAAGACGCGGGTGGCTGTCCTGGAAGCCAGGCAGGGGCAGCCGGCGCCGGAGCAGGCTGCTGCGAAACCGGCCGAACCGGTGCAGGAGACACCGTCGGCTGAAGGACAGACTCTCAGCCCGGAGCGCATCAGCGGAATCTTTCCCGGTATCAGAATGGCAGGATTCGGTGCCTTGAGCTACAAGGCCAACGATGCGCGTCCACCTGAGGCTGGGCTGCTGGGCTTCCGCAGCGGCAACAATGATTTTGCCATTGGCGACGTCGATCTGTTTCTTACTTCTCATCTCACGTCCAAGGCCTCAGTGCTGAGTGAAGTAGTTTTCAGCGAGAACTCTGAGAAGGAATTTGAGCTCGATGTTGAGCGCCTGCTGCTGAAGTATGATTTCAACGACTATCTGAAACTTTCCTTCGGCCGGTATCACACCGCAACCAGCTACTACAATTCCGTGTTCCATCATGGACAATGGCTCCAGACGGCTGCCGACCGTCCACTGGTGGTAGAGTTTTCCGATCACGGCGGACTGCTGCCCTCGCAGGGTGTTGGGGTTTCCATCACCGGCAAGATACCCAGCGGTTCGCTCGGCCTCAATTACATCTTTGAATATGGATCATCAGACATTCACCGGCCCAACATCCTCGATCCCAATGCCGATGAAATTGTAGAGAACAACGGCCACGCCACCACCATAGGTCTGTTCGCCAGGCCGGACTGGCTGCAGGGTCTGGAGGTTGGCGGATCCTTCTACCACGACCGCATCAATCCTGATGGCGGACCTTTTCACCTGGGACAATCCATTGGCTCGGCGCACGTGGTGTATCTCACGCCCAGGTTCGAGTTCCTGAATGAAGGTTTCATCATTCAGCACATCATTGAAGAAACCGGGCAGAAGCTCAACACGCCTGCCTTCTACTCGCTGATCTCTGAAAAGCTGGGAGCGAAGTGGCGGCCCTACTTCCGTTATCAATACGTGAATGCCCCCCTGCAATCACCCGTATTTTCTGATGTTCAGTTGCGCCACGGCCCCAGCATAGGCGTGCGCTATGATTACAACGACTACATAGCATTTAAGACGCAGTATGATCGCACGTTCCGGCGCCAGTTGCCGGATATCAATAATCTGCTGCTGCAACTCGCATTCCGGTTTTGAGAGCTGAGGAAAGAAAGATGAGAAGAAACTGGAAGTCCATCATCGTTTTCGTTGCGCTGCTGAGCCTGGGCGCAGGTTGCGTGATCTCCGCGCAATCGAAAGAAGAGGACGTTGCGGTGATCGTGAACCCGCAGAACTCTCTCGAATCAATCTCCTCCGCCGAGCTGCGCAAGATCTTTGCCGGGGAAAAGCTCTCCTGGAACTCCAATACTCCCATCTTCATGGTGGTGCGCGCGCCGCAGGCGCACGAAAGGGACATCCTGCTGAGCCGCGTACTCAAGATGACCGAATCAGAATACAAACAGTACTGGGTGAAGAAGGTCTATAGCGGCGATGTGCCCCGCGAGCCACTGGCATTGCTTTCCAACGGCATGCAGCTTGAGGCCGTGCGCGCAGAAAAAGGCGGCATCGCACTCATCAGTCTGGCCGACGTGCGCCAGGGAGTGAAGGTCTTGAAGGTCGATGGAAAGCAACCCGGAACCGCAGGCTATCCGCTCAAGTAACCGAACAGCTCTAACCACAAAGAACACAGCGCAGCAGGGCCGCAACAAGGCAGCCCGCAAAATTGCCATAATTGCCAAAATTTGTAATTGCCAAAATTGAAAACCCAAACTTAGTTACCTTTGCGCCCTCGCGTCCTTTGCGGTTCATTCCTGCCAGTCACTTCCGTTCGGCGGCTTGCACGCTGCGCGTGGGATCAGCCCCTTGCCACGTCACATCCGCTGTTGGCCCATAACTCGAGGGCACAGGTTTACCCAGCAGCCGCAGATATCCGCTGAGCTGGGTGCGGTGATGCGCCGTATGCAGCACGCGCCGCCAGAAAATCCATATCCTCTGCCGCTGGACATCAAAGAACGGCGCCACCTCCAGCCACCATTTTTCCTCCCGCCCGGCCAGCCGCTCCAGACGCGGCTTGCATAGTTCTTCATTGCGTCGGCAAAACGCAGCCGGAGTCAGTTCCGAAGGCATCAGGGCTGCGGCGGCAGGCTCACCTTCCAGGCCAATGAATTCCGCAAAAAATCGCCGCTCGGAGAGTAGTTGATGCTTCATGATGTCGAGCACGCTGCTGGAGCGCTCTGCCGGTTTGAATGGCATATCTTCAGGCGCGAACTGCCGCCACACGCTGATCACCTTGCTGGTTTCACTGGCATAGGTATCCAGCAGGTGCTGAAAGATAGGGTTCGCAGCCCGCGGCACCTGGGATTCAGGAATAGCGGTGTATTCGTATTGCATGGGCATGGAAGCACCTCAGAAACAAAACGGGGCATGAAAAATCGTGCCCCAGCATGTTATCGCACCCGCGAATCGATTCGGTCCTTCCCTGCATCCTTTTCCTACTCTGCGTTCTCTGCATTGCTATTCATCAAATTCTTCTCGTCTAGGAGTGTGTCGGGAATAGATCTTGGGGAATCTCATAAGACATGTGTTGAAGAGCAGAAGTGGGGTTAGGATGGGGCATGGGAAAGTGCTTCCGTCCAGACGATTTGGATCAAAATCTGCTGCTGCCACCCTCACTGCACGACTGGTTGCCAGAAAAACATCTGGCGCGTTTTTTGGTCG
>QHVI01000106.1 GCA_003223515.1 Candidatus Angelobacter sp. Gp1-AA117
GACCACATCGACCAAAAAACGCGCCAGATGTTTTTCTGGCAACCAGTCGTGCAGTGAGGGTGGCAGCAGCAGATTTTGATCCAAATCGTCTGGACGGAAGCACTTTCCCATGCCCCATCCTAACCCCACTTCTGCTCTTCAACACATGTCTTATGAGATTCCCCAAGATCTATTCCCGACACACTCCTAGGCCTTTTTCCCTAACCGCCTAAGCCCATTTTTCCAGAGTACCTTTTGCGTGCTTTGGTATGCTACCGGGGTGCTGATGAAGACGTTATTCGTGGTCCTGGTAGTGTCGGTGGTGGCGCTACTGATCGCCGCGCTGGCCATGTGGTGGCGATTACGGCGGCATCTGTGGAAATCAGATAAAGCGCTGGCGAAAGCTCTGCGTGAGATTGAAACAGAACACGAATCAGTCGAAAAATTAAATTGAAAATCACTGATAACTCGAGGGCAAATTTCCTTTCACCCTGCTCCGGCTGTGCCCTCGACAAACCTGATTCACTTCATAGAGAATCCTTTATATGTCCTCTTCGTCTGTTTCTGTTCCAGTGCGCGACATCAGTATTGCTCATAGTCCTGATTCTGATGATGCCTTCATGTTTTACGGGCTGGCCACTAATAAGATTCGTGTGCCCGGCCTGAAGTTCAATCACTCATTGACTGACATTGAAACCCTGAACCGCAAGGCCATGGAAGGCTTCTACGACGTCACGGCGATCTCATTCCATGCCTATCCTTATATTCAGGACAAATACGCCCTTATGCCCTGTGGCGGCAGTGTAGGCGACAAGTACGGCCCCATGGTGGTTGCGCCGAAAGCTTTCGGGCTGGACGAGTTGAAGCGGATGAAAGTGGCCGTCCCTGGCACGCTCACCACTGCATATCTGGCGCTGAAGCTGTTTGCTCCGAAGATCGAGACCACGGTGGTGCCTTTCGATCAGATCATCCCTGAGGTGCTGGCCGGCAAGCATGAAGCGGGGCTCATTATTCATGAAGGACAACTCACCTATGACCGCTCCGGCCTGCATAAGATTCTCGATCTGGGGAAATGGTGGAATGAACTAACCGGGCTGCCATTGCCGCTGGGTGGCAATGCCATTCGCCGGGAATTGGGATCGGAGCTGATCCCCACCATCAACAAAGCACTGCGTGACAGCATTCAGTATGCGCTCGATCACCGCGAAGAAGCCCTGTCTTACGCCATGCAGTTTGCCCGCGACCTCGATCCGCAGATGGCCGACCGCTTTGTCGGCATGTATGTGAACGAGCGCACACTCGACTATGGTGATGACGGCAAAGAAGCTGTGGATCGCCTGCTGGGCATGGGCTACAGGGCAGGAATCATCCCGCACAAGCCTGCGGTGGAGTTCGTATGACGCCTTTGAAACACAGAGGAACAGAGTAAACAGAGAAGATTGATAAAAAAAGATAGGCGCTTCTCAGATCAGCTTGACCTGCTCCGATCGAGTGTTGATATTTGTTGTTATTTTGTCCTGTAATTTCGTTTAGCTCTAAAATTCCTCTGCTCATTCTGTTCCTCTGTGTTGAAAAGGTGTTGGGGTTCTTACTTGCCAGCCTCGTAATACTTCCCAATGATGATCCCCAGTTCCACGGCGTTATCAGGATCGAGGTCGACGAACTCCAGTCCAACACAGCGGGTATCTGAATAAAGAACGCGCGCGTTCACAGTGGCGCGAATGTCTTCCTGCGGCTCATACAGGACAAACTTGTGGGTTTTTCCGTCTTTGCTGTAGCTCTTCTCCGGCTCCATCATGAAGCCGCCGCGGCCCAACTGGCGCAGCATACCGACTTTCTTGCCTTTGGAATCCAGCACCTCGACTCCTGCGTCGAAGGAGATGTCCACGCGTTCAAACTTGCGCCACTTCGTGGGGTCATGCTCATGTTCAGCGTTTTTGGTCACTTGTACCTTCTCCGGAATGAATGGCACATCATCACGTACTCTATGGGGATTTTAGCTTAGCCGCCACTGAGGATGCTTTCTAATCCGTTGCTCAATGCGGTTCCCATCCCTCCTGCCGGCGCTCTGCAATTGAAAATACGACCAATTCGGGCGCAATTTGCTAAACTGTTCAAAGCGAACCAGTTACCGCTGAATGCCGAATTCTGCCGCTGGCTGCAGTCGCTTGCGTTCCCCCTTAGTTCCAGTCTAGAATCAATATACGACCAAAAAGGTCTGAGTTCATTTCTTTCATGCTGAAACTGACTAAAAAAGCCGACTATGGACTGATTGCCGTCAAGCACCTTGCCGAATGCGGTGAGCAGGGCTCGTGCAGCGCTAAAGACATCGCGGACGAATATGGAATTCCCCAGGCGGCGCTGGCCAAGATCCTGCAGAAGCTGGTGAAGAACGGCTTGCTGATATCGCAGCATGGAATGAACGGCGGCTATGTTCTGGCGCGTGATGCCCGCAACATCAGCACTCTCGAAGTCATCAAGGCCATCGATGGCCCATTGTTCATTACCTCCTGTGGTGACGAGAAGCATGGCTGCTACCAGAGCCGCAAATGCACGGTGCGTGAACCGTTGCGCAAGGTGAATGAAAGCATCCAGCAGGTTTTGAGCCGCATTTCCATCGCGGACATGAAGGAGCAGCCGCAGGACGCTGCAGAAGAATCAGGATTGAAGGCTGATCACTTTGATCTGGTCACCTTGAACAGCCACTAGAGTTTTTGAGGAGAAAAAGCACAGATGAGCAGCAACGGAAATAATGGCACGAATGGCAACCTCCCCCCCGGAATCAAGCTGCCGATTTACATGGACAACCATGCCACCACGCCCACTGATCCGCGTGTGGTGGAGGCGATGCTTCCTTATTTCACGCAGCACTTTGGCAACGCCGCCAGCCGCAACCACCAGTTCGGCTGGGAAGCGGAAGCGGCGGTTGAGACCGCGCGCGAGCAGATTGCCAAGCTGATTGGCGCCACCGCCAAGGAGATCATCTTTACCTCCGGCGCCACCGAGAGCGACAACCTCGCTATCAAAGGCGTGGCTGAGATGTACCGTGAGAAAGGCAATCACATCATTACGCCCGTGACCGAGCACAAGGCTGTGCTCGACACCTGCAAGCGCCTGGAAAAATATGGTTATAAGGTTACTTATCTGCCGGTGAAGCCCGACGGCCTGGTCGATCTCAATCAACTGAAAGACGCTTTCACTGACAAGACCATCCTGGTCAGCATCATGGCTGCCAACAATGAAATTGGCGTGCTGCAGCCGGTCGCGGAAATTGGGAAGCTTTGTCGTGAGCGTGGTGTGCTTTTCCACTCTGACGCGGTGCAGGCGCTGGGCAAGGTGCCGCTCGACGTCAACAAGATGAATCTTGATCTGGCCTCGCTGACTGCTCATAAGCTCTATGGCCCGAAGGGATGCGGCGCTTTGTACGTCCGCCGCAGAAACCCGCGCGTGCAGATTTCCGCGATCATCGATGGCGGCGGCCACGAGCGCGGCATGCGTTCCGGCACGCTCAACGTCCCCGGCATCGTGGGCTTTGGCAAGGCCTGCGAGATTTCCCGCCTGGAGATGCCGCAGGAGAGCGCCCGTATCGCAGCTCTGCGTGATCGCCTGAAGGACAAGCTGACCGGCGCTCTGGACCAGGTGTTCATCAATGGCAGCATGGAGCACCGGCTGCCCGGCAACCTGAATATCAGCTTCCTGTACGTGGAAGGCGAGTCGCTGCTCATGGGCATCAATGACGTGGCTGTTTCCAGCGGGTCGGCCTGCACCTCGGCAACGCTTGAGCCTTCCTACGTGCTCAAGTCCCTGGGTCTGGGCGACGACGTGGCCCACAGTTCCATTCGCTTCGGCATTGGCCGCTTCAATACGGAAGCGGAAGTTGATTACGTGGCCAACCGCCTCATCGAGGTAGTAAGCAAGCTGCGTGAACTCTCACCGCTGTACGAGATGGTGAAAGAAGGAATCGATCTCTCGAAGATCCAGTGGCAAACCGAAGGACACTGATCGGTTTGTGAAACCTCAGACAGCATTTATGAATCTTTAGAAGGTACTGAATAAGAGGAGAAAGAAATGGCATACAGCAATAAAGTTCTGGACCATTACACCAATCCCCGCAACGTGGGCACGCTCGATAAGAGCAGTGTTGATGTAGGAACGGGCCTGGTCGGCGCTCCCGAGTGCGGCGACGTGATGCGTCTGCAGATCAAGGTGAACCCGGAAACCCACGTGATCGAAGAAGCCAAGTTCAAGACCTTTGGCTGCGGCTCGGCGATTGCGTCATCTTCTCTGGCCACCGAGTGGATCCAGGGCAAGAACGTAGAAGATGCGCTGAAGATCTCCAATACTGACATTGTGAAGGAGCTCTCGCTGCCTCCGGTGAAGATTCACTGCTCGGTGCTGGCAGAAGATGCGATCCGCGCGGCCATCAATGACTGGAAAAAGAAACATCCGGAAGCACACGCAGCAGCGGCCCAGTCAGAAGTAAACCAGGCGGAAGTAAACACGACCGCGTAAGCTGCGGAGATCACAATGGCAGCAACTCTGGACAACCCGGTGCTCAGTGCCGACAATCTGTCGCCCAACGCCAAGAGCGTGCAGGTGACGGAGCGCGCATTGGAGCGCATCCGCGCAGCCATGGCCAAGGAGGATATCTCTCCCGACCAGGGCGGCCTGCGGCTGGGTGTGCAGGGCGGCGGATGCTCGGGGCTCAGCTACAACATCCGTTTTGATACGCGGGCCCGCGAACGCGACCGGGTATTTCAGTTCGGCGATGTTCGCATCTTCGTAGACCCAAAGTCGTTTATTTATCTGGGCGGCATGGTACTGGATTACGAGAACACGTTGATGAAGCAGGGATTCAATTTCGTCAACCCCAATGCCTCCAGATCCTGCGGCTGCGGTTCGTCATTTTCCGCATAGCCGTATTTCTCCTCAATTTTTGGTGAACGGCGCGGAGTTGGTCTCCGCGCCCTGTGCATTGCCTTGACTGCGAACGTGGCACAAACCGAAACCGCAATGCTCTGTTGGTCATGCCGGCAGCCCGCGTCAGGACATTTCTGTCCTTCTTGCGGCAAGATTCAGCCGGCTCAGGCGACCGATTATTTTTCCTTCTTCAGCCTGCCGCGCAAATTGAACATCGATCTCCCCTCGCTGGAGCGCGAGTTTTACCGGTTGAGCCGCAAGCTGCATCCTGATCTCTTCGCCCGTGGCAGCGCCCAGGAGCAGGAATGGAGCACAGAAAAGACCTCGCAACTCAATGACGCATACCGCACTTTGAAAGACCCGATCGCGCGCACCGGATACCTGCTCGAACTCGAAGGGGTGAAGCTGGAAGAACAATCGCGCAGCGCCACCGATGCGGCCCGGCAAACTGGCGCAGAAAAGAAACAGGTAGTTCCGCCCGACCTGCTGGAAGAAGTTTTCGAATTGAACATGCAGCTTGAAGAGATGCGCATGAACAAGCAGGTGGGTGAAGACGATCCCAACATCGTGCGCGACCTGCAGCAGGCCCAACAACATTTTGAGCAAAAGCTGAATGAGCTCACGACCGAGTTGCAGAATGACTGGAATGAATGGGACGCGCTGATTCCCGCCGGCAGCACCGAACCGCAAGACCAGCAGGCACGGATCAGGGTGCGTGACAAAATGGTAGACCTGTTGAACCGCCGCTCGTATATCCGTAACCTGGTCCGCGATGTAAATGAGGCCTTGTCGTAAGAAATGAGACACCTGACAGAGCGTTGGCTAAAGGCTAAGTGCAATACTGTTCACTGAAGCAATATCGAATGTGAATGGAACCTGTCATGCTCCAGCGCTGTAGGCGCGAAAGAAGTTAGCCCAGTGCGTAAGCGCAGGGAATACGGTCATAACGAAAACATAGAGCGCCGTAGGCGCGACACTGACACGTAACTCACAAGGTTCATTTTCCGTTAAGTGAACAGTATTAAGGCCAATTGCCACAAATGCCAGCAGCCAGGAGCTAGCAGCTAACGAATGAATAACGAACTCATTGTCGGCATCGATCTGGGCACCACCAATTCGCTGGTCGCCTACATGCAGGGCGAGACGCCGGTAATCATTCCCGGCGAAGACGGCTCCAATCTTGTGCCTTCCGTGGTGGCGCTGGATAACCATGGACAATTCGTGGTCGGCAATCCTGCCCGCAAAATTCTGATCGAACATCCGGAGCGCGCCATCTATTCGGTAAAGCGCCTGATGGGGCGCGGCATTGAAGATATCCAGGACGAACTCAAGCTCTTCCCTTTCCGCATTGCTCAAGACGTAGAGTGGGGCGAAGTGCTGCGCATCAAGCTAGGTGAGCGCGAGCTCACTCCCCCGGAGATTTCAGCCATCATTCTGCGCCAGCTCAAGAAAAATGCGGAACGCTTCTTCGCTGCGCCGGTCAGCAAAGCCGTGATCACGGTGCCTGCCTATTTCAATGACGCGCAGCGCCAGGCCACCAAAGACGCCGGTCGCATCGCAGGACTCGACGTTGTGCGACTGGTGAACGAACCGACTGCCGCTTCCCTTGCCTACGGCTTAGATAAGAAGAAAGACGGCATTGTCGCCGTCTACGATCTGGGTGGCGGCACCTTCGATATCTCCATCCTCAAGCTCCATGAAGGCATCTTTGAGGTCATGGCCACCAATGGCGATACTCACCTGGGCGGCGATGACATCGATAATCGCCTGCTGGCCATTGCCATGGATGACATTGCCAATGATCTGAAGCTTGACATCCGGCGCAGTGGCGAAGCGGTGCAGGCCCTGCGCAAGGCCATTATCGAAACCAAGATCGCGCTCTCGGCAAAAACAGAAGCTAACATTGATGTTGAGTTGCCTCAAGGCAAACGTTACCAGCGCACCATTACGCGCGAACGTTTTGAGCAGCTTGCTGAGCCCATCATCCAGCGCACGGTGCAACCATGTAAGCAGGCGCTGGCCGATGCCAAACTCCAGCCGGACCAGATCGATGAAGTCGTCCTCGTAGGCGGCTCCACGCGTATTCCGCGGGTGCATACACTGGTGAAAGAGCTGTTCCAGCGCGAGCCCCATACCGAATTGAATCCTGACGAAGTGGTGGCGCTCGGCGCGGCCGTGCAGGCGCATATCCTCTCCGGCGGCTCCGCCGTGACCCAGGACATGCTGCTGCTGGACGTGACCCCGCTCTCCCTGGGCATTGAAGCTCTCGGCGGAGTGGTAGCCAAGATCATCCAGCGCAACAGCACCATTCCGGCTTCGGCAACCGAGCACTTCACCACCGGCGTGGAAGGACAGACCAGCGTCGCGATTCACGTGGTACAGGGCGAGCGCGAACTGGCCAGCGACTGCCGTTCGCTTGCCCGCTTTGATCTCAAGGGAATTCCTCCCATGCCTGCCGGACTGCCGCGCATCGAGGTGAAATTCCTGATCGACGCCAATGGAATCCTGCACGTAAGCGCCAGAGAGCAGCGCAGCGGCAAGGAAGCCGAGATCGAGGTCAAGCCCACCTACGGACTGACCGACGACCAGGTGGAAAAGATGATTCTCGATTCCTTCGATTACGCCGAAGAAGATTTCCAGCGGCGGCAGGTAATTGAGGCCCGCAACGAAGCGGAAATTATTCTGACAGCGCTGGAAAAAGGACGGCGTGCCCCTGTCTGGCAAAGGCTTTCAGAGGACGAGAAGACCCAGATCGCCCAGCGCGAAGCCGAACTGAATGGGGCCAGGAAGGGCAATGACTACAAGCAGATTCGCGGCGCAGTGGACGCGCTGAACCAGGCAACCATGAATCTGGCCGAGTTGATGATGGATTCGGCAGTTTCCAGCGCGCTCAAGGGCAAAAATATGGACAAGACAGAGATGGAAGGCGGTCCAACTCAGTCCCACCCGATTGCCCCAGCGGAAATCACGAATGATTGATTTTTTAAAATCCCGACGGGCGTAGAGACGCGGCAGAGCCGTGGCTCACAGGGTACGATGGATGATAAATCCATAGATTCGATCAGCGCCGTAGGCGCGAAAGATGTTAGCCCGGCGCGTAAGCGCCGGGAAAGATTCAAATGATGCGTGAGAGCCCCGGAGGGGCGGCACAGGCCAGGAGCTAAGAATGGCAGACGAGAAGAACCAGAGCAGCGTATCAACAGCAGAGGCGCTCGGCGCAAATACTGTCCGGATCACCTTCCAGCCGGAAAACATCACGGTGGAATATGAGCATGGCAAACTGCCGTACAAAGACCACGGCAGGCCGGAATCCATTCTGGATATCGCTCTCAACAACAACCTTTTTCTCGATCACGCCTGCGGCGGCAACTGTGCCTGCACTACCTGCCACGTCCACGTGCTCAAGGGCAAGGAACTGCTGAACGAAATAGAAGACGACGAGGCCGACCGCCTCGACATGGCTGCCGACCTGCAACTCAACTCCCGCCTCGGATGCCAGGCAGTGATTGAGAAACCGGGTGAGGTGGTGGTCTCGATTCCCGCGTGGAATCGGAACTACGTTTCTGAAGGACACTGAAGCAAGCCAGCAAAGCTGGCGGAATTCTCTTATTTGATTACTGCATAAAGAAAGTCCTAGAAGAACAGGTCGGTGAATGAACAGGTCGGTGAATCACAGGCTGGTGAATCAAGAGCTTTCAAGCCAGCGAAGCTGGCGGAATTCTTTTAGCCCACAGCGCAAGCTGTGGGTAATAGGTTGGAAAAAATCATTGAGCCCGCACAGCGGGCGACATATTCTGCCTCTGAACAAGGAGCTTACATGCCCACCGAACTCACTTGGGACAGCACTGAAGATATCGGCATCCTGCTTCAGGAAAAATTTCCGACGGTCGATCCCCTGACCGTCCGCTTTACCGACCTGCACCGCTACGTGACCGAACTCCCCGGCTTCTCTGATGACCCCAAAGGCTCGACTGAAGGCAAACTCGAAGCCATCCAGATGGCCTGGTACGAGGAATATAAAGACAACCAGTAGCCGAACCCGCAGGCAGTTTCATAAGATTGTAAAAATCGCGGCCCCATTTTTTCTCCTCGCGATATTCCTGCGATTTTCTAGCAGAGTTAATAAAAGACCCGATTCCCGCATTCAGGTCACCCGATCTCCCGATCACGGCGATCTCCCGATCTATTACGGAGTATAATTTACTTCTCCGATGCTGGCGGCTTCAGGGAGGTAATCGTGTTCCGTAGAATGTTTTTCCCGGGTTGGGCGCTCCTGCTATTTGCGAGCTTGGCCTTTGCCTCTCCGCAGCAGCAGAAGGAGCAAGACAAGCAGAGCGGCGACGATGACAAGTTCTACCACGGCACCGGAATCAATGACGTGAATGCGATTGGCAGTCGCAACGTCGGGTGTGATCGCGGGCTGGGAAACTGGTACACGCTGGACTCGCAGGTGAAAATGGGCCGGGAGTTTGCCCAGCAGGTGGAGCAGACGTCGCACCTGATTACCGACCCCGTGGTGAACGAGTACATCAACCGCCTCGGTCAAAATCTGCAGCGCAATTCCGATACGAAGCTGCCCTTCACTATCAAGATCCTGGACGTAGAGGAGCCTAACGCTTTCGCGCTTCCCGGCGGCTTCATGTTTGTGAACGCCGGCACCATTCTGCTGGCCGACGATGAGTCAGAAGTGGCGGGGGTAATGGCGCACGAGATCGGGCACGTGGCCGCCTGTCATTCGGCGCGCCAGGCCACACGCGGAAATCTGGCCCAGTTTGCCATGATCCCGGTGATGATCATGACGGGAGGCCTCGCCGGGATGGGCATCAATCAGGCTGCTAACTTCGGGATACCTGCAATTTTCAGCAAATTTGGCCGCAACTTTGAAGCCCAGGCGGATTATCTGGGAATACAGTACGCCTACAAAGCCGGATACGATCCCAATGGCATGGTCAACTTTTTTGAAAAGTTGAATGCCCTGATCAAGAAACGCCCGGGATTCACCATGAAGCTCTATGGGGACCATCCGCAGCCGCCGGACCGGGTGGCGAAATCACAGCAGGAAATCGACACTATTCTGCCGGCGCGCGAGCAGTACATTGTGGATTCCTCAGATTTTGAGCAAGTCAAGAAACGGCTGGCGTTGATAATGAACCATCGATTGCCCAAGGACGACAAAAACAACGAGCCGACTCCGGAACTACGCCGGACCGTGGAAGATAAGAAATCAGACCAGAAGGATGATCGTCCTGTCATCAAGCGCAATCCTGGCAATAAATAAGAGGCAAGCGGTACTCATCTCCTGATTAAGTTGGTGCCTTGCAAATGCTGTATGTCCTCACGAGACAGGTAACAGGGCATGACTTTTACAACGTAAATGCGCCCTGCACTAGCAGCTCTAGCTAGTAGCCAGGGGCTAGCAGCTAGCAGCTTCCTTCTTGCATCCCAATGATCAGATGGGCAACCAACTGGGCAGCTACTTAGTCAGCCTGCGGCCGCGGACTGAGCACCTCCACGTCAGCCAGGGCAGAACCGTCCTGGTGACCGGACGCGATGGATTCATCGATCCAGAATCACGCGATGGCCTTTACATCTACCAGACACGCATGCTTTCCAGGTACGTCTGGAAGGTGAACGGCGAAATCCTGCGTCCGGTGGCGCTCTCCAATATTGAGCAGCACAACTGGCTCGGCTATTACATCGTTGCCGCTCCCGGCGTGGAAGGCTTCACCGATGAAGGCAGCGGCGAGATGGAAAACGCCTCCGAGGAGACACTGGAAGTCCTCATTTCGCGATTTACAGGCGAGGGAATGCACGAAGACCTCGACCTCACAAATTTCACGCTGCAGGAAATTGAGTTCGACCTGGAGGTTGAATTCGACGCCGATTTTGCCGATCCTGTCGAAGCCGACCGCCACATACGCAAACAGAAAGGAACGCTCAAAGGCGCCTGGAACAAGTCTGCGCCCCCGGGAAAGCACGAATACGTGTTCGACTACCGCGCCCATCATCATTACAGCCACCAAGGCGATGAAGGCGATGCAGAGATGCATCGCGGCCTGACCATCGAGTTCGCCTGCACGGGAACTGCTCCTGTCCGCAAAGACCGCAAGGCTGTTTTTCATGTGCGCCTTGGTCCCATGCAGAAGTGGCATCTATGTGTGAACATGATCGCCAGCATTGAGGAGCGCACCCTGCCTCTTCAATATCGGTGCAAGGCCTTTTCGCCTCAGGACAATGAGTATGACCAGAAGCGCCAGATCTTCCTGGAAGAAGCTACCGGGTTTGCCACTGCTGACAGCCACACCCTGAGCGGCACCGTGTTCGGCACGCTCACGCAAGCCCGTGAAGACCTCCTGGCCCTGCGCATCTTCGACATGGATAAGTCCGATACCGAGTGGGTGATGGCCGCCGGCCTGCCGCTCTACACCGCCTTGTTCGGACGTGACACGCTGACCTCCGCATGGATGGCCTCCATCCTTTCGCCGGGCATGATGTCCGGAGTATTGACCGAACTGGCCAAGTGGCAGGGAACAAAAAGAGATGACTGGCGCGACGAAGACCCCGGACGCATGTTGCATGAAGCCCACACCGGTCCGCTGGAGACGCTCAACTTTAATCCCCGCTCGCGTTATTACGGTTCAGTGACGACGTCCGGCTTTTATCCATTTGTGGTTTCTGAGCTGTGGCATTGGACCGGCGATCTGGAACAAGTAAAGCCGCTGATCAAACCAGCGCTCCAGGCAATTGCATGGAAAGAAAGCAATGATCTGGATCGAGACGGCCTCTACGGATACCTCACCCGTTCCGAACAGGGGACGATCAATCAGGCGTGGAAGGACTCTTGGGATGCCATTGTCTATGAAGATGGAACCGTGGTGAAACCTCCTATTGCCACCTGCGAAGAGCAGGCTTTCTTCTATGTGGCCAAGATGCAGTTTTCCGAATTGCTTTTCTGGCTGGACCATAAAGACGAAGCGCGCAAGATGTTCGATGAAGCCGAAGAGTTGCGCAAGCGCATCAATGACCGCTTCTGGATGCCCGAAGAGGACTTCTACGCCATGGCTCTCGATCCGCAAGGACGCCAGGTGCGCTCCATCGCCTCCAACGCCGGGCACCTGATTGCCTGCGGCATTCCGCAGAGCGATATGGTGATCCCGATGGCTGACCGCCTCATGTCTGAAGAGCTTTTCAGCGGCTGGGGAGTACGAACATTGTCCAGCCGCCATCCTGCTTACAATCCTTACAGCTATCATCGCGGAACCGTGTGGCCGGTCGAGCAGGGAGCGTTTGCCTTGGGCTTTGCGCGCTATGGACTGCATGACCATCTGCACCGGTTGTGCAAAGCCATGTTTGAGGCAGCCGGCATCTTCGACTTCCATCGATTGCCGGAGGTTTTCAGCGGGCATCCGCGCGATGAGGCGCATCCTTTCCCGGCTTTTTATCCCAATTCGTGCTATCCGCAGGCGTGGTCAGCGGCAGCTACGTTCGCCATGATGCAGGCCATGCTGGGCATCTATCCGTACGCGCCGCTCAACATGCTGCTGGTCGATCCGCATCTTCCCGACTGGCTGCCGGAATTCACGCTGTCGAACTTGAAAGTCGGGAAAGCCACGATTGACATCCGGTTTTACCGCGATAAAAAAGGCTTCAGCGATTACGAGATTCTGGATACCCGCGGCACACTACACGTCCTGCGCCAGCCCAGCCCCTGGTCCCTCACAGCTACCTGGGCCGAACGGATCAAGGATATGTTTATGAGCCTCCTGCCGGGCAAATAAGCCTTCACCGCCCAGGCCGCAGAGAACGCATAGGATGATTGTTGATGGATGATTGCTGAGTGTGCTATTGCAAACATTGCAGCAGTCGCTGCTTCACGTCGGGCCATTCTGCTGCGAGGATGGAGAAGCGGGCAGAGTCGCGCGGCGTGTTGTCTGAGGCTAGGCGATGCGCCCGAAGGATTCCTTCGAAGCGTCCACCGATTCGCTCGATTGCAGCCCGCGAGCGCGCATTACGAACATCAGTGTGCAGGCAGACACGCAACATCTGCCAGCTCTCGAACGCATAAGTCAGCATGAGCAGCTTGGCTTCGGTATTGATGGGAGTGCGGATCGCGCTACGCGTCAGCCATGTATATCCGATCTCGCACACATCGGGAGTGCTGCGGCCGTGCAAAGGATATCCCGGAGGCCAGGGCCAGTGCTCGATATCGAAAAACCGGGTTGAGCCGGCAATGGCATTGTCTTGCAGGCGCACAATCGCGAAGGGTACCGCAGTTCCGGCGTCACGCCAGGCCAGCGCAGTCTCGACATATTTTATTGTTTCAGCTTTGCCTTGCGGGACCGAGCTCCACTGGTACAAAGAAGGCTCGACAGCAGAGGCAGCAGCGAGGGCGTCCACGTGATGAAGACCAAGAGGTTCAAGGCGAATGTGCTTGCCGGTAAGAGTCAGGTTGTCATCCATACATTAATGTACAAATTATCGCATCCGATATCTATTCCTCTTTGTCATCCTGAACGGAGCGCCGGAAGAGCGTTAGCTTTCTAGACTTTCAGGCGCGGAGTGAAGAACCTATGCATTTCTCTTCTTTAAATATTGCTGGCTAGGCCCGGACAACTTCCTTTTACTCTTCCGAGCATATGTGAATTCCAGACAGCCCACTTGGATTAATGCACCTATAGCGAATAAACCACCTAACGTGCATAGAATTTGCAGTATGACATGGTAAATGCTCTTTATTGCCGTTATTGCACTATTCGCATTGAGCATCTCCAAATATAGTGCTGTTATAGGTAGTCCCAAAAAGACCACCCTTGATATTGCTTTCAGCACGTTGTAGTAGTAAACAGAAATCGTTCGTCGCCATCTAGGACAGTAGTCATTTTTGCCTTTCAATGTCCATGCAAGCGGCGATACAAGAAGAAGACTCGGTTTGCGGGTAATGTCAAATAATTTATGCTGACCTGCTGATGTTTCAGTCGCCAGGGAATCGAACACCGAATGTGCAAAATCTTGGACATCAAGATGCCTAGCCTGTGCAGCTGCAAACGCAAGCGCGACAATGACTAAGATCGAGAATGCGACTGGATGAAATAAAACAGCCTTTACTGTACCAATTCCGAAAGGAAGAGAAATGTATTCACCCTGACGGGGCAAAATGGTGTAAGCGGCTGCAGTCATCAGAGCGAGCCATGCACGATTTGCCACTTCGGTTTGAACTGAAATTGCATTGGCAAGTACTTTGCCGACCTCGTTCTCAGTTTGTGGATTACATATAATCGGAATACTCATGGACGCCACCCCCTTTAGAGGCAATGTATCCCATCTATTTGGAACTTGACGTTACGCGAATCATTGCTGGGCCTAAGCACTCACCGCCTGCAACTCTTCGACGCTGGCTTCACGCAGGAATTTTGCGGCCTCTTCCGGAGGAGTGGGATTGATGTAGAAGCCAGTGCCCCATTCGAATCCGGCGGTCTTGGTGAGCTTGGGAATGATCTCCAGGTGCCAGTGGTAATAATCATTGGTGTTTTCCTGGATGGGAGAGGTGTGAAGCACGAAGTTGTAAGCCGGATCGTCGAGCACGTGAATTGATTTGATCAGGATGGTCCGCAACATGCGCGCCAGATTTTCGTATAGATGCGAAGGCGAATTCTCGAAGGCTGATTCGTGGCGCTTGGGCAGAATCCAGGTCTCGAAGGGAAAACGCGGCGCATAGGGCGAGATGGTGATGAAGTCCTGGTTTTCGGCGCAGATTCTTACCCGCACCTCCAGTTCCTGCCGGATGATGTCACAGTAGATACAGCGCTCTTTATTGGCAAAGTACCGCTTGGCCCCTTCGAGTTCTTCGGTCACCTGCTTGGGAAGGATTGGCAGCGCGATCAACTGCGAATGTGGGTGCTCGAGTGATGCTCCGGCGGCTTCGCCGTGATTCTTGAAGACCATGATGTACTTGAACCGGCGGTCCTGTTTCAAGTCGAGAATCCGGTCGCGGAAAGCCCACAGGACGTCTTCCACGCGCTTCACCGGCATGGTGGCCAGCGTCTCCATGTGGTTGGGCGTTTCGATCACAACTTCATGAGCGCCGATGCCGTTCATCTTGTCGAACATGCCATCGGCCTGGCGGTCGATATCGCCCTCGATCCCAAGCGCAGGAAATTTGTTGGGGACTACGCGCAGGTTCCAGCCGGAAGTGTCGCGGCCATTCTCTCCCGGACGATAAGCAAGTATTTCCGGTGGCGTTTTGTTTTCATTTCCCGGACAGAAAGGGCAGAAGCTTGCCCCCTTGATGTTGGCACGCTCGCGGGAGAAGTCGCTGGGACGCTTGGAGCGGTCGGTCGAGATGATGACCCAGCGTCCGGTGATGGGGTCTTTTCTAAGCTCAGGCACGACATATATCTTAACCGCAAAGGACGCCAAGGGCGCAAAGGCAGCAAGTCTAGCGCATGGTGAAGGCATTCTCGAATAACGTGATGTCGGGTGGGAGGCCGGGTTCCAGGTAGACGCTCAGGACGTCAAAACGGATGGGCGGCTGGCCGGCGATCTTGCGCATGAAGGCGCGCGCCACACGGGAGAGGTCACACTGCTTGTCGAAGTCCACGGCCATTTCTGCGGGACGATAGCTGCGCGAAGTGCGGGTCTTCACTTCGATGAAGCAGAGCGTGTCACCATCCCAGGCAACAATGTCCAGTTCGCTGCGGCTGTGCGGCGTGCGGTAGTTGCGCGCGATGATCACGTACCCCTGCCGCCTCAGGTAGAAATAAGCTTCTTCCTCTCCGCGAACGCCGGTGCGCAGATGCCTGGGCGATGGATTGCGCCGCGGCAACAATGCCGTCAATGAATCAAGGGCACGGATGGTGAGTTGGACGAAGCGGCCAGACATAGAGAATTTGATAAATGAGTAAATTAGTAAATGGGCAGTTTGAAATAATGGGGGTTCATTTACCCATTTACCAAATTACCCATTTACCCAATCTAGATCACCCAATCTTCTTACTTTCCTTTTTCCACGATCGCGATGCACTCTTCCAGCACGTCTATGGCGATGTCGGCCTGTTCTCTGGTGACGATCAGCGGCGGAGCAATGCGGATGGAGTTGTGGCCAGCACCCAGGAAGAGCACGCCACGTTCAAATGCCAGTTCCACCACGCGGTCACGCTCATCATGCGCCTGTTCTTTGGTGCGTTTGTCCTTGACGAGTTCCACGCCCAGCATCAGGCCAATTCCGCGCACATCGCCCACCATGGGATGGGTCTTTACCCAGGAGTTAATGCGCTGCAGGATGTAATTGCCCACCACCTCTGCATTGCGGATGCCTTCACGCTCCAGCACGTCCATGGTGGCCAGCGCCGCCTCGATACAAATAGGATTGCCACCGAAAGTCGAGGCATGCGATCCGGGTACCCAATCCATAATAGGAGCGCGGGCGAGGGTAACCCCCAGCGGCATGCCCGAGGCAATACCCTTGGCGATGGTCACCATGTCGGGCTCGACTCCGGTGTGCTCGATGGCCCACCATTTGCCTGTGCGTCCGGCGCCGCACTGCACTTCATCGGCCACCAGCAGGATGCCGTTTTCGTCGCAGATGCGCCGCAGCTCTTTCATGAACTCAGTGGGCGCGGGCACATAGCCACCTTCGCCCTGGATGGGCTCGATGAAGATGGCCGCGCACTCCTCCGGCGCCATGATCGTTTTGAAGACCTTGTCTTCAATGAACTGAACGCACTCGTTCACAAATTGCGCCTCGCTCATGCCCTCAGGACGGCGGTACACATACGGAAATGGAACATGGGCTACTCCAGGCATCACCGGGGAAAAGCGGCGGCGCTGCTGGGTTTTGGAAGCCGTCAATGACAGCGCGCCCATGGTGCGTCCGTGAAAGGCGCCGTAAAAGGCGATGATTCCCTGCCGCTTGGTGTGATAGCGCGCCAGCTTGATGGCCGCTTCAATGGCCTCTGCGCCGGAGTTGCCGTAATAGGCGCGCACCGGCCCCGACATAGGCGCAATTTTCGAGAGCCGCTCGGCCAGCGTAATCAGGTTTTCGTAATAGAAATCCGTGCCGGACATGTGGATCAGCTCGCCCGCCTGCCGCTGAATGGCGGCCACTACTTCCGGATGGCAGTGTCCGGTGGAAACCACGGCGATGCCGGAGGAGAAATCCAGGAATTCGTTGCCATCCACGTCTTCAACGATGACGCCACGGCCGCGTTTCGCGACCAGAGGGTAAGAGCGCGTGTAAGACGGGGAGATATATTTTGCGTCGCCCTCAAGAATGCGTTGCGCATTGGGGCCGGGCAGTTTGGTCTTGATATTTGGACCGTCAGCAGTAGTCATAGTTTTGGTTGCCATAATCCATCCTCCTATAAAGTTCGGGCGCGTGAAGCGCAATGGGAACTCGGCCTTAGGGAAGCAGGCCAGGACTTGAGGTCAGGAGAGGATTAGTCGCCGGCGAACAGATTGGCGCGGGCGTGGGAGGGTAACACGGCCAGGAAACGGCGCGGACAGACAAGGATATCCACCCAGCAGTCCAGATATTTCTGCGGCTGCAGGATGAACCAGGATGTGGCGCGCTGTTTCATTCAAGAGACATTATAGCACTCAGCAATTGGCATTCAGGCCCCGGCACATCCTCATCAATGTTAACTTCTATGCGAGCGGATGCATTCTGAGATTTACCGCAACGGGCGCAAAGGACGCAAAGACAAAAGAAAGAAGAGAAAGATGGGTGTTTGATAGAAGAAGTTTGATAGAAGAATATGAATATTCATCGACTCATTTTTACCAAATTACTCATTTACCAGATTTGGTCACTCGCAATTCCATGTGGAGTTCCTGCCATTAAGATTTTTAGCATCAACAGGACGGCGGCGCGCGTCAGATGATATTTAGATACAGATTCCTGAATGACTCCGGCAGAAAAACATCACCAGTTGAAAGTCGCAACTGCCTTCGGACTTGTCTATGTCCTGTGGGGCGGGACTTATCTGGCCATGAAGATAGCGGTGGAGCACATTCCACCCTACGTCATGGGCACGCTCCGCTACCTGGTGGCCGGGCCGCTGATGCTCGGTTATCTCGCCTTAATCGGGAGAAACATCCGCATCAACCGGCAGGACGCGCTGCGACTCCTTGCCATTGGCGGGCTGCTGCTCTCCGTTGGCAACATGGGCGTGGCCTGGGCCGAGGAGTACGTGCCCAGCGGCCTGGCTGCATTGATTGTGGCTGTGGTGCCTATCTGGGTGGCAATTATCGAAGCGTGGATCATCCGCAATCGCCGCATGTCGCCCTTGGGACTGGCAGGCCTGGCTCTGGGCATTGCCGGGTTGCTTGTATTGCTCTGGCCGAAGCTCACCGCAAGCACACGCATCGGACAACTGGAGTTGCTCGGTATGGGTATATTGCTCGTCGCTTCGCTGAGCTGGTCGCTGGGATCGGTGCTTTCCGGGCGCTGGAGCCTGAGCGTCGATGTCTTTACGGCCAGCGCCTGGCAGATGACCTTCGCCGGCCTGATCAATGGAACCGTGGCAGTCTTAACCAGCGGCTTTCATAAGGTTGTGTGGACAGCGCACGGCACCCTCGCAATTCTCTACCTGGTTACCTGCGGCTCCTGGATCGGTTTTACCGCCTATATATGGCTGCTGGAGCATGTGCCCACCCCCAAGGTGGCCACCTATGCTTATGTGAATCCGGTAGTGGCGGTCTATCTCGGATGGCTTTTTCTCAGTGAGAAAGTAGATGGCTGGATGCTGGCCGGAACCGTGGTGATTGTTACAGCAGTGGCGCTGGTCAACGTCTCCAAGCTGAAGGCGCTGAGAAATGCGCCCAGGCCAGACAAACCGTGCGTACCGGCTGAGGTGGCAGGAGACTGAATGCAAGTGGGTAAATGGGTAAATTGGTAATTTTGATAATGGTAAATTGAAGAGCACAGCGAAGAACACGTCTTAATTTACTCATTACCAATCTACTCATTTATCAAATCCTTATGGTGAGTTCAAAGCCAATCGTAATTGTGGACATGGACGGCACGTTGGCCGACGTGGCTTCTCGGTTGCACTACATCCGTGGACGCGGGCGGCCAAACTGGAAGCGCTTCTTTGACGAACAGCGGCATGACCTGCCCAAAGAAGATATCGTAGAAAAAGTCTGCGCACTGGCCAAAGATCATGAGATCGTGATCGTCACCGGACGGCCTGACAAGTACCTCACCGAAACCAAAGATTGGCTGAGAAAATATAAGATTCCTTACTCGCGCATCTTCATGCGGCCTGCCGGGGACAACCGTCCTGATTACATCGTGAAAAAACAGATTCTCGGCCAGATTGGCACTGAGCGCGTGGTCCTGGTGCTCGATGACCGTCCACGGGTATGCGAGATGTACCGCCAGTCAGGGTTGAAGGTTTTTGAGGTGCCCAGTGATGAGTGGAACCAGAAGATCAATGAGATCTATAGGAAGAAAAGCTGAGCTGAATGGGCAAATTAGTAAATGAGTAATTTAGTAATTTAACCCCGGATAGTCTTTAGATTTTCATTTACCCACTTACCCAAATTACCCATTTACCAATTTCCTGCTACTTCCTCTTCCACCTGATTCCGTCCTTGGTGTCTTCGACGAGAATGCCGGCGTCGGCGAGTTGTTGGCGGAGGGCATCGGCTTTGGCGAAATCGCGGGCTTTCTTGGCGGCGGTGCGCTCATCGGCCAGGCGCTGCACTTCTTCATCCGGCAGCATGGAAGAAGACGGATCGGCGAAGCGGCGCATCTTTTCCGCATCATCATCCTGCAGGACGGCAAAGATTTCATCAAACTGCTGCAAAGCTTCCAACAGTGGAGCTTTATCGTCCTGGCGAAGTTCATCGCGGTCCGCGGCGGTATTGGCTTCACGCACCAGGTCGAAGATCGCGCCCAGCGCCTGGGCCGTGTTCAGATCGTCTGCCAGGGCTGAACGCATGTCCTTTTTCGTTTGTTCGGCTAGATCCTGAATCGCGTGATTTTTGCCGGGCGCAAATTGCCTCATCTCCAGCCGCGATTTGAAATTCCGCAGGCGCTCCACCGAATGTGCGGCCTGCTTTAATCCATCAAAGGTGAAGTTCAACTGCTTGCGGTAAGGAACGGAGGCCAGCAGAAAGCGTATCGAAGAAGGCTTATGGCCTTTCATCAGCAGGTCGCGCAAGGTAAAGAAATTGCCTGCGCTCTTTGACATCTTCTCGCCTTCCACCAGCAGGAAACGCACATGCATCCAATGGTGCACAAATTGTTTTCCGGTGAGCGCCTCAGACTGGGCAATCTCGTTCTCATGATGAGGAAAGACCAGGTCTTCGCCACCGGCATGCAGGTCGAAGCTCTCGCCCAGATATTTCATCGACATCACGGAGCACTCAATGTGCCAGCCTGGACGGCCTTTACCAATGGAAGTCTCCCAGAACTCCTCCCCCTCTTTGGGCGACTTCCACAGGGCAAAATCGCGCGCGTTATCTTTTTCGTATTCGTCCACGTCGACTCGCGCGCCGATCTCCATGCCGCCAAAATCTTTTTTCGAGAGTTTGCCGTATTCGGGGAATTTGGCGATGCTGAAATAGTAGGAACCGTCTTCAGTGCGATAGGCAAAACCCTTCTGCTCGAGTTGGTGAATGAACCGGGCCATATCCTCGATGTGCTCAGTCGCCCGGACTACCTTTTCGGGCTGTTCCAGGCTGAGCGTGCGCATGTCTTCGAGGAACGCCTCTTCATACTTTTTCGTGTACTGATGGATCGACTGGTGCTCGCGCGCCGCGTTGCGGATGATCTTGTCATCCACGTCGGTAATGTTCATCACGTGCTGCAGCTTATAACCGCTCTGCCGCAGGAACCGGCGCAGGATATCCACGGCCACGAAGGTGCGGAAGTTGCCGATATGGCCGTAGTCATAGACGGTGAGGCCGCAGGCATACATGCGGACTGTGTTGTCCTCAGAGGGCGTAAATTCTTCGACCTGATTTGAGAGCGTGTTGTACAGGTGGAGTGGCAATGAACGATTTTAGCAAACAGCCATTAGCTTTTGGCCCTTGGCTCTTGGCTCTTGGCTTTTGGCTCATTCTTGTCCGAAAATGCAGACCTTACAAGATTCTCCAAGTTGGAGATCACAGTGTCTTCCAAGATAATCGAGCTAAGTGCTAATGGCTAAGTGCAATACTGTTCACTTAAGGGATACCGGATGTGAATTGTAAGGGATACCGGATGGCAATTGCTCCAGCGCCGTAGGCGCGACACTGACACGCAACTCTCAAGGTGTCATTTTATCGTTAAGTGAACAACATCCGATGCGCGAAAGACGCCCTATGCGATGAACTGCTTTACGAATGCTTGAGCGGTTTCCCTAATAGCTAGCAGCTAGCAGCTAGCAGCTTTGCCCAATGCTAATTGCCAGTTGCTGTTTTCGCGCTTGCGCTGCGCAGATCAAAGGCCACGCGTATCACATAGTGCACGCCGGAGATAATGGTGAGTCCTATCACCGTCCAGAAAGCAATGCGGGTGGTTTGCACAATCCAGGGCGAATGAAATATCTCGCGGCCCATCACCAGGGGCACCGTGACGATTTGCGCCAGGGTGTTGGCCTTGCCAAAGACGCTGGGACGGAAAATCTTCATCACTCCGGTGGCATAAAGCACGCTGCAGACGATCAGGATAATGATGTCGCGGCTGAAGACCAGCACCGTAACCCGCAAGGGAATCTTGTGCATGGAAGAGAGCACCAGGAACATGGTGCTGAGCAGCAACTTATCGGCTATGGGATCGAGATATTGACCGAGTAACGTCTTTTGCTGGAGAAGACGGGCCAGCAGGCCATCCAGTCCATCCGTAACCCCGGCCACGATGAAGAGCGTCAATGCCCAGATGTAGCGGCTGTCGAGGACGGCAATCACGATAAAGGGAATAAAGATCAGCCGCGCGAGCGTAAGCAGGTTGGGTGCGGAGCGCAGTTGCCGGATCACTTTCCTGCCTCCTGAAAAAGCCTGCTGATGGGTTGGCCGGACTTCGAGGCAAACTGCTCCGCGAGTGAAGGAATGTCCCCGTTGCGCGCATCCAACTCCATGCGTTCGATGCGATGCATGGGGAAGAAGACCGCACTGGCGCTGGCGGCTTCACCGGACTTTATGAGTTGCGCAAAATCATCGAGTGAGCGCAGATCGATTCCGCGGAGGCTCACTCCGGCATGATCGAGCGCCAGCACCACACCCCAGAATTTCTCCCTGGGATTGTTCAGGGTGACCAGGACGGTCGAGCCGGGATGAAAGATAGGTGTGGCGGTATTCACTCATATGATTGTGGCACAAACTGGAAGCAAACAGCACTCAGCCCTGAAGATGATTGGGTAATGGGTAATTTGCAAATAAGTAAATGCGTTTTGAACCCGCTCTTGTTCTTTATGTTTCTTTGCGTCCTCTGCATACGGACTGGATCACGAAAAAATAACCTGTTGACTTTCTCTTAAGTGCTTTTCCTCTGTGTCCTTTGTGAAACCTTTGTGCCCTCTGTGGTAACGGTTTTTGGTTGCGGCTCGGCTGCGCTGCGCCCCCTGTAAATCCGGAGGCCGCTGCTACTTTGGTTCGTATATGACTCCGGCAAACAGGATGGCGCCGGTCTGCTCGTCACACAACAGCAGGGCAAATGGCCGGTTGAATACCAGAACTTTCTTTTCTGGCTGGGAGTGAAACGCGGCTGCGGCCGCCGCAACCGCCGTAACTGCGGCCGCCGTTGTTCCTTCTTCGTCAACTTCCAGCCGGGTTTTGTGGAGCACATCGCCCACGTAAAACTTGGGCGATCCCAGCGGAGCAAAATCGCCACGCGGCTGAAAAGCGGGTCCCATGCCCAACTGAGCGAGCGGGGCTTTCAATGAGGCAGAGAAGTCCAGCGTGAAACGCGGCAGCTTCAGGTCAAGTTCGTTGGAACCTGCGGGAGAGCGGAGCTTATCAACCGAAATCTTCCCCAGAATTTTTTCCGGGCTTTTGCCGGGAGCAGGCAAGATCGCGTACATCTCGATTCCTGAGGACTCATAAGGCAGCGCTGCGGCTTCGTAGCCATCGCCACTCCGGTAGGCGTTTTTGATCGCAGAGTGGTGCATGAGCGGGACTTTCTTCTGCCCGCCATTGGCAAGCTGAAAAATGCCATCATGGGTTTCAGCTTTGGGAAACTGGGTCTGCCATTTGCCGTGGAAATACACGGCATTGGTAATAATCGCTGCAGCCATCCTGACGATATCGGGCGCGACGATACTGGGAATCTTGTTGTGCGTCTTGTCCTTTACCCAGTTGTTGATGGTGTTTGCGGCTGCTGGCTGGCTGAAGTCGAGAGTGGCGGCTTCGGCTTCATACAGCTTCTGGCAGCGCTGGATGAAATCCGGTGACAGCGGAACTTTGATATCAGACCAGAGAGCATTGGCAATAGCGAGTTCTGCTCCCTTTTGGGACCGTAACAATTTCAGGAGCGTCGATGCCGATCCGTGCAAGTCCGTCTCGCTCAGGTCGGCGGGAATTGCCAGGGTCTTACGCATGGCATCACGCGTCTCTCCCGAGGCCCCGTTCTCAGTCATGACCAGCGCCGTGAACATGCTCAAGGGGGAAACAAACACGTTCTGGTGCTGGCTCTGCGCCGCCATGCCGGTCAGCATCTTGAGCCCAAAGTTATTGACGGCGGTGGCCGCCGGTCTGGCTGTATTCACGTCACTAGCAGAATAAATCATAGGCGCGGGAGGTGGATTCTTTTTCTGATCGTCATTAAGTATAGGACTTGGGAGTTTATTAGTTTGGGCGACCGCGGCCGTCAGCAGCATGCACACGCAAACCAGAATTTTCATCTGCCCCATGATCCTATTGTGCGCTTTCTCGTAAGGAGCAGCAACATTGGCAATACCACCAGCGCTGAAGCCCTGTGCGTCTATTGCCCCGGAGTAAAGTCCGGGGGGCTTCCAGCAACGGTAAATGGGCGACTGGAAGAACATGCTTGCCAGCCCGTTCATGTCCCAATCACCCATTTACTCAACCACCAGGTGTTACTTGTTTTGACTCCGGGCAGCCTCAATCTGTTCCTGAGTTACAAAGGGAGGCAGATGGATTTGTGAGACACAGGAAGTATCCAGCCCATCGGCAGAGCCCTGGGTCACGAATTTCAAGATCAGCCCGTCGATACAGGGAGAGCCTGTGCCGTGTGTGCCTTCCGGTATTTCAACCAGGCGGCCATGAGAAAGCCTGCTGGCCACGTCTCTGGCCATTTCCGGCGGCGTGGCCGGATCCAGGACTCCAGAGATGAGAAGCACGGGCACGTCGGAGCGGAAAGGCTCAAAGAAGTTCTTGGGTATGCTGCCGCGCGGCCATTCATGGCAGGCTTTCTGGAAAAGTCTTATTGTGTAATCTCCAAGATAAGTCCCGAAGGTATCGCGCTTGATCTCTTCCTCAGTAATATTGGGAACATCCTCAGCGCAGATTACGGAAAAGCTCATGCCCCGGGCCAGTGTCTTCTCAAAGGTGGCGCTCAATTGAAACACTACGCCGCCATAGAATCTAAAATCATTCTGAAACGCCTGATGGACCATCAAGGGAAAAGCGCTGGCGAGTTGAGGCACGTAGAGCACCGGACGCAGGAAAGCCACGAATGCGCTACGCGAAAGCGAGACGGGCTGTGTTTTTCCCAGTCCGGGATTCACCAGCTCAAACTGCGCCGGTGATTTGTCCAGCCGTTCAAGCACCG
>QHVI01000009.1 GCA_003223515.1 Candidatus Angelobacter sp. Gp1-AA117
GGTGCGGTGCAACAGAGAGCCACGTACGATCTCAGCCAGGGGTGGCAGAGCTTTGGCCAGCTTTTCCCGCGAGCGAAGAACATTCTTGCGCTTCATTCTAAGCAATGAAACAACAAACAGTTAACTGGATCAAGAGTTTACTCAGGGGGAGAATCAACTTTATAAAATTATGTAGAAACTCCAGCGTCCGGCTGAAGCCGGACTTTATCACGCCTGTTTATATTATCCCGGCATTCCGCTTCGCTCCATGCCCGGCTACTTTCACGTCGTGCCTTCGGCACTGGCTTGGTGAGCCAGCTAGAACTGTTGCATTTACCGGTCAGCAGGAATAACCCGGTTCCAAGCTGGTCTGGAGTTTAGCTAAATACTAAGAACTAAATACTAAGTACACTATCTATGTTTCGCTCCATGGTTATTGCGTTGATTCTGGCAACCGTGGCCAGTGCTGCGCATGCCCAAAGCACCATCGAAGGCACGGTGGTGAGCGCCACCAATGGGCAGGTCCTGCCCCGCGCTGCTGTCTATCTTCGGAATTCGCAAAAGCGGGACGACATTACCTCCAGCCGCGCCGACGATCACGGGCATTTCATCTTCCAGAACATTGCTGAAGGCAAGTATGAGATCACGGCCGAGCGGCAGGGCTTTTATTACGAATTCCGGCGCGGGCCGCTGCGCGCACCTCTTGAAATGAAAGATGGAGAGCATCTCCAAGACGTGATTGTCCGCCTGATGCCGTTTGCCGCGATTACCGGCCGGATCGTGGATGAACATGAAGACCCAATCGAGCATGTCCAGGTGCGGCTGCTGGCCACACAGTACTTTCGCGGTCATGCGACACTGAACAACATCGGCACAACACAGACGGATGATCGGGGCGAGTACCGCCTCGCGGGAGTGCGTCCGGGGAATTATTATCTGATAGCCGAGTACGATGCGCAGCGCAATCGCCGCAACACCTTCGGCTCTACAGTCAAAAGCCAGCAGCCGGAGACCACCTATCCACCGCTTTTTTATCCGTTTACCACTGATATCCGGCAGGCGCAGAGGCTCGCCGTAGCTGCGGGCTCTGAGACTTTTGTGAAGTTTGCCTTCTTCCCGGTTCCGAGTGTTTCGATTGAAGGCGTGGTGGTGAACGGCATGACCGGGGAACCGGTGAAGCAACCGGCGGTAGTGGCTTACTGGGGTGACATGCTGGGAGGCGTCACCCGCATGGTAGATGTGAAAGCCGACGGCAGGTTCAAGGTGGAAGGAATAGGTCCCGGCCCTTTCACCATCGTAGCCAGCGCGACGGAAGGCGAGACGAATTACTCCAGCGTGCAGACGGTGGAAGTAGGCACAAACGGATTAACGAATTTGAGCATTCCTGTGCTGCCTGATTTCGAAATCGCAGGGCAGGTGCATCTCGATAACGCCGACACGGAGCGCCCCATGTCACGGGTCTCAGTGGAGTTTGCACACCAAGAGAAAGCCAACCACATCTTCAGGGTATCGGCAGACAAACCCACGTATCAGTTTTCCAGCAAGCTGCATCCCGGGGATCATTACAAGATCAGCCTCCCCAATCTGCCGGATGATTACTACCTCAAGCAGGTGCTGGTCTCAGGACACGAAGCTCCGAACGCCGATGTGTCTGTTTACGGCCCGCATACCGACATTGATCTGCTGGTGAGCCCCTCCGGCGGACATATCGATGGACTGGCTCTCGACAACAACCACGAACCGGTCAGCAGCTACATTTTCCTTGCCCCTGATGTTGAGAGAGTGCCTTCTGAAATGCTCCGCTTTACCCGCGCTGACGGCAAGGGAAAATTCTCCTTTCGCGGGGTTGCGCCCGGCAGCTACAGGCTATATGCGCTCGCCGATGTGGATTCGAATGAAATCCTTAACCAGCCTGACCTGCTGAAGGATTTTCTGGATGAGGCCCAACTGGTGCGCGTGGAACAAAGCGG
This sequence comes from Candidatus Angelobacter sp. Gp1-AA117, assembly GCA_003223515.1. Classification (GTDB taxonomy): domain Bacteria; phylum Acidobacteriota; class Terriglobia; order Terriglobales; family Acidobacteriaceae; genus Angelobacter. Next base: position 1,950 of record QHVI01000009.1, read on the forward strand.
GAAATATGAAGTTGAAGTGAGGCCGGTGATTGCCACCGGACCGTAATCCCGCTTTTACCGCAAAGAACGCTAAGGACGCTAAGGACTCTAAGGTTACTCAAACTGCTTCCTGAATTCAGAGAGTTGCTGCTTCAGTTCTGCGATTTCGTTTTTCAATCCTGAAACTTCCTCCTCCAGGCGCGTAAGGCGGTCGGAATCTGCCGAAGGAGTTGCAGCGCGTGGTTCGGGGCCTTCCCATCCTTCAACATCTCCGGCCAGCAAATGCGCGTAACGCGCCTCTTTGGTGCCGGGCTGCCGGGGAAGCATTTTCACCAGCGGCGGTTCGCGTTGCATCAGCTTTTGCAGAGTTGACTGCACCTCGTCCAGAACTTCAAAGCGGTGCATGCGTTCGGTGCGGCCGCGCAGTTCACCGGGAGTCTGCGGCCCGCGCAATAGCAGCACGCACATCACAGCGGTTTCAGGGCGGTTGAAATTGAAGACCTCCTGCAGGCGATGCTCATACTTGGTCACGCGGCTGTCGGCGCTGCTGGTTGGGCCCGCCAGCCGCTTTTCTTTCAGGCCATGCAACGCCTGCCGTACCGCGCCTTCGTCGAGGGTCATCACTGGATCGCGGTTGTTCTTCTGGTTGCAGGCATTGACAAGGGCATTCAACGATAGGGGGTAATAGTCGGGTGTAGTGATGTCTTTTTCGATGAGCGCGCCGAGCACGCGAACTTCGGTTTCGGTGAGGAGGATCACAAGAATGATGGTAACAAAATGGCTTTTGGCTGTTGGCTTTTAGCTCTTGGCTTTTGATCCTGATCGCTTAACCAACCCCAGCAACCGCAAAAGCGGCGGTTGCTGGGTCCCCGGTACGCGCTGGGCTAACTTCCTTCGCCCGCGTTGCGGGTTGAAACCGAGCTTTTGCAGGGTAGAACCTAAGAGCCAAAGCTAAAGCCAAAAGCTCATGCCGGTTCCTTTTTAGTTACTCGCGTACTGTGGTCTTTTAATAACTTGCGGGTTATAGTCGGCATAATTGTGTAAGGAAACGTCTGCCCACTTGCCCGTGTGCAGAAGAAAGCAAGCAGCCGACAAGCAAACTGGGGTATCCAGTTGCTGCAAGGAGAAGTACCATGATCAAGATGCTTGAGGCATCATGGGTATTTGTGTCGTCCCGCATCAAAGCCGTATTCCTGAGTGAGCCTGACGAAAAGCGTCCGGCGAGAAACCTGTTCCTGTGGTTTTGCCTGACCATTGCCATTGCATTGCCATGCAGCGCCGCTGACTCCATCACTTTGGTGGGGGCCGGTTCAACTGTCCCTCTGCCTCTCTACGCCAAGTGGGGACAGGAATACAACAAACTGAGACGCGGCACCATGATGCAGTACCAGGCGCTGGGCACCAGCGAGGGATTGAAACTGATCTCCGGCAGCCGTGATGAACTGGGCAAAAGCGATTTTGCGGCCGGAGAAGTCCTGCTTACCGAAGCCGAGCGTTCGCAGGGAAATCTGATCGAACTGCCGGCGGTGATGATTGCCATTGTTCCCGTCTACAACGTACAGGGTCTTGCGCAGGAGCTTCGGTTTTCCGGCGATCTGCTGGCCCAGATCTTTCTGGGCCACATCAAGACATGGAATGATCCAAAGATTGCGCGCCTCAATCCCGGCGTGACGCTGCCGGCAACGCCGATCAAAGTAATTTACCGTCCGGGAGGCAAAGGCTCGAATTACGTCTTTACCGACTTCCTGTCGAAAACCAGTGTCGAATTCCGCGGCCAGATTGGACGCAGCGCTTCCCCGAAATGGCCTGTAGGCGAGCCCGCAGAGCGCAGCTCGGATATGGTGGACAAAGTGAAGTCCACGCCCGGAGCAATTGGCTACGTGGAACTGCAATATGCTGCGGGCGGCAATGTTCAGTCAGGGTCGGTGCAGAACCAGGCGGGAAAGTTTGTGAAGGCGTCGCACGAAACCATTATCGCGGCATGCAAAGCCGTGGAAGCGCCCCAATGGAACAAGTTCGCCGTCTCTTTGACCAATGCGCCCGGCGCGAATGCATTCCCAATCACCGGTTTCAGTTGGGTTTACATGCGCAGTGTGTCGTCTGATCCGCAACGCCGGGCCGCGCTGGTAAACCTGCTGAGCTGGATCTTCAGCGATGGACAGGAATTCGCCACGCAACTGGGCTACTCGGAATTGCCGGCTTCGCTGCTGGAGAAGATCAGGGCTAAGATCGCGGGGATGAAATAAGCCGTGGGCCCCAATACTGTTCACTTAAGACAAGAAGAATCTGGCCGTCAACAACATAGCTGTGCCGCCCCTACGGGGCTTGTCTCTGTTCCTTCTTTCACTCCCAGCGCTTAACCACCCCCGCAACCGCAGAAGCGGCGGTTGCTGGGGGCCCGGTACGCGCTGGGCTAACTTCTTTCGCGCCTATGGCGCTGGAGCATTGCAGCTTTCATTCAAGGAAAGTACCGTCGCAAAATGCACCGGCATTATTTGCACACAGGCTCCAACATTGTGCGGCAAGCTATCCTACAGATCACAAAGCTAAGAGCTAAGAGCTGCTCCTTTTGACTTACTCCCAAATACTCAGTACTAATTAGGTATCTGCTGGAGGTGTGTATGAGATTGCGTGGGGCCGCTTTGGTTTTGCTTGTTTTGCCCGGTTTGGGTTTCTCCCAGAACAAGATCAGTGATGCCCTGGTGGAGCGTGTGGACACAACGGCATTCATCCAGCTCGAGGTGCAGAGCTTTAAAGACCTGAACCCCAAGCAGAAGCAGGTGGCCTACTGGCTGCAGCAGGCGTCCATTGCCGTTGACCCGATTATCTATGACCAGCTTTCGAAGTACGGACTGCGGGAGAAGCGGCTGCTCGAGGAAATTGTGGCGCATCCCCAAGGAACGCCGCTCGAGCCCATGGACAAAATCAGGGCCTTTGCCAAGCTGTTCTGGGCCAATCGCGGCAATCACAACGAGACCACCTCGCAGAAGATCATGCCCACCTTCACCTTTGAAGAGCTGAGCGCAGCTGCCGGTAAAGCACTCAAGAACGGCGCCATGCGCAGCGGCTATGCGGGGCTGCCTCCCATCCGCACGCAAGCCGAACTGGACAAGGAACTCAACGAACTGAAGGCGGCGCTGTTTGATCCGCAATTCGAGCCGATGATCACCGCCAAGAGCCCCCAGGGAGGAAAAGATATCCTGCAGGCGAGCGCCAATACGTTTTATTCCGATGTCGCGCTCCAGGACACGAAAGATTTTCAGGAGCAGTATCCGCTGAATTCACGGCTGGCCAAAATCGATGGCAAGCTGGTGGAGCAGGTCTACCGCGCAGGCACTCCTGACGGCAAAATCAAGCCTGGCGTTTACGGCCTATTTCTGAAGAAGGCCAATGAATACCTGGAGAAGGCTGCGGCCGCCGCCGATCCGCAGCAGGCGAAGGTCATCCGTGACCTGATCCGCTACTACCAGACCGGCGATCCTAAAGACTGGATCACCTTCGGCATTGACTGGGTGCAGAACAATGAGATGGTGGATTTTGCCAACGGCTTCATCGAGGTGTACCGTGACGCGCGCGGCGCCAAGGGCAGCTCGCAAAGTTTTGTGAGCGTGACCGACCAGCGTGTGAACTCGCTGATGCAGAAGCTGGCCGACAATGCCCAGTACTTTGAAGACCACGCTCCGTGGGACCCGCAGTACCGCAAGCAGGGCGTGAAGCCTCCGGTGGCCAAAGCTGTAGAGACAGTGATCGAGACCGGCGACTTCCACGTGAATACCGTGGGCGACAATCTGCCCAACGAAAATGAAATCCATGAGAAGGTCGGCTCCAAGAGCTTTCTGTTTACGGGCAGCAGCCGGGCCTTGTATCACGCCGGCGGCTTCGCCGTGCTGGAAGAATTCGCCGCCACTCCCGAAGAGATCGAGATAGGAAAGAAATACGGCGAAGAAGCATCCACGCTGATGACTGCCTTGCATGAAGTTATCGGGCACGGCTCAGGAAAGGTGAGTCCCAAGCTGACGCACGAACCGGCGTATTACCTGAAAGAGTATTACTCCACGCTGGAAGAGGGCCGCGCCGACCTGATGGCGCTATGGAATTGTTTTGACCCCAGGATGCAGGAGATGGGATTGATTTCCAGTCCGGATGTGGCCAAAGCCATGTATTACAACGCTATGCGGACCGTGCTGGTGCAACTGCGCAGTTATCCCAAAGGCGAGACGATTGAAGAAGATCACCAGCGCGACCGCCAGATGATCGTGAATTACATCATGGATAAGACCGGCGCTATTGAGCGCATAGAACGCAATGGCAAGTATTACCTCCTGCTCAAGGATTTCGACAAGATGCGTGAAGGTGTTGGCATGCTGCTGAAAGAACTTATGCGCATCAAGGCCGAGGGCGACTATGAAGGCATCAAGGCGCTGGTGGATAAGTACGGAACGCATTTCGATCCGGCAGTGCGCGACCAGGTGATTGCCCGTTACAAATCGCTGGACCTGCCGACCTACTGGGCAGGCATCAATGCGGATCTGGAGCAGAAGAGCGGAGGCGTGACCATTTCGTACCCGCGCAATGCAATCAAGCAATATCTGCACTATGGCGCGATGTATGATCCGGGGCTGGTGTCGCATCCATCGACGGCTGCGCCGTATCCAAGAGCCGACAACGACCGGCAGTTGAATAAACAGGCAAGCCACTGAGGGCAGATAGCAACGGCAATCAGCAAGTAGCACAGCCGGCTCGAGGTGATTTTTACCACCAAGGGCGGCGGAGGACGCAGAGGAAACGAAACTTCAACATAGATAGAAGAAGGGCCCCACTGCTCTGCAGCAAATAGGGGCCCAGCGTGGGAGGAGAGGGTATGGCAAAGACAACCATTGGTTGAGATGGTTTCCCTCCTGCGTGTGCAGAGCGCCAAGACACGCCAGCAGCTGCTCCACAAAGACAGTTCTTCCATTGACAGTTCTTCCATTTTCTCTCGCTTCATCTGTTGTACTAATAATCAAATTCGTCTCGAGCCGCGAAGAACTTTCCGGACTGGATCACGAAAATAACCTGTTTACTTTCTCTTAAGTGTTTTTACTCCTGTGTCCTTTGTGAAAGTTGTGCCCTCTGTATTACTAGCGTTCGAATTCTTCTCTGCTTGGGACGAATTCTCCCGCGCAGCCAAGGGCGCTTGCGGTCCGTAGGGCCCAACACATCGCCAAATACACATCAACTACTTTTGTTACCTCTGCGTCCTTTGCGTCCTCTGCCCTGCCCTGAAAATCCCTATGCCGCCATGGGTGTCGTGAGTACCTTCAGACCGAGTTCCTCTAAGCGCTTCGTATGAA
>QHVI01000107.1 GCA_003223515.1 Candidatus Angelobacter sp. Gp1-AA117
TGATCCGCATCAGTCATGAAGGCGACTGCGAGGCCTTCATCCGGAAGCATGGCGGCATACCACCAGCCCTGTTCGCAGGCTTCGATGGATGTATAGCTATCGGCGGGAGCGCTGCCTGAATGGAATTGATAGAAATTGAAGATTCCAACTAGCTGGTCATATACCAGGCGGCGAATTCCAAGATGCGAAGCCAACCAACTGCGCCGTCCTGTAGCATCAACTACAAAGCGAGTACGAATCTTTCGCCCGTGCTCTTCCGCATTAATGAGAATCCAATCATTTTCACAGCGAGAAGCCGTGGAAATCGTAGCAGGCTGAATCACCTCAACACCGCGCCGCGCCGCTTCTGCCGTGAGCATCGCGTCGAAAGCTCTGCGGTCCAGGTGCCAGCCATAGCCATACGGCGAAAAAATGAATTCATTTTCGTGAAACTGCGGGCTGCCCCACGCGGCTCGCGTGCCATAGCAGGCGCGCGGAGAAGTCGCCAGAAAAGCCTGCCACACGCCTAGTTCGGTCAGCAGTGTTCGCGCCGGTGGCGGAAGCGTCTCTCCGATCCGTATCGCCGAATAATCGCTTCTCTCGACCAGAGCGATTCGCAATGTGGAATCAAGCCTCTTCAGCGCCAGCGCCGTAGCGGCGCCTGCCGGGCCTGCACCGAGAATCACAACATCATACGAATTGTGACTGCTCTCACTTTCCCGCATAGACCGCATAGAACGACGCAACAACTCCCGCCGGAGCAACTCCGCCATTCCCTGAAGGATGGGGAATGGTGCGGGTGACCGATCCCACGATGGCGGCGCGCTGCTTGGTGGCATCACTGTTCGGCCACACCGGAACCAGCCAGCCGATGTAGTCGTAGATCCATTCCGAGCCGGAAACAATTCCTTTGCCCTGGAAGCGCACCTGCATGGGCGAACCGTAGGCGCGCGAGCCATGCAATCTGAGTGACCATCCATCACCGCCGATTGTGCCCGTAAGCAGATCCGGCGCGGCCTCTTCAATCACAATGGTTCCATAGCCAAAAAGCAGCGGGTTCACGTTGGGATCTCCACCACCGGAAGGAATCGCCAGATTGGGATCGTTTAGAAAACTGCGATAAGTCCACTTGCCGACAAAAGGATTGTCTTTCACTCTTCCTCCTTACTTCCTGCATCCGGGTTGCGTTCAACGCTGATGTACTTGTTAATGCCGTCTTGGTAAGGCGATGGCTGATCCAGCAATGTTTCCGGCACATAGGGATTGCGAATGACAAAACCGAGCCTTGACCATTCAGTGACCATTTTCAGGTCGCCTGCATTGGTCTGGGGAACTCCACGCGCCCAGTTGAAGAAAAAGTAATTTGGAGAACCTTTATCCTTGAACCCTGTCACCTCATATGTTTGCAGTGGACGATGAGCTGGCCACCATAGGGTTTCCCAAACTTTTTCCTCCAATTTCATCCACTCATCGTGCTCACTCTTTGGATCGATGAGGTTCCAGTCCTCATAAGTGATGTTGATGTTTTGGCTTGAACACTCATTGAAGTCCGCCTGCCATGGCAATGCGGAGTACTTCGTGAGGTCTCCCGGTTGCAGGCCGCGCTCGAAATTACTGTGCTGGCTGAGAACAGATCCACCTGTGGCCAGATACTCCTCTTCTTTCGAAGAGCGGTTTTGATTAGCATTGGCAGCGGTGTCACCGAAATCAAAGAAATCAGGATCAGCCTTGATGCGGTAAGGCTCTTTATAGATAGCGGGATTACGGATGATCCAGGTTACTTCTCCGCCCGGACAGAACGCCCCGCCCAGCAGATTGGTAAGCACTCCCTGGTCAAGGTCGCTCGCGGTGCGGTTCACCCATTGATCGTAGGGACGGTAAGGGTCTAGCTTAGGAACCCAGCCTTCCTGCACTTCATTGTAGAACTTCCCTTGAGCCCACTGACGCAAAAGGAAGAACTGGTAATCAGTAAGCCTGAGGAACTTGGCAGGCAGAGTATTGCTCAACGGATTGTCCCCGGCCAGCAAAGGCATCAACGGCAAATTGTTGATTCTGCTGTCAGGCCTGCCAAGCAGGCGGAAATCGTTTTCTTCCCCGGGTTGGCGGAGAAGATCGAACAAATACATGCGATAGATAAGGAATGGATCGTAAGTGCTCTCTTCCTTCGCTACCTCAAGGCGGCCCGCCAGAAGCTTACCATTACGAAACATGCTGGAATACTTCTCAAAGGTATCTTCTATAGGTTGATCGCTTTTGGTGTCTCCCAGCGGAACGTGCGCTGGTGGTTCTATCTCATCCCTGCGAGCCATGAGAGCCACGGCTTTTGGAGCAGGCTTTTCCACCGACTTCTCCAATTCATCCATGATCTCCCGCATAGTTTTCTTGAATTCTTCCGCGGCTTTCCGGTATTTCTCCACTTCGGGCGAGGTATCATCACCGTTTGCGGCCTTGTTATACATCTCCTGCCACCGGGCGAGATACGCTTCAGGATCATCGATGGGAGCTTTAGCAGATACTGGAAAAACACTCTTCGCAAATTTTGCGGCGGCCGCCTTGATCCTCTCACGCGGATTGCTGCCGTTGCTACCTTCCTTAAAATTCGCCAGCAGCGCAGGCATCCGTGTCGTACGCTTCGAGACTCTGGCTTCGTTGTCCAGAAGAACAAGCGTTGATTCAAGCGCATCGGCCAGAAGTTCCCCTGATTCATTGTCCTCCACCGCCTGCTTTGATTTTTTCTCCAGGGCAGTCTCATTTATAAAGGGTGGCATACCCAGTTTTTGAGAATCGAAATTGCCACGCTTACTCTGGTTATGAGGATAGTTTGATTGAGCGAGGACGTTGGTCAGGTAAGTAAACTCATCGGCCCGGAACAGGATCGGCCAGATATCGCGAAAGAACCATGGATAGTAATCGCGGTTCCATTCCAGATTTCCGGCCTTCCAGTGCATGAGCGCAGGCAGGTCATTAGGGTGTATTTTCTGCGGATCGGAGAATGTGCCTGACTCTCCATAAAGATCAGTGCGGTGCGCAAACTGCGTGATTGCCGTATTAAGAACAACATCATCAAGCGTAACAATATCGAGTATGGGCGGCACATAGGCGGGATAGCCGACAATCACCCATGCGGGATATTCAACATCAATCCAAAGCTGGCGGCCCACTTCCTTGGAATACATAACTAGGCGCGCCATCACAGGGCCATCAGATACGTCATCGAACCAGCCATCATTGTTGGCGTAGTCTTCAATGCGCGGATGCCCAAATCCATCCAGAAAACTGCCTGAGTGTCCATGTCCGCCAAGCACCAGCAGGTGCCCGGCATCAGCCGTCAGGATGTCTCCCAATGTGTCAATAGAACGGGGCTGAAGCGGAGGAGGAAACACCGGTGCATAAAATTCGTTGTTGTGCCGACTGAGCGCTGCCCGTCGCTGGGTTGTGGCGTTCACCAGCCGCGGCCCCGGATCAATAATCAGTTTCTGCCGCGCTTCACTATCAGTGATCCTCGCATTGCGGCGAGGGTGTGACTTGTCATATCCATGTTCGCCTTCCAACTGTTTGAACTGATACCAACTGGCTTTCTTGTTGGCGAGATAGACTTTCCATTGGATATCTACGAGCACTCCATGATTGCCGCCTCCCTGGATCGGATCTCCAAGCTTCAGCGGGCGCCCTTCGGGACTCTGTTCGTCATAAACGTAGATATGGAAGCGCGCAGCCTGCCGCTTGATTCGCCCTTTGACGTCTTTGAATTTCGTGATGCGAACCTCCGATTTTCCATCGGGTGAGAGCAGCGGATTGCCTTGCGGATCACAGGCAATGGGCAGGGCTGCGGGTGTTTCCGGAGAGATGCAGAACTCGTCAGGACTGTCACCTAGCCGGGCAATCCCGATGCCAGGATGAATACGATATTTGGGAACTGCGTTGCATGGATTCATCGGTGTCCTTTCAGTCCAGGAAGTTCAGGGAGACCCCTTCGAGTTTCAGCAATTCCTTGTCTTCTGCATAATCCACGCCCAACACCACCAGCGTGATCTGCAGTGACTTGTCGCCTCTTTCAAACAGCGCCTTGGCGCACTTGGTTACGTTCACGCGATGATTGCGTGGGGTATTGTGATTCCGTGGCCGCAGGTCATATTTGCGTGGGGTCGGCACTTCACAATGTCCTGGTCCGCCATAGCAATCGCCATGTCCAAAGATCGCCAGGTACCCGGCATAGTGCTCATCTTCCAGTGGGGTGTTGGCGTTAGCATCCGGCAGGTTCAGGAAGACGCGGATGAAGCAGGAACGCGGAAGTTGAGGAACACGGTGCAGCCGCACTTCCGCTTTTTGAAAAGACGAGCGCGCGGTATCAGGAATATCAATCCTTGCCGACACAAACTTGCCTACCGGCGCTTCCGCCCCTACCGGGATCATATGGGCGCACTTGACGTACTCGTAGCCGAAGCGATGCATGTCCAGCGTGTCACGGATGGTGTAACTCCATGGTGTCAGAATCGCATCCAGGCTGGCAGGCATGGAGTCTGGATGACGCTGCTGCCATTCCCACCACAACCGGTCAACGTTGGAGTGCACTGGCCAGAAGATCGGATCATAAGAAGCCGTCAGATTGCTGAACATGTCGCCGGCTGCGGGCTGGGTGTACATGTCTTCACGGCTATGGAAATGCCTGCCTGCAACTTTGACAGCCAGATTGCGGTTTGCCGGCGTATCCTTCGACGCATCGGGGTTCTGCCCGCCAGTCCAGATGTGCATGGTGTTGTGCGGGTTCTGGTCGAGGAAGCCGAAAGAATCATCGTATAAGCTGCCTCCACCAAAATCGCGGAACGTCCGCAGACACAGAATCTCTTCTATATCTTCCGCTGTGGGATAGTGGTACTGAATGACGGTATTAATGGTTCCATCGCCAAACTCGCCGGGATATCGCAGCGGATACCAGAGAGAATTGGCGTCCAGCAATGCATCAATGAACCGCTTGCGGTAGTCACCTTTGGTATATTTGGGGTCAGCCAGCTTCTTGACTGCGGCAAAGAATTTTTGTTGGGAAGGGTACAATTGGCCCACCAGCGGCTTTAGATCATCCGCAGGTATTCCCTTACTGGCTAAAAATGTAAGCGAGTCTTTTGTAAGAAATGCTTGGAGAGCTTTAGGAATGATTTGTCCCTTGTCAGGATGGCTCGGCCGGTACTGGGGCATGGTCCAGTCCCAGTACGGCATGGTTACGTCCGGACAGCGGTCCTGCAGCGCCTGTTCGAATTCATAAAGATAGATACGGTGCCAGGGCAGGAAGCGCTCCCATCCGTGCTGGCAATGGTTCTGGTGGATCAACGCCAGGTTGTTGTAGTTGCGCGCATCCTCAGGCCACTTGTTCAGTTCATAAAGTTCCCGAAAGGCAAAGCGCAGCTTCTCCCGTTGCGTGTCATCCAGGCAATCAATGTTCATGCGCTGCCGCAGCTCGCCGTGCTGGTATTTGTATTCGTTTACATCTGTGGCTGGCTTCGCCTCGTGCTCGGCTGCGGGATATACATGCTCGCCAATCGTTTCCGTGGATGTCTCCGCCTTCCACTGCGTGATCTGGTAAACAGCAACACCCGTGTCTTCAGCGGGACAGCCGGCATCAATCCAATCGCTGATCTCCTGAATATTTTCTTCAGTAATGGGTTTCCCCTGCCAGGGAAGCTGCGGGAACTGCGAACCGTCGAACGGCGTCTGCCCGCGAAGCCCGCGAACCAGCCCGGAGCGCGCCCCGCGTCCGGCTCCGGCTTCAGCTTTGCCGTGACAGCATGAAGCTTGCGCCTCCTTTTCCGGCGCAATCAGCAGGATGCCATGAAGTTTTTGAGTGACAAGTTTTTCCCGGGAGAACTCCCAGAGTGAAAGACCGCCGAAAGCGTTCTCGTTGCTTCCGGCAGCTTCGCGAAGAATTTCGCGCACCCTCTTCAATGTGGCCGTAACCTTACTGCCAGCACCCATAATGGACACCTCTCGATCAAAGGCACAACACCGCTTCTCGCCTGTTTACAGGTTCTTGGTTGCACAATGGTGGATGGGGTTCCAGGCTTGGATCCGGACGCACTGCATCCGTGGAAGATCTGTGCTGCGGCAGATCAAGCCCAGTCCACGATTGACTATTCGGTTGTTTTTCTCCAAACCCGGGAATTAGCGACTGCTAATACACGCTTTACGACTAGCTGCAAGATTGGCCCGATTAAAGACTGACGCCTTGGGAGCCTGATTAATTTTCTGAAGATTAAAACGAGCAGTGCATTACAGTCAAAGGAAATCTTTCATCCGAACAAAATTATTCACCCTAGAACGACATAGCACAGCTATGTCGCAACCAAAGCAAAACCTTTTCGGCACAGGGAAAGGAGTAAGCAGAGGAAACGAAGGTCAGAATCTACACGGAGGCGCGGAGACACTGAGATCACGGAGAAAAGCTGATAAAAATCCTTTATCTTATCTTGTTACCTTGGCGTCCTTAGCGTCGGTTGCGGTTAAAACGGATTTGTCTGTGCTCCGGCTGCGCTGTTGATGCTTTGCTATCAGGTCCCGTCCCGCTACCCACATCAGTTGCACCCCCAACGCAATCGCAATGAAGGCCACCGCCGTGCGCAGCTTTGCGCCTGGCACACGCTTCGCCAGCACGCATCCTGCTAAACCGCCGGGCAAGCCGCCCACCAGCAGATGCACCAGCGTGCTGCTGTTGATAGCGCCCCAGCCCAGATGGAAGACGCTGCCTACACAGGCCAGCACGATTCCAAACAAAATATCCGTTCCTACCACCTGCCCCACCGGCATCTCGGAAAAATTCAGCAGCAGAATTGTTCCCAGTGCCCCCGCCCCGGCAGAAGAAAACCCTGTTTCTACGCCGATGGGCAAGGCAACCAACGCCAGCCAGCGCGGATTCTTGCCGGCAAATTCCGGATTCCGCAGGCGCGGCACAAAGCTCAGCGTAGAGGAAAGTGTCAGCATCAGCCCCACGATCAGCAACACTGCGGGCTTCCATCCCGAGTTATTGATTGCATAGAGCGCCCATGTTCCCAGCACCAGTCCCGGCATCGCCCCCAGCAGCAGCAGGCCAAGATACCGGGCATGCACATGCCTGCGCATCATGTAGACAGGCGCGATCACCAGTCGCAGCACGGCCGCAAACACCATCGCGGTGCCCACAGCTTCAGCCGTCGGCAGCCCCATCAGCACCAGCACTGGTACGGTGAAGCTGCCTCCTCCCATTCCAGTCAGTCCAACGGTTACAGCAATCACAAATCCGGCAATCCATTCCATAAAATCAACAATCTCTCTGCATTGCTAACAATCAAATTCGTCTCAAGCCGCGAAGAATTTATTTAACGAATTTATCCATAAAAATTCGCGTAAACTCGCAGGATTGGCGTCATTTGCGGCTTACTTTCCTTCCTCTGCGCCCTCTGCGTTCTCTGCGGTTAAAAGTTTTTGGTTGTAGCTTCGCTACTCTGTGTGAATACCGCATTCCAGTTTGGTTCCACCCCAGCGGCCGGAACGAGCGTCAGCGCCCGCGGAAGGAATGGATGTACACGGTTCACAGCCAATGCTTTTGTATCCCGCTTCATAGAGCGGCAGCGGATCGATGCCGTGCTTCGCGGCATAGTCCTGCACCAGCCACCAGTTCCAGCAGGCCAGCGGATTCACTTTGATCTGGGCTTTCTCTCCCGGACGTTCCCGCTCTTCCACAACCTTCAGGTCTTTTCGTGTTGGCGATTGCTCGCGCCGTAATCCGGTAAACCATAGGTCATATTTCACCAGGCTGCGAAACAACGGCTCGACCTTGCGAAGCTGGCAGCACTTACCCGGATCACTCCTGTACAGCAGGCCAAACTGCGCTTCCTGTTCGGCCACCGATTGCACTGGAGTCAAATTGACCAGATTGAGATTCCATTCCCTGGCCATGCGGTCACGATAGGCATAGGTCGCGGCGAAGTGATAGCCGGTATCGAGAAACAGCACAGGAATATCGGGCTGGTGCCGGCGCAGAAGATGAAGCACGACCATGTCTTCCAACTGAAAGCTGCACGTCAGGCAGGCAGGACCCTGGGTATCATGCAGAACACGGGCGACCAGGTCAGCCGCTGAAAATTTCTCGTAGTCGATCACTGAATCGTTCATTGCGGTTTATCCTTCGCGCCACTTGCGCAGCGTGCTCACGATGCGCGCGGCTGCATCAGTCACAGATTCTTCCTGCTCATCAAAGGCAAAGAAGTTGTCACTGAATAATTGGCTGGCATGATCGCGCCGATGGTTCTTTTCACCGGCGCCGGAAAAGATCGCCACCATGCCGGCATCGCGAAGTGCCCGGGCAGCGCCGCGCCATTCGCCTTCACTGAATTCAGAGCCCAAGAGATGAGCGCGCCATCCCTGCTCCAGCAGCGAACGCTCTACCGACTCCGCAATGCCTGCAGGCCCGGTGATCCACACAGCGGCTGCGCGATGACCGAAAATCTGTTGCCGCTCTGCGGGTGTTATGGCGGCTGAAGAAAGTGGCTGGTGAATGGACTTTTCCAGTGTGCCATCGATCATTCCGGCGGCAACTGTGGCATTGCTCACCGGATCAATCAGGATGAGGCTTCCCAGAGTGCGAATGCGGCGATACGGATCAAAAAACAGTGGCAGCGTAGCTTCGATTTCTACCTTCGCGATGTCATTCATGTGCAAGGTTTCGGCGGGAAATTCAGCAAAGGTATGAATGTCCACCCGCGAAAGCAGCCTCTTCACGCGGGCCCGCACCGTCCGGGTAGTATGCTTCAGCAGGTAATAAGCGCCGGGCTCCAGCGGCTTTTCATGCATCCACACCAGGCTGGCGCTGAACGTTCGTGAAACTGACGGCGGCTTTTCCTCTCCTGTCAGCAGGTCGCCACGGCTGGTATCCAGTTCGTCTTCCAGCGTGACTGTGATCGCTTCGCCGGGCCTCGCCTCATCCAGTTCTCCGTCATAGGTGATGATGGATTTAATTCGCGTCTTTCTGCCCGAAGGCAGAGCAATGACCGCATCGCCCGGATGCAATGTCCCTGACGCCAGTTCACCCGCAAATCCGCGAAAGCGCGCGTCCGGACGAACCACGTACTGCACCGGGAAGCGCACTGCGCCATCACTCGCGTCATCCTCCTCAAGCGGCAGCTCCTCCAGATACGTAAGCAGCGCCGGTCCGTCAAACCACGCCGTGCGCTGGCTGCGCCGCACCACGTTGTCGCCTCCCACCGCGCTCACCGGCAGCGGATAGATGGTTTCAAATTCAAACGTTTCCGCGTATTCGTTGAAGTGTTGCGCGATATTTTCAAAGACGCTCTGCGAGTATCCCACCAGATCCATCTTGTTGATGGCGGCCACTATGTGGCGAATTCCCAAAAGGCTGGCAATATATGCGTGCCGGCGCGACTGTGGCAGCAGACCCTTGGTGGCATCGATAAGGATTACTGCAACGTCAGCGGTAGAAGCGCCGGTCGCCATGTTGCGCGTGTATTGCTCATGACCGGGAGTATCGGCAATGATGAACTTGCGCCGGGGCGTGGAAAAATAGCGGTAAGCGACGTCAATCGTGATTCCCTGCTCCCGCTCTGCCCGCAAACCGTCAGTCAGCAGGGAAAAATCAATCGCGCCGGGAGACCGGTTGATCCTGCTGGCGCGCACCGATGCAAGCTGGTCTTCATAGATCCCCTGGCTGTCATACAGCAACCGGCCAATCAAAGTTGATTTGCCATCATCCACGCTGCCTGCCGTGGTAAAGCGCAGCAGCTTGCGGCTCGCCCCACCCAGATGCATGGCGGCCACGGGCGTGAAGACACTCACATTTGCAGTTGTTGCCATCAGAAATAGCCCTCCCGTTTCTTCAACTCCATGGAACCTTCTTCATCGTGGTCGATCACACGGTTCTCCCGCTCCGAGCGCCGGAATGAAATCAGCTCCTCGATGATCCTGGGCAGCGTGTCGGCTTCCGAACGGATCGCGCCCGTGCACGGCACGCAGCCTAAAGACCGCATGCGGCACTGGATACGCTGTGTTTTTTCTCCAGGCAATAGCCGCACTCCCGATTGCGGCAGCAGGATCGAGCCGCCCCGCACCACCGCCTCACGCTCTTTGGCGTAGTAGAGCGGCACAATGGGAATGTTTTCCTTGTGGATGTACAGCCAGATATCCAGCTCGCTCCAGTTGGAGAGTGGAAAGATGCGGATGCTTTCGCCTGCATGATGACGGCTGTTGTAGAGCTTCCACAATTCCGGACGCTGGTTCTTCGGGTCCCACTGCCCCAGCGAATCACGGAAGGAATACACACGCTCCTTGGCCCGCGATTTTTCCTCGTCGCGCCGGGCGCCGCCAAAAGCAGCATCGAATCCGCCTTCGGCCAGTCCATCCAGCAGCGCGCGTGTCTTCAGGAAGCCGCAGCACGCCTTGGTGCCCAGCGTGTAAGGATTCGCGCCGTCTGCCAGCGCTTTGCGATTAGTGTGAACAATCAGTTCCGCACCGATTTGTTTTACATACCAGTCGCGGAACTCGATCATCTCCGGAAATTTGTAGCTGGTATCGATGTGCAGCAACGGAAACGGAATCTTGCCCGGATAAAAAGCCTTTTGCGCCAGGCGCAGCATCACCGAAGAATCCTTGCCGATGGAATACAGCATCACCGGACGCGCAAACTCCGCCGCCGCTTCGCGAAAGATGAAGATGCTCTCCGCCTCCAGCATCTTCAGGTGATCGAATTGAATTTTGTCCAACATCTTTTTCCACCAGAAACAAAAAGCCATCGCCGATATGACCGGCGATGGCTTGATATGCAGAAATATTGACTGACTCAGGTAACTGCATTCGCTCGCCGGCATCTTTGCGCACATGGGCACGGACAACACACCACCGCGCAACAACAACCAGCAACCGAGTTAACCCTGATCAACATTTTCATCTTCCTCTGCGTACTCTGCGTACTCTGCGTACTCTGCGCCCTCTGCATTGCTATATCCAAAATTCTTGTCTTCCTGTGAAGAATTTCATGCTGCTCTTGCCCCGAAAGTCTTGAGGAACTGAAACAGTGCCAGATCAGATACACATAAACTTACTTTTGCTTCCTCTGCGTCCTTTGCGCCCTCTGCGGTAAAAGCTTTTTGGTTGTGGCTCGCCACGCTGTGGTAGATTTGCCTTTTGGTTGTGGCCCCGCCACGCTGTGGTTAAAGCCTTTTATTTACCCCAAAAACACCAAACCCGCCTCTCGGTCCTTCCGGGGCGGGTGTTATAAGTGCCTTGTCTATGAATCTTGCTAAGCTTGCAGGCCACTCGAACACGCACCCCGGCGCATCATCGCGCACGGACAACACGGGTTCAAGCTGGCCTTCTTCATTTCCAATTCAGTCTCCCACAACTCCAACTACAAGTCAAACGAAGCAATAAGACAGGGCAATCGCATTTGAAAACAGAGTTGACGGGGAGAACCGCTCTTCGACCTAAATGCAATTGATTTTGATTGCCAATCCTCCCGAAACGCCGTCAGGATGAACCAATCGAGTAATCTCTATCGTGCCAAATGTCTTTGTCGTGCCGCTGATCCATGGCCGTTCCATGCCTATGGCGCAGGACGGATGACTCCACTGGCTGTGAAATTCCAAATGCGATTGCCCTGAGCAATAAGATCGATCCGAGGTTTTGCTGCTGCCTTTGCGCCCTTCGCGGTTTGAGCCCAATTACCCAAGTCTTGCAAAAAAGTTGATCACCCGATCACCGGATGATCCGATCACCCGATTCTTCATCCGTCCCCTTCTCATCGGGGAATACATTCACACTGGAAGCAGATCCGGTGGAATCACGGGCAGCAGTGATGTTTCAATCCCCTTCTCATCGGGGAAGTGTTTCTGGAAAAGCAGCACTTAGCAATTCAGCAAGTAGTAATTAGCCAACCCAAAAGCAGAACCTCGCGAGTATATCCGATCTTCAAATTACCCAATTACCAATTTTGGCAATTACCAATTCCGACTCGTCCCCTTCTCATCGGGGAAGCCCAGAAGAATTGCCAAAATTGCCATAATCTGTAATTGCATAATTGAAATCTGAGGACTGGCAATAAGCAAGCCCGCCGCCGCTGGTCGCAGGTTCTTAAATTACCAATTACCAATTTTGGCAATTACCAATTCTTCCAGGTCCCCTTCTCATCGGGGAAGTGTTTCTGGAAAAGCAGCACTTAGCAATTAGCACTTAGCCAAAACCCAAAAGCAGAATCTCGCGAGTATATCGATTTCAAATTACCCAAGTCTTGCAAAAAAGTTGATCACCCGATCACCGGATGATCCGATCACCCGATTCTTCGTCCGTCCCCTTCTCATCGGGGAATACATTCACACCCGAAAACGAAAAGCGCCACATTGACCTGACAGGATTTGTTTCAATCCCCTTCTCATCGGGGAATACATTCGCACCCTCATCAAAATTAGGGCTTTAGAATCAATGGATTATACCTCGATTTCCCGGCACCCCTCAAAATATTCGCTTTTTCTTTGTCAAGCAAAATCGGCAGCCTTCGACGAAATCCCTATAAGCTCATGGAAACAAGGCGAATTTAGTTTCACCGGCACCCCTGCCCATTTTTGGTGCAACTCCTGAATCGCGCCAGATGATTGGAAATAAGCTACTTACCCTAGAGAACCAGAAACAGCCCTCGAACACGACGGTAAGGATCATCCCGCCAGCGGCAACGCCGGTTGCACCGCTTCGCTCAGCGCCGCCAGTTGTTCCGGTGTAGCCTGCAACCTGTACAACGGCATCGAACTGGTCGCCAGACGCAGCTTGTAACCCTGTTCTCCGGTCATGTAGTCACAATGGATGCTTTCAAGAAGAGAGCGGCGCGTAATCTCATGGATCAGCACCATCGAAGGCGAGAGCTTGCTGAACTCAGCGTCAAACCAGCAGGTATAGAAGCGCCGGTAAGTGTCATCTCGAAAAGTAATCAACGCCGCTGTCATTTTTGATTCACACTCAAGCGTGAAGATCTCACAACTTGCAGGCAGCCGGCGGGCCGCATCTACAATGAAATCCATCCGGCATCGGTCGTGAAACAGGCTGCTCGGCTCCTGGGCCGCTTTTCTCTGGTAGATCGAACGCAGCAGCTCTGAATTTTCCCCGTTGTAACTGCGTATCTCGAACCCCATGCGCTCGAAGCGCCGCAGGTTGCGGCCCAGCCGGTTATGCTCGGCACTGAATTTCTCGGCGGTGATCTCCGCGCAGTTCACCGAAGGCGCGGCTGCAAATGGGACAAGCTGAAGGTCTTCAAACGCCGCCAGGCGATCGCACTCGCGCATAGCCACTACCTCCAGAGGATGTTCTACCTGGGCCAATGTCGCCAGCCCGGCCCGCAGCACCTCGTCTTCTCCATCATGCAGAAAGCCACGATAGTCGAAGAGTTCCTCGCCCATCAGCCTCACCGTCTGATCAGACCGGCGGATCACAGCAGGAATGATGGCCGCGCCGTAAGAAGCCTCAACTGAAATCACGAATGGCTCCTCGCGGGAGCTGAAGGTGCGCGCTGCCAGCAGGTTCCACTCAAAACTCTGAAAGATAGTGCTCTGCCCTTCCGTATAGAGTGACTCCCACAACGGACGAAGCCGCTCCACTTCCCCTGCTGATGTATGAATACGAATGCTAAGCACGAAGATGAACCCATCGAGTTAGACGCTGGGAGGTAAAAGCGAGTTGTGACAGAGACTCAGCCCTTAAACATCCTCCTTCGCGAAATCGTGTCACTCGCGTTTCTTCGCGGCTGCTATTCTCCCGTGCCTTCTCTGCGACCTCTGCGTACTCTGCCCTAAAAATAGCTGGGTGCTTACGGTGGATACCTTAACCCGAAGCGCAATTTTCATGTTTTCTGGGTGGGACGTTAGTCCCATGTCCGACTGCGGTGAGGTTCATTTACCCATTTACCAAATTACCCATTTACTCATTGGTTTTATCCGTTTTCAATTCGTTGACTCCCGCTACTCAGAGCGCTAGAATTTCTAATTGAAAATGAAATTGAAATTCATTTTCAAAATCGACATTCATCATGCTCCAGGCACTGATCGTCACCCTGCGCGAAGGTGTTGAAGCCGCGCTCATTATCGGTATTACCCTAGCCTATCTGTCCAAGATAGGCCGCTCCGACCTCCGCAAAACCGTCTACTGGGGACTGGTCACCGCCTTTGTCGGCAGCGTGGCTGGAGGCGTCATGATCCGCCGCCTGGAAGTCAATGAAGACAAGCTGGAAGGCTGGATCATGCTGGTTGCCGCCGTCTTCGTCATCAGCATGGTCATCTTCATGATGAACGCCGGACGCAAGATGAAGGGCGAGATCGAAAGCAAGCTGAGTTCCCTCACCTCCGGCTCGAAATGGGGGCTGTTTCTCTTCGTCTTCCTGATGATCTTCCGGGAAGGCGTCGAAACCGTATTGGCGCTTTCCGGCATCTCCCTGAATTCGTCCGAACTGACGAGCCTCATCGGCACCTTCCTGGGTATCGCCCTGGCGGTGATATTCGGCGTCATGTTCGTTAAGGGTACTGTCCGCATCAATCTGCAGAAGTTTTTCCGGGTCACCAGCATCATTTTGATTTTTGTTGCCGTTGAGCTTGTAGTCTCCGGAATTCATGAGCTGTTTGAAAGCGGCGCCTTTCCTTCCAACAAGCAGGAAATGGCCATTGTCGGGCCCATCGTCCGCAATGTCTTCTTCTTCCCTGTCACTATCCTGGCGCTTGCCGGGCTGATGGTGCTGCTCGAATACCGCCGCCGCAAGCCGGAAGTGGTGGCGGCCGCCAGCAAGGCTGAAGAACGAAAGCTGCAATGGACAGCCCGCCGCGAGCGCATGTGGTCAGTCATGCTCTGCACCACCGCGTTTATCTTCATTGTGCTGATCACCGCCGGGTTCATCAACGAACAGTCTGCAACCAGGATCTCTGACGCGAAAGAAGTCTCATTGACTAACGGCCAGATCACCATCCCGAAATCTGAAGTTGCCGATGGTGACCTGCACCGCTACAGCGCCACCGTGAATGGAGAGAAGCTGCGCTTCCTTCTCTATCGCAAGCCCAACGGAGACGTAGCCACGGTTTACGATGCCTGCCAGATCTGCGGAGCCGTGGGCTTTTACAAAACGGCCAATGGAATTACCTGCAAGAACTGCGCCGCGCCTATCAATCCCCAGAGTGTGGGCGAGCCGGGCGGCTGCAATCCTGTTCCTCTTAAATCCAAAGTGGTGGGCGATTCCATCATGATTACCACCGCCGATCTGGCTGAACACGCGGAGGTCTTCCAAAAGTAGCTCCCATGTTTGCCCGCCTGTTGTTCGAATCCTTCCGCCGCCAGACCCGCCGCAAACTGTTTGCGCTGCTGGCCATCGCTCTCGGCATGAGCATCAGCACCGCCATGATCGCCGTGGCCACCGATGTTGGTGACAAGATGAACGCCGAGTTGCGTGCCCAGAGCGGCAACCTGGTCCTCACGCCCGTGGATGACAGCCTCGACGTGGAGATTGGCGGCGTCAATCTGAAGCCGGCCAGCTCCGGCGCATACATCCGCGAATCCGACCTTCCCAAAATCAAGGACATCTTCTGGAGAAACAACATTAAAGGCTATGCCCCCTTTCTGTCGGAACAGCAGAACGTCGCGCTGCCGGATCGCAGTGTAAAAGCTGAGCTCATCGGCGCCTACTTCGCTCAGCCTGTGAAGTATGGGGACGAAACATTTGTTACCGGCGTGCGCTCGGTCAATCAATTCTGGAAAGTAGATGGCGAGTGGCCTGCCGATGACAGCTCTGACGCTCTGGCCGGCAGCAGCCTGGCCCGGAACACTGGCCTGCACAAGGGAGACACCGTCGAGATCGGCGGGCGCAAGCTGAAGATCACCGGCATTCTCAGCACCGGCGGCACCGAGGATCAGGCCATTGTCGCGCCATTACACCTGGTGCAGCAGATTCTCGGCAAGCCCGATCAGGTAAGCAAAGCGGCAGTCAGCGCCATGACCAAGCAGGAAGACGCCTTCGCCCGGCGTGATCCAGATACCATGTCCGCCGAAGTACGCGAACGCTGGTATTGTTCACCTTATGCCAACTCCATTGCATTTCAGATTCATCAAGCCCTGCCCAACGTTCGCGTAGATCAGATTCGCCAGGTGGAGCAGAACCAGGGCAAGGTGCTCTCCCGCATCTCCGGCCTCATGCTGCTGCTTACCCTTGCAGCCCTGCTGGCCTCGGCTCTGGCAGTATCGGCCGTCATGGCTTCCACCATCATCGAGCGCCGTCAGGAAGTGGGCCTCATGAAATCACTCGGCGCGGGCAATGGCGCCGTGGCTACTCTGTTTCTTACTGAGGCAGGCGTGCTGGCGCTGGGCGGCGCGCTGGTCGGTTTTGCCGCCGGAGCATTCATGGCCCACCGCATCGGCCAGAGCGTGTTTGGATCATCCATTACTGTGCATCCGGTAATCCTGGCCATCGTGATCATAAGCGCCCTGATGGTAGCCTTTGCCGGGAGCACCGGGGCGATTCGTAAGGCCATGCGTTTCGATCCGGCCGTTGTTCTTCGGGGTGACGCGTGAGTCGCCGGGCACTGTTTCTGCGCCTGCTGGTGAAAGCCGCCTGGATACGCAAAGACCGCACCCTGACTGCCCTGCTCTCTATCCTGGTGGTTGCCACGATTGCCACCGTGGCCCTCACTGTGTACTCCGATCTGGAAGTCCGGCTCAGCCGTGAATTTTCGAGCTTCGGCGCCAACGTGGTGCTCACCCGGAAGCAGGGTTCAATCAGCACAGACGAGCTTCACAAGATCGACGCCGTAGTTGCCCACCAGGGCGAGATCGTTCCAGTCGCATACGCCATCGCCAGCCTGCCTGATCATTCCCGCGTAGTCGTTGGTGGCGCCGATCTCGAAAAGCTCAAAAAGCTGAATTCCTGGTGGTCGATTGAATCGTCATCCTCAGGAACTACGCTGGTGGGTGCGCGTGTCGCTGAAAAGATCTCTCCCGGCAGCCCGTTCACCATCTCTTTCGCTGATGACCAGCAGAACGTACTTCAGTTCAAAGCAGTTTCGGTTTTCCGCTCCGGCTCTGAGGATGATAGCCGCATCTACATCGATCTCCCGCAGTTCACGGCCAGGACCGGCATTCAGCCGAATACCGCATTCATCCGCATCGATGGCCGCCCGCAGGAGATCGAGAAAAAGGTGGCCGAGCTTGCCGCATCGCTGCCTGGGGCCGAGGTAAAGCCTGTCCGCCAGGTCACCGCCGCGCAGACCGCCGTCCTGGGTAAGACACGCGCCGTGGTTCTGGTCGCCTCTGTCATTGTGATTGTCTTGATTGTCCTCTGCATGGTGGCCAGCCTTTCCAGCGCGGTGCTGGAGCGGCGCAAGGATTTCGCCGTAATGAAAGCCCTGGGAGCTTCAGACCGCACCGTCAACGTGATCTTCGCCAGTGAAGCAGCCATGGTCAGTGCTGTTGGCGCTCTGGCTGGCTTTATCCTCGGTACTGGGATTGCCTGGTGGATCGGCAAAGCCAACTTTGGAGCAGCCATTACGCCGCGCCTGGAACTCCTGCCTGCTGTCCTGGTGGGCAGCATCATGCTGGCGCTGATTGCGGCCACCGCCCCGCTGAAAGCTTTGCGCAGAATCCAGCCTGCGGGTATTCTGAGGGGAGAATAGATGCCAATTGAACTGAAACACGTTACCCGCATCTACCACGCCAATACCGAAGTACGCGCGCTGGATGACGTCTCTCTCTCAGTCGCGCCCGGCGAGTGGCTGGCCATTATGGGACCTTCCGGCTCCGGCAAATCGACGCTGGTTAACCTCATTGGCTGCCTCGACCGGCCTACCAGCGGCGAGGTCCTGATTGGCGGCACCAACGTAAGCCGGATGACAGCGGCGGAGCTGAACCGCTTCCGCTCCGAAAAGATTGGCTTCATCTTCCAGCAGTTCCACCTGATCCCCTATCTCACCGCGCTCGAAAACGTGATGCTGGCGCAGTACTTCCACAGCATGACCGACAAGGAAGAAGCCCTGGCGGCGCTCCATCGCGTAGGGATGAAAGTGCGCGCCAACCATCTGCCCTCGCAGCTTTCCGGTGGGGAGCAGCAGCGCGTCTGCATCGCCCGCGCCCTCATCAACGATCCCAAGATCGTCCTTGCCGACGAACCCACCGGCAATCTCGACGCAGAGAATGAAGAGATCGTCCTGCGGCAGTTGCGTGAACTCCATGCCCAGGGACGCACCATCATCATGGTGACCCATGATCCGGTCGTGGCTCGCATGGCGGACCGCAAGCTGGAGCTTCATCACGGCAAAATCGCCGCACAGGAGATTTACTCACTTTCCGATGAAGAGCAGTTTGACGAAGTTCTGGAAGAGCTGTGGGTGCTCGCAGAAAACGGCGAGCATGCCGAACTGGGCCGCGTAGAGGTGGAAGGCGCGCTGCCCATGTGGCTGGCTTTGGAACGCATGCAGGAACTGGGCCTGGTGCATCTGGAAGAGCACACCAGCGAGCCGCACACGCACAAGAAAGTTTATAACCGCTGCCATGTGGCGCTGCGTCCGGGCAGCGACTATCCCGGCCACGGCGAGCAGATGATTCACTTCACTGATAAAGGCCAGCAGCGCGCTGAAGACATCATCCGCCGCCACCGCCTGGCCGAACGTCTCTTCATGCAGACCTTCCGCGTGCAGGACGAGCACGAAGTCGCCGAACAGGCTTGCAGGTTCGAACACATCCTCTCACCTGAAGCCACTGACAGCATTTGTTCGTTCCTCGGACATCCACGCACCTGCCCCCACGGCAGCCCTATCCCCGCCGGCCCCTGCTGCATTGCGGAAAAGAAGCACTCAGCCTTCAGCATTCAGCACTCAGCCCCGACCCAGCCTCGTTAATTTTTCACCGAAAAGAATGCAAATTCTTCGCGACCTGAAAAGAATTTGGCGCTTCTCCGTGACCTCCCTTTTCCTCAGGTATTTGCGGATGAGACTTTGCCTTCGGCGGGAAGGTAAATATCGGATCACCTCCACAAAATTCTTATCGTTTTTCTCCGTGTCTCAGTGTTCTCCGTGTCTCCGTGGTTAAGGTTTTGATTCTTATTGCCTCTGCTTACTCTGTTCCTCTGTGTTGCAAAGGTTTTGCCGTTTGGTTGCGGCTCGTCCACGCTGTGGTTAATCCGGCATGAAAATCAAAAAGGAGAGGCAGGTTCTCCTCTCCTTTTCATTGACGCAAATCACGCGATCAAACTTTTTAATACAGGTTGAAATTCACCTCGATGTTCATGGCCACGGCTACCGCCTGTCCATCTTTCTTGCCGGGCTCAAACAACCAGGTCCTTACCTTCTCGAGCGCTTTCTCATCCAGGCCCATGCCCAGGCTGCGGATGATCCTGAGATTACGCGGCTTTCCATCCGGCCCGATAATCGCCGAGAGGGTTACCACGCCCTGATACTTCGCCTTGCGGGCTTCTTCAGAGTAATCCGGATCAGGAGTGAATTTCGGTACAGGCGCCTGAACACCCAGCTCGCCGATCTTGTAGATGCCGCCGCCGAATCCGCCACCCTGACCAGGGCCGTGTCCGGGGCCGGTTCCTGAACCGATGCCGCCGTGGGTGCCTGATCCAATGCCGCCGCCGGAACCGGTGCCGTTGGAAGCCGGGCCGCTGACACGCGCAGACATCGGATTGCCGATGTTCGGCATGTTCGGGTTGTCCGGGAGCTTCACGTTGGTTGGAGCCACAATCGTCTGCTCCATGGCCAGTTTCGGATGATCATTGCGAATCTCAACTGTGGGTGGAGTGAATTGTTCAGGAGCGACTTTGGGCAGGTGTCCTTTGCTTTCAAAAATCTTGGCATGTTCACCGCCGCCGCCGCCGCCTGCCAATTGCTTTTTGGCGACTTGTGCAGTCATGACCGGATGATAGTCCTGAAGCGGAGGCGCAATGAGTGTAACGTGCTCTTCCGGTTTCACCGTGGTGACCTTGTGAGCGCCCAAGATCGTCAGCGCCACAATACCGCCAATGAACATTGCATGCAGCGTAAGTGAACCGGCTGTTGCTTTTTTTCTGTTGCTCCGCGACCAGATGTTTCCTACCTGCACCGGACGGGAGGTGAGCCGAAGAGGCGGAAGCTTTTCGGGAAACAGAGCCTCTTTTATATTTTGGAAAAGAGACTTCCACATAGGCTGTTCTATTTCACGCAGGAGATTCAACGAATGCTCACTGTTGAACAAGCCTTGAGGAGGAGGAACGATTGCATGATTCGCCATTGGTTCGACCCGCACTATCCTTTGCACGTTGAATGCCGTGCTTTTAACTTCATCCATAAAAGATGAGCGATTTGAGGTGCAAGTTGCATTTCTAAGCAAAGTTTCTGCTGCACTTACCTTACTCACAAATCCAGGAGATTACGGGGATTAGATGAATTTTGTATCACGCGCGATTGGTGCGGTTCGAGGGTTTTACAAATCTTTGACATAACGGAAGGCCGAGCCCGCCATGCCCTTCCGGCACTGAGACAGTAACCCTGCTTTTTTTTATTCCTTTGCGTCCTTCGCGCCCTTTGCATTGCTATATCCAAAATTCTTGTTTCCTGCGAAGAATTTCATGCTGCTTTTACCCCCTTCCAATCCAGCTTTGGCGACCGAAAAAGTCTTAGGGAACTGAAACAATTTCAGATCAGATACACATAAACTTACTTGCCTTCCTCTGCGCTCTCTGCGTTCTCTGCCCTGAAAATCCCTATGCCGCCATGGGTGTCGTGAGTACCTTCAGACCGAGTTCCTCTAAGCGCTTCGTATGAAAACGTATCAGATGCTGGGAGCGGATTTGATCCAAGAATTTTGCACCCAAGTCCACGTAGTCTCTATTTTCCTTGAGCATGTGG
>QHVI01000028.1 GCA_003223515.1 Candidatus Angelobacter sp. Gp1-AA117
AACACCGACATGATGTTGATCATGGGCGGCAATCCAGCGGAAAATCATCCCTGCGGTTTCAAGTGGCCGATTGAGGCCAAGCGCAACCGCAATGCCAAGATGCTGGTGGTGGATCCACGCTTTACGCGGACTGCGTCTGTGGCAGATATGTTCTGCCAGATTCGCGCCGGGACAGACATCGCCTTCCTGGGCGGCCTGATCAACTACGCCATCCAGAACAACCGCATCGCCAAAGACTACCTCGTCAACTACACCAACGCCGCCTTCATTATTAAGGAAGGGTTCACGCTGCCCGCCGATGGCGACGGTCTGTATTCCGGCTTTGACGAGCAGGCAAAGAAGTATGATCCCGCCACCTGGAACTACGAAGAAGGCGGGGACATGACGCCGAAGGAAGCAGCGGAGTCGGCCACGGCGATGACCGTCTCCACGCTGGTGAAGCCCCCGGCAGCCGCAGGCGGGGCAAAGCCTTCGGGCGGCAAGCCGGTGTCCCCACAACATTATGGCGCTCCGGCCGGGTTTCATCCTCAAGGTGGCCAGCAGAGCACCAAGGCGGAAGGCGGCGGATACCAGGCACAAGGCCCGGTAGGCGCAAAGGCCGCTCCCGGTGCTCCGGTACCGGTGGCACTGCCTCCCAAGGTGGCTTATGACGTTTCACTGGAGCATCCGCGCTGCGTCTTCCAATTGCTGAAGAAGCAGTATTCGCGCTACACGCCGGAGATGGTTTCCAGGATCACCGGCATTCCCGCCGACAAGCTGACCAAGGCGTGGGAGCTGTTCACCTCCGTCCGCAAAAACGGAGACATGAAAAAGGTCGCCACCATTATCTATGCGGTGGGCTGGACGCAGCACGCGCACGGATCACAGATCATCCGCACGGCAGCCATGGCACAGTTGCTGCTGGGCAATGTGGGCCGCGCGGGCGGCGGAGTGAATGCGTTGCGCGGACACTCCAATATCCAGGGCGCTACCGATATGGCCGGAGTCTTTGACATTCTGCCCGGCTACCTCAAGGTGCCTACTCCCGCCGACAAGGACTTTGATACCTATATCACGCGCATCACTCCCAAAACGTCCAAGCCCAATGAGTGGGACTCGTTCAATTACTGGTCGAACACGCCGAAATTTGCCGTGTCATTCATGAAAGCCATGTACGGCGATGCGGCCAAGAAAGAGAACGACTGGGCCTTCCACTACCTGCCCAAGATTGACCGCAAGTACTCATGGGTGGAGCTGTGGGACGGCATGTACAAAGACAAGGTCAAAGGCCTGATTGCCTTTGGCATGAACGGCGTGGCCATTGGCCCGAACAGCGACAAGAACATTGACGCGCTGAAGAAGGCCGACTGGCTGGTGGTGTGTGAAATCTATCCTGATGAGACCAGCGAGTTCTGGATGTCGCCTGGCATTTCCAAAGACGACATGAAGAACATCAAGACTGAGGTCTACCGCCTGCCCGGCGCAGGTTTTGCCGAAAAGGATGGGACCTTCGTCAATTCAGCGCGCTGGCTGAAGTGGAAATACACGGCGCTGCCCACACCGGGAGACGCGAGGCTGGACCAGGAAATTCTGGCGCGCATCTTCCTGGCCGTCCGCGACCTGTACAAGAAGGAAGGCGGCAAGTTCCCTGACCCGATCCTGAATGCAAGCTGGGCCTATGCTACTCCCAACAATCCTTCGTTCACGGAGATTGCCAAGGAGATCAACGGCAAGGCGCTGGCCGACCTGAAGGACGAGAAGACAGGACAGGAGATCAAGTCCGGACAGCAGCTCCCCGGCTTCGCGTGGCTCAAAGACGATGGTACCACCATGTGCGGCAACTGGCTGTACAGCGGCTCATGGACGGAGGCCGGAGCACAGAGCCAGCGGCGCGGACTGGAAGACCCGTCCGGGTTGGGAATCTATCCCAACTATGCGTGGTCATGGCCGGCCAACCGGCGCGTGATGTACAACCGCGCATCCTGCGACATCAATGGCAAGCCGTGGGATCCCGATCGCAAGCAGGTCTGGTGGAACGATGCACAGCAGAAGTGGGTAGGCAACGATGTCCCCGACTTCAAGGTTGACTCGCATCCTCACGATCACATGGGGCCATTCATCATGAATCCTGAGGGGGTGGGGCGCTTGTTCACGCCTCTGGCAGCCATGGCAGACGGGCCATTCCCTGAGCACTACGAGCCATTCGAAAGCCCGATTGCCAATCCGCTCCACCCGAAGCACTCAAACAATCCGGTGGCCAAGCAATTCAAATCCGAGCGCGACAAGTACTCGAAGACCGGTGATGAATACAACGTGGTCTGCACCACCTACCGGCTGACGGAGCACTATCACTACTGGACGAAGAACAATCCCATGAACGTCCAGTTGGTGCCGGAGCCGTTCGTGGAGATGTCAGAGGAACATGCGAGTGACATGGGAATCAAGGGCGGGGACAAGATTAAAGTCTCCAGCGCCCGCGGTTCCTACGTGGCCAAGGCCATGGTCACCAAGCGCATCAAGCCCCTGCAAATCGATGGCAAAAAGGTTCATCCCATCGGCATTCCCATTCACTGGGGTTATCGCGGCATCAAGGAGGACGAAGGAAAGACGGCCAGAAATACCGCCAATATCCTGAGCCCCAGCGTGATTGACCCCAACGCCTACACACCTGAATTCAAAGGATTCATGGTGAAGGTAGAGAAAGCCTGAAGGAGCCGACCATGCCAAACGAAGCGATGCAAGTCAAAGCGATTTCGGCGCATCCGGGTCCGGTTCCTGGAGGCAATGTCTCGCGCGACTATGACGTTTGCAAGCTCATTGACACCACCACCTGCATTGGCTGCAAGGCCTGTGAGGTGGCGTGCCTGGAGTGGAACGGATACGAGTTCCGCGAAACCACTTTCGACAATACCTACCAGACCATGCCGGATACGGCCTGGAACTACTGGAACCTGATCCGCTTCAACGAGGTGGAGAGCGAGGAGCACGGCCTGCAGTGGCTCATGCGCAAAGACCAGTGCATGCACTGCGCCGAGCCGGGCTGCCTGGAAGCTTGTCCAGCGGACGGAGCGATCGTCCAGTACAAAAACGGTATTGTTGATTTCAACCAGGAAAATTGCATTGGCTGCCAGTACTGCGTGACCGGCTGCCCCTTCAATATTCCTAAATTCAATCCCGAAACCAAGAAGGTCTTCAAATGCACGCTGTGCTCTGACCGCGTAGGCGCAGGGCTGGAGCCGGCGTGCATTAAGGCGTGTCCGACGGGCTGCCTGCACTTTGGCAGCAAGGAGGACATGAAAGACCTGGCCGAGCGGCGCGTGGCGCAGTTGCATAAAGAAACGTCCTACAACAAAGCGGGCGTCTATGATCCGGAAGGTGTAGGCGGAACGCACGTGATCTATGTTCTGCACGATGCCGAGAACCCGGAGAAATACGGGGGCCTGCCCAAGAACCCGCGCATCCCGCTGATGGTCAGCTTCTGGAAGCATCCTCTGAAATGGCTGGGCAACGTCGGCCTGGTGTTTGGCATTGCCGGCGTGCTGCTGCACTATGTGCGCTTTGGGCCAAAAGTGATCGACAAAAAAGAGGAGAAAAAGCCATGAGCACACCCACCATTCTTCGTGAAGGCACGATTCTCCCGGAAGGCCAGGTGGTCCGCTATACGTTTGAAGAGCGCGCCTGCCACTGGGTGAATGGCGTGACCTATCTCTTCTGCATGCTTACGGGGCTGGCGTTCTACTCGCCTTATCTTTATTGGATGTCCTACGTGGGGGGAAGCCCAGCCACGGCGCGCACGCTGCATCCGTGGGTGGGAGTGTTCTTCTTTGTTGCAATGCTGTGGATGCACACGCTGTGGAAGGTGCAGATGGCGTCCATACCGGAAGACCAGCAATGGAAGGACAACATGAAGTACTACATCGAGAACCGGGACGAACTGCTTCCACCCGCTGGCCGCTTCAACGCCGGGCAGAAGCTCTTCTACTGGGTGATGTATTACGCAGCTATCATCCTGCTGCTTACGGGAGTCGTGATGTGGTTTCCGGAATTGATGCCGCGCAACCTGCACTGGCTGCTGACGATCATCATTCCGATCCATGCGGCAGCGGCGCTGGTCACCATTGGAGCTTTCATCATCCACATCTATATGGGAATCCTGATGGTTCCCGGTGGGCTAAAAGGCATTGCCTACGGCCGGGTCTCGGAAGAGTGGGCAGCCCATCATCACCGGTTGTGGTATGAGAAGATCAAGAAAGACAGCCGCTAGCTCTGGCTTCTGGCTTTTGTGATCAGGGGGTGCGACATGGTCGTACCCCTCTTCCCTCAAAATATACCATTTCGACTCGTCGACCCATACATCTCTCAATTGCAAATTTTGCATGATCAATTATTTCTTAGATCAAATATCCTTGAGATTCGGATCCTGTCCGCCCGAAGTTCGTAAGAAGCAGCATGCTGCGAATACGTTTTTAAAAAACTTTCTGAACACAATTGACACGCTACTTCTAATTTGCATAGACTCGAATACCCGAAGGGGGACAAGCTTGGAAGGCGCAACGACTTCAGAATCACGTCGGGATGACCCACTCACCTTATTGTATAGAACTGGCGGATACGCCGTTTTCTCATTCTTGGCGCTCTTTTCAAATCCTTGGAATTTTTCTAATTTACGTTTCCCAATTGTTACGACTCTACTCTTTGCTTTTTTTATTTCTCTGGGTTTTTTTGCCGCGTACTCGGCGATCTTTCATCCAACTAGAAGACACTTTCCCATACCGCCAATTGAATTAAAATTAGAACGCAAGGACTTTAAGTTCTTCACTATAATAGGTGTCGGGGTGGCTGCAGGATGTGCTTACCATCTTTGGAGTGTTCCCGAGCGCGTCCCAATCCCTTTATTGTTAGCACTTTTAAGTTATTCTTTGGCAACACTTTCGTATGGGATCTTTTTACTATGGAAATATCCCACTTATGAAAATCCACCTATTCGGTATCAGCTGATCTTTCCGATTTTATTGTCCATCACGTTACCCCTCTATATTGGCCTTAATCTCTCACATTTCACAAGTTATGTCGCATTATTACCATTTGTTTTTTTAACCGTATACTTCTTTGTTGCAACGACCATAAAGAGACGCCTTTGGCTCACAGTATGGAGTTCATCCTGCGTTGGAGGAATGTGCTGGTTTAGTAATATTTTTCCTTGGGCCCAACCACACGTGAATTCATTTCTATTTGCAACAGCAGTTTCTGCTTATGCGGCAGTATTCGAATCATGGAATGTAACAAATAGAGCTGCGCATCTATCAAGTACTTGGGATAGTCTCTCAGAGAGAAATTACTATGCCAGTTTTGCTGCGCTAGTATTTTCTGTGTTTTCTGCCGCCATTCTATTTGTATTTACTTCTCGCAGTTCCTTGCTTTTGATGTTTCTAGCAATACATAGCACAGTTTCTCTTTTTGTCTGGTACACAGCTGCGCCCCCATCAAAGCTTTTAGTGGATAGCGATAAATGGTGGCTGATCAAACTATTTCTTGGTTTGTGTATTTTTGCTGGACTCATTTTCGATGACAAGATTGGTAACCGTACTCTCAAAACATCGCTGGGTATCGAGAGTGTTAGCATTACTGTATTTCTATCTATTCTCAATTTCCTTGGCTTTCTCAGAATATCAGATCAACCGATTCTGACAGTTCCAGGAATGGTTGAGTATTATAACCGCGATAAAAGAAATCTTCTAAGACATATGTTCATTGTAATTATTATCGGATTGGGAGTCTTTTTTAATCTATATTCAAACCGTGGCACTATTCTTAATGAAGAAATGGTAAAACGAGCAGGCAATGGCTTTTATTTATTCATGCTTTATTGCACTTTAACAATTATCAGTTTGGGTTTAACTAATAGACCACCGGATACGCACAATCGTTTGCAAATTACACTTCACAGAATTATGGGAATAGCCATTAGTATGCGGCTTTTTTCCTCTATTTGCGTTGGATTGAGTGTTTTTTTGACAGCTTGGCATCGCGGAGATCATCCAAAGCATGCTTTTTGGGTAGGCTTGCCTTTTTCATTAGCTGCAATGGGTGGTTTTTGCCTTAATGACTTCTTGGATATTGAAAAAGATCGTCAAAATAGACCTTATCGGGCACTTCCAAGAGGGATAATACAACCTCTGACCATCCTATCTTTATCAATACTACTACTTCTCGTAGCAACAATTACTATTTTTTTTGTGGCAGAGAGCAAATTCGACTATTTAATATATTTTTCAGTCGTCGGCGGCTTAGCCGCTTATAATGTGGTTCTTCGGATCAGTGCTGGTTTTAAGACAATATATACGGGCTTAATTTCGTGCCTTCCATTTGTTCTAGTCATATTTAAATATCAATACCCTCATGAATTTTGGATTTTTCCGCTTAGTGTTTTGTTTTTTGTGTCGGGGCGGGAGCTTTGGATGGATGTTTATGACATAGAGGGTGATCGCCAATATGGACTGCGGACTTTACCAGTGCTCGTCGGCGAGAATATAACATCGACACTGGGTGCGCTCTGTCTGGCCGTTGGGAGCCTTAGCCTTCTTCTGCTTTCGACTATTCGAGGCGATTGGCTTGGGCAATTGGTTGCTATATTGCTTACAATCAGTTGCGCAGGCCTTATTGTTCTCTGGAGAAAGCGCCGAGTCTGGGCACAACAGATCATATACGGCTGCTGGATACCTATGGCTTTTGGCTTACTGCTTTTAATCAGAGCATAATATTTAGAGGCATGCATCAATTTTGTTGCATTTCTGGAAGGACGGTCTGGGCGTACGGGAAGACTGGGCCCACCTATTTGTCACCGGTTGTGGTACGACAAGATAGAGGGGTGCGATATTGTCGTACCCTTTTGAATTTGTGAACCTTATCATTTCTCTGCGTTCCCTGCGGCGGCCTTTGCGGGTTAAGGTTTTTTATTGCGTTTCCCGGAAGAGGTTGGTTTTCTTAATTTTTCCATATTGATAGGCGTATACTTCTCAATCTGCGCGTTTTGAAGTGAGGCCTTATGGTTCCCAAGCCTGTAGCCCTGATTAGCATGCCTTCGCAGTCGGCCGGTATCCCTTCCATCCAACTGGCTTTGTTGAAACCCACACTGGAGAGGGCCGGCATTCCTGCCCAGTCGTTTTCCCTTTATATGTACCTGGGAACTCAGCTTGGGTGGCGGCTCAGCGAGACCCTGGCCGAAGTGTGGCCCAGCCTGGTGGGCGAGTGGATATGGTCGAAAGCCGCCTTCGGCGATGAAGCCAATCCCGACGTGGAAGAGTATTTCATCACGCACCGCGAGACCTTTGACGCATTCTGCAAAGCCGCCGGATGTACCCTGGAAGACCTGCGCCAGCTTCGCAATCAGGGCGCGCAGGAATTTATCGACTTCTGCGTAGAGAGCACCGACTGGAGCCGCTTTGGGCTGATCGGCCTTACGGTGGTCTACCAGCAGATGCTTTCCAGCCTGGCCATGGCGCGCGCTCTCAAGAAGAAGTATCCGCAGATTCCCATCATCATGGGCGGCGGGGCCATGGAAGACGATATTGCCGAAGAGATCATGAAGGGCTGCCCGCAGATGGATTATGTGCACTGCGGCGATGCCGACATAGGATTTCCCGAGATGGTTCACCGCCTGTATGCGGGCCAGAGCATGGAAAGCCAGCGGGGCATCATGTGGCGCGATGCGCAGGGCAAAGTACAATACGCCGGACGCGCTCCCAACTTCCATGAGATGAATGCCATCCCCATTCCCGATTATGACGAGTTTTACTATGCGCGGCGGGCCAGCGGCTACGATACGTGGCCCAAGGCGCGTCCGGTGCAGTTGCCGTTTGAGACTTCGCGCGGATGCTGGTGGGGAGAGAAAAATCACTGCACCTTCTGCGGCTTGAACCGTTCAGGCATGGAATTCAGGGCCAAGAGCGTGGATAACGTAATCGAGCAGTTAGAGACGCTCTCCAGCCGTTATCGCTGCTTCGATTTTTTTGCCATCGACAACATCATGGCCCCGGAATATACCGAGAAGCTTTTCAGCCGCCTGGCGGCCGCCAACAGCGACATCTCCATGCACTATGAGATTCGGCCCAACTTCTCGCGCACGCAACTGGCGCGCATGCGGCGCGGCGGACTTCATTCGGTGTTGCCGGGCGTCGAAAGTTTCGCCACCAACATTCTCAAGAGCATGAGAAAGTTCACCACCGGCATGCGCAACATCGAGTTGGTGAAGTGGTGCACGTATTACAAGATCAACGTTACCTATAACATTCTCTGCCGCTTTGCCGGAGAGACAGAACAAGACTACCGCACGCAGTGCGAGGTAATGGCCAAAATTCCGCACCTGCAGCCGCCCTATGCGGCGGTCATGGCGCGCGCCGACCGGGGTTCGCCGATGTTCACCGATCCGGCCTCGCAATCGATCTCAAAGCTTGTGCCTTTCAAGTGCTACCAGTACATCTTTCCCAAAGGAAAGTTCGACCTGCCCCGCATCTCTTATTTCTTCGATCAGGAGATGACCAACATCGCGGGCGAAGCTTCTTATGCCGCCACCTTTGATGCCGTGGACAACTGGCGGGAGAAATGGGATCAGTCGCAGAAGCCGTATCTGAAGTACCGCAAGTCGTGGTCTACGATCTTCATCTTTGATGGCCGGCAGGAACAACCGCGGACGCACCGCTATCACGATCAGGAGGCCGCTCTGTACGAATACTGCTCTGATGCGCGGACGCCCAGGGACATCAGCACGAATTTCAGCTCTGAGCCGTGGGTTGAGGGGGCGCTCAAAGAATTCCTGGCGAAAGATCTGATGCTGTTCCTGGATGGCCGGTACCTGAGCCTGGCGCTTCCTGAAAACCGCAACTTTGAATTGGAAGCCGGGCCCAGCGCGAAGATCATGACAGGGGCGCAGGAGCAGCGGGCGGAGACGTTTGCGTAAGATTTTTACCACTGATCAACACAGATAAACACTGATCGATTTACGTGTCTTTACAGCAGTTTATCGTCCAATGATCTAGACTGTAGGGTTTGGAATTGCTGCGATCCATCAGGACACAGCCGGCAGCGGCTAAAGCCGATTTGCCGAGAGCTTTGCGGCACCTGCATTAAGACCAAACATCATCAAGACAAACATCGCTTTACGATACTATAAAAAAATGAGCGGGAAAAGAATGGATTCCAATACCCAGGTTGTTCATGATTACAACCCAGGCGCCGGAGCGTGGCTGTCATCCTTGTGGCAGGATGTCCGCTTTGGCTGCCGCATGATGATCAAGAATCCCGGATTCAGTGTTGCAGCCATCCTTACGCTGGCGCTGGGTATCGGCGGCAACGTGGCTATCTTCGCGATTTTCAACGCCGTGCTGTTGCGCCCTCTGCCCTATGCCGATCCGCAGAAACTCGTAACTCTGGGGGTTGCCAGGCAGGGTGAGTTGGAGACCGTCAATCCATTTTCTATTGTTCGCTACGAGATGCTCCGCGACCGCAGCCATTCGTTTTCCGGAGTTGCAGCCTTTTGCGTGGAATTTTTCAACCTGACCGGACGCGGAGAGCCGCAGCAGGTGCATGGGGCGCGTGTTTCACCGAATTTCTTCGACGTGCTGGGCATAAAACCACAAATGGGCCGCTTCTTCGTTCCCGACGAAGGCGAGTCCGGCGGCAAAGCAACCGTGGTCATCAGCGACTCGCTATGGAAGAACCAGTTGGGCGGCAAATCCGATATCGTTGATCAATCCATCACGCTTGATTCTACGGTCTATACCGTGGTGGGAGTATTGCCTGCCAATTTTCGCTGGCCCCTGCTGGGCACAGTGGATGTGTGGAGTCCGAGATTTTTCGAGATAAACCTGGCCACTGCAGCGCAGGTTCGCGCGGCTGGAACCGGATACCTGGCGGGAATCGCCCGCCTGAAGGCGGATACCTCCATGGAGCAGGCCAAGGCCGAAATGGATATCCTCAATCAGCAGTACAAACAGGCCAATCCCAGGTTTCCAGATGCCAATCCGAAAATCGCGCTGGTGGTGAAAAATCTCCGCGAGCGGCTGGTGGCTAATATCAGGACCAACATCTTGTTTCTTTTTCTGGCGGTCGCGCTGGTGCTGCTGCTGGCCTGCGCCAATGTTGCCGGGCTGCTGCTGGCGCGTGCCATCGCCCGCACCAGGGAAATTGCCGTCCGCACGGTGCTGGGAGCGAAGCGGGGCGCGGTGATGCGCCAGCTTTTGACAGAAAGTCTGCTGCTGGCGCTGGTGAGTGGCGCTCTGGGTCTGGGGCTGGGCTTTGCGGGAATGAGGCTCGCCTCGCAGATGATTCCCAAAGACTCGCTCCCGGATTCATCTTTGGTGATCGATGGCTGGGTGCTTCTTTTTGTGCTGGGCATCTCCGTGCTCACCGGCCTGGTCTTCGGCATCTTCCCGGCATTGCAGTTGTCACGAACCAACGTGAACCAGGTATTGCGGGATGAAGGCCGGGGCAGTGTTGGAAGCAGACGGCGTTCCCTCTTCGGAAGCGCGCTCGTGGTTTTCCAGATTGGCATCTCCATGCTTCTGCTGGTGTGTGCCGGATCGCTGATCCGCAGCTTTGACCGCCTCAAGAAAATCGACCTCGGTTTCGATTCCCGTGACGTCCTCACGTTGAATATTTCTCTGCCTCCAGCCAAATACTCCAGCCACGAGAAACAGATTGCCTTCTATGAAGAATGCCTGCGGCGCATTCAGGCCTTGCCGGGAGTACGCAACGCTTCCATCTCGTCGGCGCTGCCGCTGCATCCTGAACGTTTCACACCGTCATTACCCGAAGGGCAGCCGGAAGTGCCGTTACGCCAGCGTCCTTTGTTCGTGGTGGAAGCCGTGAGCCCTGATTATTTCCACACCATGGGTATCGCGCTCAAGGCCGGCCGCGTATTCACCGACCACGATAATGCGCAGGCGCCAAGAGTGATCATCATCAATGAAGTGATGGCGCGCCGCTACTGGCCCAATGAGAATGCAGTCGGCAAGCACGTGCTGGTGGGACTGGGTCCGAACCCATCTGAGATTGTGGGCATTGCCGGAAACGTGAAGAACATGAGCCTGGCAGATGAAACGCAGCCCCAGATGTACATGCCGTTTCCTCAACTGCCCTGGGGCAGTCTCAACCTGGAAGCGCGATCCTCATCTGATCCATTGCAATTGGTAGGCGCGGTGCGCAGCCAGATTCTGGGCATCGATCCGGGCCAGCCTATCACCAACGTACAGTCGCTCGATCAAATGTTGAACGTCGACCGTTCGCAGCCTCGATTCAATATGCTGGTGACGGGAATGTTCTCGGGCATCGCACTGGTGCTGGTGATTGTTGGTATCTATGGCGTGATTTCCTATTCGGTGACGCAGCGCAGGTCGGAGCTGGGAATCCGGCTCGCTCTGGGCGCGGAGAAGGGCGATATCCTGCGACTGGTGGTTGGCCACGGAGTCATTCTGGCCCTGGTTGGAATTGGGTTGGGAGTTGTGGCGGCTTTACTGGTGACCAGGATGACCAGCATCCTGTCTGATCTCTTGTATCAGGCGAACACACGGGATTTGCCGACCTTCGCAGCATGCAGCGTGGCCCTGCTGTGCATCGCGCTGGCAGCCAGTTATTTACCGGCACGGCGGGCGATGCGGGTTGATCCATCAGAGGCTCTGCGGCACGGGTAAGACATACTTATTGGTTAAAGTGACACATCTTATTCACGATGGGGTCTGCGGTCATGGAATGTTAAGAACTGTTACGCGAGTAACTGAGCCACCCTCCATTTCAGCTTATCAAGTTATCATTGAATAGAGACGCTCCCCGGAAACTGTAACTGGCAGGAGTTACGACCGCATTTTTTGCGTCCAGCCTGAATCTCCGGCTGGATATTTTGAGTCCAAACTAAATAGCTCACAAAGGATTGTCGTAGATGTGGATTGTTCGACTGGCGCTGAATCGCCCTTATACCTTCGTGGTGATGGCGCTGCTTATCCTGATTCTCAGCCCGCTGGTAATCATGCGTACGCCAGTGGATGTTTTTCCTGAGATCAACATTCCGGTCATCAGCGTTATCTGGCAGTTCAACGGCCTTTCGCCCCAGGAAATGGCCGATCGCATCGTCAGCAACACGGAGCGCGGCCTTACTACCACCGTCAACGACATTGAGCACGTGGAATCGCAGGCCATGGACGGCCGCGCCATCGAAAAGATTTTCTTCCAGCCCACGGCCAATTTACAGACGGCTATTGCCCAGGTTACCGCTATCTCGCAGACTGCCGTGCGGCAGTTGCCGGCTGGAACCAATCCGCCCCTGATCATTGTTTATTCGGCATCCAGCGTGCCCATTGTGCAAATAGGCATTAGCAGCAAGACCATGCCGGAGCAGGCGCTGAATGACATCTCTGTGAACTTTGTACGGCCGCAGATGACCACCGTCGCCGGGGCAGCAATTCCCTTCCCGTATGGCGGCAAGCAGCGCGTGGTGGCCGTAGACATCGATACGGCTGCGCTCCAGGCCAAAGGGCTTACGCCTGTAGATGTAGTGAATGCAGTCAGTGCGCAGAACCTCATTCTGCCATCAGGAACCGCAAAGATCGGCGAGTTGCAATACAACATTCAGATGAATGGCAGCCCGGACACCATCGCCGAGATCAATAACCTTCCGATACGCACCCAGAGCGGCACGACTACGTATATCCGCGATGTGGCCCACGTCCGCGATGGCTTCTCGCCGCAGACTAACATTGTTCGCCAGAATGGAACGCGCGGCACGCTCATCACCGTAATGAAGAACGGCGGGGCCTCTACCCTCGACATCATCAGCCAGATTAAAGAGCGGTTGGAGCGCGTGGCCCAAACCCTGCCGCAAGACTTGGTGATGAAGCCGCTGTTTGACCAGTCGCTGTTTGTGCGCGCCTCAATTGAGGGAGTGCTCAAAGAAGCGCTTATTGCCGCGTGCCTGACTGCAGCCATGATTCTCCTGTTCCTGGGGAACTGGCGCAGCACGTTGATCATCGCCATTTCTATTCCGCTCTCGATCCTCTGCTCGGTGATTCTTCTGAGCGCTCTGGGACAGACCTTCAACATCATGACCCTGGGAGGTTTGGCCCTTGCCGTGGGCATCCTTGTGGACGATGCCACGGTCACCATTGAAAACATCGACCGCAACCTGGCTATGGGCAAAGATCTGCGGCTGGCCATTCTCGATGGCGCGCAGCAGATCGCGGTTCCCGCATTTGTCTCTACGCTTTCTATCTGTATCGTGTTCGTGCCCATGTTCTTCCTGACGGGCGTGGCCAAATACCTGTTTGTTCCATTGGCAGAGGCTGTAGTGTTTGCCATGCTGGCCTCTTACCTGCTTTCGCGAACTCTTGTGCCAACCATGATGATGTACCTGATGCGCGGCCACGAGCATGAAATGCATGGCAGCAGTGGCCGGGCCGGTCTCTTCAAACGCTTCCAGCAGCGGTTTGAAAATGGCTTTGAGCGGATTCGTGAAACCTATCATCACACCTTGGCAAGCTGTCTAGAGCACCGGAAGGTGTTCATCGTTTGTTTCCTGGGCTTCTGCCTGTTCTCTTTCGTCTTCGTATTCTTTCTCGGCCAGGATTTCTTCCCGCAGGTGGATGCCGGAGTATTCCGCCTGCACGTCCGCGGACGCGCCGGCCTGCGCATTGAAGAGACGGCCCGCCTGTGTGATCAGGTAGAGCAGTTCCTGCGCAAACAGATTCCACAGCGCGAGCTGAGCACGATTCTCGACAACATCGGCCTGCCTTACAGCTCGATCAACAACTCCTACAGCACCAGTGGAACCATCGGCACTTCCGATGCCGAGATTCTGGTCTCATTGAACCAGGAGAAGCACCGCCCCACAGAAGAGTATGTGAAGCAACTGCGCGAGCAATTGCCGGCCAACTTCCCCGGGGTTGAGTTCTTCTTCCAGCCCGCGGATATCGTCAGCCAGATTCTCAACTTCGGCCTGCCTTCCCCAATCGATATTCAGGTAGTGGGCAAAAACCAGGCAGATAATTACCTACTGGCGCAGCGTATCGCCAACCAGCTTCGTCGCATTCCCGGCGCTGCGGACGTCCACGTGCAGCAGTTGATGAACGATCCCGCTCTGAAGCTCACGGTAGACCGCAGCCGCGCACAGCAAGTCGGCCTGGAACAGAGAGACGTGGCGCAGAACCTGCTGGTCTCGCTCAGCGGCAGCTTCCAGACCTCACCCACGTTCTGGCTGAATCCGGAAAATGGCGTGACCTATAACGTGGCTGTGCAGACGCCGGAATACCGCCTGGATTCGCTGCAAGCGCTGATGAACACGCCCATCAATGCCTCACGGGCTCCTGCCCCACAGGTGCTGGCGAACCTGGCCACCATACGGCCATCTGTAACGCCTGCCCTGGTATCGCACTACAACATCGTGCCGGTGATGGATGTCTATGCCAGCGTGCAGGGACGCGATCTTGGCGGCCTGGCCCGCGATACCCGCGCCATGCTCAAGAATTTTGAAAAGAACCTGCCACGCGGCACCTCCATTGTTTTGCGCGGACAGGTGGAGACCATGAGTTCCTCATTCCTGGGATTGGGTGTGGGACTAGTGATGGCCATCATTCTGGTGTACCTGCTGATCGTGGTGAACTTCCAGTCGTGGCTCGATCCTTTTATCATCATCAGCGGCCTGCTGGGCGCACTGGCGGGAATCATCTGGATGCTGCTGCTCACACACACAACCCTCAATGTGCCTTCGCTCACCGGAGCAGTCATGTGCATGGGTGTGGCCACTGCCAACAGTATTCTTGTAATTTCATTCGCGCGGGAGCGCATGGCCGAAGGGATCGATTCCTGGCACGCCGCGCTGGAGGCCGGCTACACGCGTATGCGCCCGGTCATTATGACCGCGCTGGCTATGGTCATCGGCATGGTGCCCATGGCTATCGGCCTGGGTGAGGGCGGCGAACAGAATGCTCCACTGGGCCGGGCAGTTATCGGCGGCCTGATCGTAGCTACAATAACGACATTGTTTTTTGTTCCTGTGGTATTCAGCGTCTTGCACCGTGAAAAGCCCGGCGCTGCGCCACAAACCAGTGAGATTTAAGGACTCGAATCGTATGACGCAGCTTGCTCAGCAACCAACCACGCCAACCACTCACAGTTCTGGAAATACGTCCGGAGGCAGATCGCATGGCCTTCTGCTGGT
This sequence comes from Candidatus Angelobacter sp. Gp1-AA117, assembly GCA_003223515.1. Classification (GTDB taxonomy): domain Bacteria; phylum Acidobacteriota; class Terriglobia; order Terriglobales; family Acidobacteriaceae; genus Angelobacter. The sequence goes on from QHVI01000028.1 coordinate 15,182, forward strand.
GGTCCTCGTTCTGGCGGTGCTGGTGTTTGCAGGCGCATTCTCGGTGGCCCGCCGTTTCTCAGAAAAGAAGGCGCTGGCGGCTGAAACAGAAAGACTGGCCGTTCCTACGGTTTCAGTGCTGAAGCCTTCCACGGAGCCCGCCAGTGACGAAATGGTGCTGCCGGCTCAACTGCAGGCCTATGTTGAGTCCTCAATTTATGCGCGCACCAATGGATATCTGCTGCGCTGGTACAAAGACATTGGCAGCAAAGTGAACAAGAGCGATCTGCTGGCGGATATCGATACCCCTGAAATAGACCAGGAGCTGGCGCAAGCCAAAGCAGCCCGTCAGCAGATACAGGCTCAGCTTGAGCTGGCTAAATCATCGGCTGAACGCTGGACCAACCTGCGCAAAACCGATTCAGTCTCGCAGCAGGAGGCTGACCAGGAAACCAGCGGGTACCGCCAGGCGCAGGCCAACCTTGCGGCTTCTGATGCGAATGTCCGCCGGCTGGAACAACTGGAATCTTTCAAGCACATCTACGCGCCGTTTTCTGGAGTTCTCACCCGCCGCAACGTGGATACCGGAGCCCTGATCACCGCCGGAAGCACTGGCCAGACCAAAGAACTGTTCGATCTGGCGCAGGTAGATCCTTTGCGCGTCTACGTCAGCGTGCCCCAGAGCTACGCTCCCTCAATTCGCAAGGGCATGACCGCTTACATTCTATTGAACGAATATCCCGGCCAGAAATTTACCGGGAAAGTAGTGCGCACAGCCGATGCCATCGATCCGGCCACCCGCACGCTGCTTACAGAGGTCGATGTTTCCAATAAAGATGGAGGCCTTCTGCCCGGATCCTATGCCCAGGTTCACTTCGCCGTGCCGGTGCAGACCATCCGCATTTCAGTGCCGGTCAACGCCCTGCTCTTCCGTAGCGAAGGGCCGCGCGTGGCGGTGGTCGGGCCTGACCAGAAGGCGCATCTCAAAGCCGTAGCTATTGGCCGGGACTTTGGAACCAAGGTGGAAATTCTCAGCGGCCTCGATCCTAATGACGAAATCATTGTGAACCCTGCCGACTCTCTTGAAGATGGCCAGCAGGTGCATGTACAAACCGGCAACGGAGCGAAATCTTGAAGCAGAAGTTCTTCCGGTTTGCTCCACTACTTCTGTTACTGGTTGCCGGCTGCGCCGTAGGTCCCAACTACCACCGCCCGAACGCTCCGACTGCGCCTGCATGGAAAGAGCAGGCCCCGTGGCGTGCCTCTGATCCTAAAGACTCCATTCCTAAGGGCTCATGGTGGACGATCTTCGGCGACCCCGAACTGGACAAATACGAAGCCCAGGCTTTGGCTGCCAACCAGACAATAGAGATTGCCCGCAATCAGCTTGAACAGGCCCGCGCCTCGGCCCGCATCACCCAGTCAGGACTATTTCCGCAGGCCTCCATCGGTCTCAATGCCCAACGCTCATTGATTTCGGGAAACCGTCCGGCGAATGGAGCAACGACCCCGCCGGTAGCAGCCACTCAGAATAACTTCACCCTTCCCTTTAACTTAAGCTGGGAAACTGATGTCTTCGGTAGAGTTCGCCGCAGCGTGGAATCGGTTCATGCGCTCTACCAGGCAACCGCCGCACAACTGGAAAACGTGCGGCTGGTGGTGACATCAGAGCTAGCGGTGGACTACTTCACCCTGCGCGAACTGGATGCGGAAATCGCCGTAGTGGATTCGGCAGTGGAATACCAGCAGAAGGGTCTCACGCTGGTACAGAACCGCCACCAGGGCGGCATCGCCTCAGGCCTCGACGTTTCGCAGCAGGAGACCCTGCTAGAATCCACGCGCACCCAGGCCACATTGCTGCGCCGCCAGCGGGCCCAGTTTGAACACGCGATGGCTGCGCTGGTGGGAACACCGGCTTCCAGCTTCAGCGTTCCGGCAAAACCCCTTGACACCCAATTGCCAGCCATTCCCACGGGAGTGCCTTCCGACGTACTGGAGCGCCGCCCTGACATTGCCACTGCCGAACGGCAGATGGCCTCACAGAACGCCCAGATCGGAGTCGCTAAGAGCGCATTCTTTCCCAGTATCGGCCTCAGCACCGCCGGAGGTTTCCAGAGCAGCAGCTTCACCCATATTCTCAATCTCTCCAGCGGCTTTTGGGCGGTGGGCGCCGATGTAGCTGAAACAGTTTTGAGCGGAGGACGCCGCCGCGCCCAGGTTGATTTCGCCCAATCAGCCTACGGAGCTTCTGTGGCCAACTATCGCCAGACGGTGCTGGGCGCATTTCAGGAAGTGGAAGACAATCTCTCAGGTTTATCCGTACTGGGGCAAGCGGCAGACACACAGCAGCGCGCCGTAGATGCGGCTCAGCGCGCATTGAAAATCTCCAATGACCGTTACGTGGGTGGACTTGTGACCTACCTTGACGTAATTACCGAACAGGAAAATCTCTTAAATAACCAGCGCCTCGCCACCCAAATTCTCGGCCAGCGCCTGGTCACCTCAGTTGGCTTAGTGAAAGCATTAGGCGGAGGCTTCGATGCCGCTTCGCTGCAGGCCATCCATGTGAATGCGACGGTGAAGCAGGCGCTCGAACCTTAAAGTAAACCTTCAATATTTCTTTCTTGCTTTGAAATTCCTCCGCGCAGGCGAGGGTACCTACGCTCCATATAGATTTTCACGTTTGGTTGCGGCTCTACTGCCTGTTCACATACTGGTACCTGCTACAAGCCCATTTTTGCCGGAGTCCATCCAAGTTTGTGCCTCCCCTATAGAGTGAGGCCCAGGACTGACAACCTGCTGAAGAGCATGCGCCAGTTCCTGCATGTTCACGGGTTTGGCTATGTAACCGTCCATTCCTTTTTCCAGGCATTGGTCCCGGTCACCCTCCATTGCGTTAGCCGTCATTGCGATGATGGGAATGTGCTCGCCCATTCCCCTGATGTCCTCCAGTTGGCGAATGGCCTCGGTGGCAGCATAGCCGTCCATTTCAGGCATGTGTACATCCATAAGCACCACGTCATAGTGAGTGTCCTTGCGCAAGTGCTGGACTGCCAAGCGGCCATTTTCCATGACTGTGACTTCATGTCCTAACTTCTCCAGCATCTTCACGGCGAGTTTTTGATTCACCAGGTTGTCTTCCGCGAGCAGGATTCTTAATTTACCGGTTGCTTCAACCTGGCTGCCGGTCCTGGTTGGCACGCTTGATTCGGTCTGCTCCTCCGGAGATAGCAAGCTTGTAACTGCAGACCGCAATTCAGATGGACCGATTGGTTTTATCAGCCAGGCTTCAACCTGCATTCGCCGGCAACGCTCGGCAGCGGCGGCATAGTCATTCGAAGACAGCATCATGATGGTTTTCAGATGCAGCCCAGGATCGCCCTTGACTTGCTGCAGCAGAACGAAACCATCCATCTCCGGCATATGGCTGCCGCAGATCAACAGGTCGAAATGCTGACCGTTGCGGCTGGCGGATTTCAATTCGGTCAGAGCCTCCAGTGCCGAGGTACAAGCCACCACCGCGGCTCCCCAGGCGCGCAACATGCGTTCAAGAATCCAGCAGTTCGTGGAGTTATCGTCCACCACCATGATCCGGCGGCCTGACAACGAGACCGGCACAGCACCGGAGTCTGCTGCCTGCTTTTCCTGCGCCCTGTTCAAGGTCACAGTGAAATGAAATGTTGAACCTCTGCCGGGAGTGCTTTCCACCCAGATTCTTCCGCCAAGAAGGTTGATGATACGGGCACAGATGGCGAGCCCCAGGCCCGTTCCTCCAAACTGGCGGGTAACCGACGTATCAGCCTGAGAGAAAGCTTCAAAGATGCTCTCCTGCTTGTCGGGCGGGATGCCGATTCCGGTATCCGATACTGAGAAGTTAAGAGCTATCTCCTGGCTCTCCTGCTTTTCTGCCTGCACACTGACCAGGATTTCACCTTGCTGGGTAAACTTCACGGCATTTCCCAAAAGATTCAGCAGTACCTGCTTTAAGCGGGTTGAATCGCCACGCAGCCAGGCCGGGACTTCAGGATCGATGCAGTAAGCCAGTTCCAGTTTCTTCTGGTGGGCGCTGACTGCCATCACGCGCACGGCTTCGCCCACGGTGTCCGCCAGGTGGAATTCGGCTTCTTCAAAACGCAGCTTACCGGCTTCAATCTTGGAAAAGTCGAGAATGTCATTGAGCACAGCCAGCAATGAATTGGCCGAGCTGCGGCACATGGAAAGCAGCTCCTTCTGCTCGCCGGTCAGTTCCGTCTGTGCGGCCAGGTCAAGCGTCCCAATCACTCCATTTAAAGGCGTGCGAATCTCATGGCTCATATTTGCCAGAAATTCGCCTTTGGTTCGCGCCGCCGCCTGCGCTTTTTCTGTGGCCCGGTTACGCTCGATCACCTGCTCCTGAAGTTGCTCTTCCGCTGCCTTGCGTTGCACAATCTCGGCCTGCAAGTTCCTGGTACGCCCGTCTACCAGCGCCACCAATTCCTCCTCACGGTTGCGCAACTGACTGATCCTGACTCGGTATGCACCGGCCGCCATCAGCAACACACTCAGGCTGCAAAGCAGGCCGAACCACGTGGTCTGGTAGAAATGTGGCTTGAGATACAAATCAATGGAAGCGCCGCTGGTGTTCCAGACTCCGTCGTTGTTGGCGGCCAGGACACGAAATTGGTATTGGCCGGGAGGGATATTGGTGTAGTAAGCGACCCGGCGGGTACCGGCAAAAGTCCAGTCTTTATCAAAGCCCTCCAGCTTGTATTTGATGGCGACCTTTTGGGGGGCCACAAAGCTTAATCCGGCAAAATGGAATTCAAGTTCTCCGCCTCCTATGGGCACCGTTTCCCTGCTCAAAATCGATCTCTTGTCCACCATGGCTGCTTCGATCACCACAGGAGGCGGGAGAGTGTTGGTTTTGAAATGACGCGGATCAACCTCCACCAGGCCGATACTGCTGGCAAACAACAGCTTTCCCTCGCGAGTTTTCCATCCAGTGTTCTGCTCGCCGCCGTTGAAGTCGGTCGTCAACAGGCCGTCAGCAGTGCCGTAGGGAGTGGATGTGATCCGGGTTATCTTACCCTCTGCAAATTCGTTGAGCTCAGTTTTGGGGGTCCGGAAAAGGCCACGGTTGGAACTCATCCACAAATTCCCGGAGTCATCTTCCACGATGCTCCAGATGGAATCATCAAAGAGCCCATCCCGAGTCTTGAAGCTGACGAACTTCCCATCATGGAAGCGAACCAGGCCGGAACCATACGTACCAATCCACATTACATGACTGCCATCTTCATGAACGCAGACAGCGCCGCCGGTGGCGCCGCCCTTTCCTTTTTCGAGGGCGAGGTTGGTGAAGTTTTTGTTGCTATACCGGGTCAAGCCTTCTTCTGTACTGAACCACAGGCTGCCTTCGTGATCCTCAAAGATGTGGCGCACGCGGGTCGAATCCAGACCATCCTGTGCCGTAAAGCGAGTAAAGATTCCATTTTTGTAGCGGGTCAACCCGCCGTTACGGTCACCAATCCATAATGCGCCTTCATGGTCACGCAGCATCGCATGAATGGTGTTTGTTGCCAGCCCGTCACGGGTGGTATAAGTACGGACCACTTGGTCGCCGCGCAGCAGCTTGAGACCGTATTCTGTGCCCAGCCATAGATCACCATTGCCGGCATCTTCAATGACCTCTACCGTATTGCCGGATACTGACGGGGCAACGCGAATCGCAGTAATGTTTCCATTTCTGATTCTATTGAGTCCCTGCCTGCCGCCCGTCCAGATATCCCCATTCCGGCCTTCATAGATTCCCAGCACATAACTATCGGAAAACCCGACCCGCTTATTGTAGGTGACAAAATTCGTATCCCTGAGGCAGATCATGCCGTTGGCCTCGGTACCAAGCCATAAGTTTCCTTCATGGTCTTCATCCATGGAGACGATACTCAATTCCATGGGGCCATCTTTAGCGTAATAACAATCAAATTTCTCATCTGCTCCCAACCGGCAGAGTGCTACGCCATAGGCAGCCACCCACATCTTGCCTCCAGAATCCTCATATAAAACCCGGACTGGTGCTTTGGGCAGTCTGGCTGCAACAGAATAAGAAATGATTTTTCCGTTTACCCATTTGTAGACCCCATGGTTCATTGTTCCAATCCACAGGCTGCCGCTGCGGTCGGCATAGATTTTCTGCGGTTCAGGAACTGTGGCGGCTATTCTGGAGATGTTGCCCTGCTTGTCTGCCTGATAAATTGCGTTGCGAACCAGAAACCACATTGTTCCATCAGTGCCGGCGGCCAGGTCTGACACTGGCGAGGCAGTATTCTCACCGGGCCATTTGAAGGGAACAATCCTTCCCTTGGCATAGATCACCAGACCTTTATCTGTGCCAATCCACAGGTCTCCGGAAGAACCCCATGCGAGAGCAAGGACAAAATCTCCGGGCAGCCCATCGGCTACGGTATATGTCCTGAACTTGCCGTCAAAATAGCGGGTAAGCCCCCCGCCATAGGTGCCAATCCAAAGCGCTCCCTCTTTTTTGTCAGGCAGCAATACACGAATATTGTTGTGGTTGATCTCAGCGACATTGCCTTTGTCGAAATTGGTGAACTGCTCTCCGTTAAAGCGGGAGAGCCCTTCCTGGGTTCCAAACCACATGTAACCATCCGGCGTCTGCGCAATGGCTTGTACCCAGGGCTGGGGCAATCCGTCTGCGACCGTGAAAGATTTCGACACGTACTGTCTTACGGACTTGGAAGGGTCCAAAGCCGCTGCCAACCCGACCGCCAGCATAGTCATGCTTAAAACCAAAACGCGGAATAGCCGATTCGCACTCCAAACACTGCACATCAGCGCCTCCTGGGCAAAGTTACTCCTTACTGATATCGGCAGATTGGCGGGGAAGGCTTAAGGATGACCGTGGTTTGCCGGCATTACGTTTGTAATGCAGACACGCCACAGTGTTCCTTCATAAAATGTCCATACCGTCGAAAGTCCAGGTATGAAAACGTTTCGTCTCATCATCTTCGGAATCATCTTTGTATGCGTGGCCGAATGCATGTGCGCGGCCAAGCAAATGGCCGTGATCGTGCACAAAAGCAACGGCGCACAGGACGTGACCACAGCGGAACTAAGCAAGATTTTCAAGTGTGATACGCGCAAGTGGGCCAGTGGCTCGGCCATCACCATCGTGCTCCGCGATCCTGCAACTCCTGAGATGGAGTTGCTGCTGTCACGCATCTACAAGACCAACCCTGAGGACCTGCGGAATTTCATCGCTCAGCATCATGACAACGTTGTCATCGTCGATTCCAATGAAGCAATGTTGAACGCGATACATACCATTCCTGGAGCAATCGGGTTGATTGATGTGTTTCGCATCGACCATGAAGTCAAAGTGCTGAAGATCGACGGCAAACTGCCGGTTGAGTACGGCTACATCCTCCGTGGAAATTAGCAGAATGAAAAACCATTTACATGTCCATCGCTGGGTCTTATTGGCATTGCTGCCTGCCGCCATCACGGCTGCGGCAGCGGCCCAAACGCCGGGTACCGGAGCAGGCTCAGACCGCATGCTCATTACCACCAGTTCACCCGAAGCCCGCGCTCTTTTTGAGCAGGGCATTGTTGCATGGGAGAACCTGCACATTCCTCAGGCTCTGCAATGCTGGCAGGACGCGATCAAGAAAGATCCCAATTTCCTGCTGGCTCACCTCTACATTTCCGAGCGCATTCCCGATCCTGATCAGCAGGCTGCGGAACGCAAAAAAGCCCTTGCGCTTATGGATTCAGTCACGCCCGATGAGCGTCTGATGGCTGAATGGATTCTCGATGAGAGCCGCGACGACACCATTGGCACCCTTGCAGCCATGAACGAATTGCTGGTCCGTTATCCCCGGGACAAGCATCTTTACTGGTTTGCCGCTCTTACTATGGGAGCGAACTATCACCAGTGGGAACGCGCAGCCGAACTGGCGGAGCAGGCGGTGCGTGTCGATCCCGATTTTGCCGGCGCCCTCAACAACCTTGGATACGACTACGCTTTCCAGGGCAAGTTTGACCAGGCTTTCCCGGTCATGCGTCATTACATTGAAGTTCTTCCCACAGAACCCAATCCGCAAGACTCATACGCTGAAATCCTGAGAATGGCCGGACGATTCGATGAGGCGGTGGAGCACTATCACGCCTCACTCAAGCTGGAGCCGAACTTCGGCGAATCCCTGCTTGGACTTGCCGATACCTATGCGCTTATGGGCCGTGAAGATGACGCCCGGGCACAGTACGAAGTTGCTATCCAGCATGCTTATACCAGGGCTTATGCGGTTCAGTGGAAGCTCAAATGGGCTGCAACCTATCTGCGCGAGAAGCGCTTCAGCGATGCCGATGCAGCCTTTCAGAGTGCGGCCAAAATGGCCCATGAGAGTTCCGTAGGCGGGCTGGAGGCGGAAGCATACCGCACCATGGCCCTGTACCAGACAGATGAAGCTGCGGCTGCCCGCTGGCTGCAGAAAGCCAAAGAATCGCTCGATCATCCTCATGACACTTCGCAGACCGCCCGCCAGCAGCAACTGGCTTTGATCTACCGCACTTCCATTTACCGGGCAGTACAGCGTGGCCGTATGCTTGAGGCTGAAAAGACTCTGGAACAACTCAGCAAAATCGCGAGTGCTTCCCATAATCCCGGCATCGATGTGGCCTTTCATGCGTCGGCCGGAACAGTGCTGATGGCGAAGCGCAAGTGGCTGGAAGCGATTCCGCATCTTGAAGAAGACGCCAATGATCCGTACTCGATGGAACTGCTGGTGAATGCGTATCAGAAAGCCGGACTGCCGGCCAAAGCAGAGCGAACAGCGAAAGAACTGGCTGCATTGAACGCGCCCTCGGTAGAGCAGGCGCTGGTCGTTCCTGAATTCCGGGCGAAGCGGAATCAGAAACAGCCGGTAAACTCCGCCAGCTCTGCTGCCGATAAATAACCCAGCCCTTATCTCTTTTAAGAGAAGTGATCTCTATGGAGTGTAGGGTCGGAGCCTGTCTTGCAGGAGGATACCATGCTCTTTAGACAAACCGTGGTTTTGCTTTTCTGCTGCGCCCTCGCGCCGTGCCTTGTATTCAGCCAGGAAAAACAGACAGCGGTCACGCGGCCCAAGATGTTTGATGTGACTGCTCTCGATGCCAGTGCCGATCCTTGTGAAGATTTCGATCAGTACGCCTGTGGCACATGGAAGAAGAATAATCCTGTTCCTTCTGACCAGGTATTCTGGGCTCGCTATAACCAATTGGGTGAATATAACCGCGAAGTGCTCCGCAAGATCATGGAACAAGCAGGCAGTACGCCTGCCGGCAGCCAGACGGCCAGAATAGTCGGGAATTTCTATACCTCATGCATGGACGAAACCGCTGCCAACCGGGCAGGCATAACACCGCTCCAGAGCGAACTCAGGCGCATTGCGGCAGTTTCCAGCCACAAAGAACTCATTGATGCCGTCGCCCATCTGCATTCCATCGGCGTACCGGTTCTGTTCGAATTTGGCGCGCAGCCTGAGCTGCATGATGCCACCAGAATGGGGGCGGTTATCGTTCAGGGCGGTCTCGGACTGCCTGACCGTGATTACTATCTCAACCAGAATGACAATTCCAAACAGATTCGAAGCAAATATGTGGCGCATATCAGCACCATGCTCAAGCTTGTGGGGGACAGCTCTGAGTCGGCCGAGAAGCAAGCCAGTGCGATTCTCGATGTAGAAAAGGGCCTGGCGGAAGCGTCTCTCGATCGCGTGAGCATGCGCGATCCTAAAAACCGTGATCACAAGATGCAGGTAAGCGCGCTGGACGCATTAGCGCCTAATCTCCTGCTGCTCCGCTTCTTCAAGGCTGCTGGAGCACCGCAGTTTGAACAGGTCAATATAGTGCCTCCGGATTATTTCCAGAGGCTGAATACGGCTGTTTCGTCAGTGCCCCTGGATGACTGGAAGACCTACCTGAAGTGGCATCTCATCCGGGCCAATGCTCCCTATCTCTCTGAACCATTCGTCAATGAAGACTTTGCCTTTGAGCGCCGCTCTCTCAATGGTCAGCGCGAGATTGAGCCACGCTGGAAAAGATGCGTATCCGCTGCCGACCGTCTGCTTGGGGAGGCCCTGGGCCGTCTCTATGTTGAACAGACGTTTTCTCCGGAAAACAAGCGGCGCACCGTGGAAATGGTAAAGCTTGAAGAGGCGGCGCTGGCTGAAAATATTCAGCAACTGCCCTGGATGAACGCCCAGACCAAACAGCAGGCGCTGCTCAAACTGAATGCCGTTACCAACAAGATTGGCTATCCCGAGGTGTGGCTTGATTACAGTTCGGTAAAGATCAAACGTGATGACCTGGCGGAGAATATCCGGCAGGCGCGCACCTTTCTGGTGAAACACAACCTCGTGAAAATCGGGCACCCGATGGACAAGAGTGAATGGATCGTCACCACTCCCACGGTGAACGCCTATTATTATTCTCCGGAAAACAGCATCAACTTCCCTGCCGGAGTGTTTCAATCACCGCTGTTTGATGCAGGCATGGATGATGCAGTGAACTTTGGCGCGATTGGATGGCTCATTGGCCATGAACTGACGCATGGATTCGACGACCAGGGAAGCAAGTTTGACGGGCAGGGGAATCTGACCAACTGGTGGACCCAGACCGACCGGGAAGAATTTGAAAAACGCACAAGCTGTATCGCCGATCAATACCAGGACTTTGTCGTGGTGGATGATATTCACCTGAATGGACGGCTCACACTAGGCGAAAATACCGCCGATAACGGCGGTATCAGGATTGCCTTCGCCGCCATGCATAAAGCTGCTGCCACTAAGAATGCGGAGCAAATCACGATTGACGGGTTCACTCCTGAGCAGCGGTTCTTTATCAGCTTCGCCCAGCAGTGGTGCGCCAATATCACTCCGGAAAGACTTAGGGTAATCGCGAAAGTCGATCCGCATGCTCCGGTACGCTTCCGGACTCTGGGGACATTACGAAACTATTCTGAATTCGCGAAGGCCTTCGGGTGTAAGGAGAAGCAAAAGATGGTCAGCGAGAACGCCTGCCGGGTGTGGTGAGTGATTAACCGCAGAGCGGCGGAACCGCAACCAAACGAGTACCTTTATGGAGCGCAGCCGCCCTCGGCCAATGCCACTTACTTTAGGGAAGACCATGCTGTATCCCAATGAGAGATGTCATTCCGAACGCCCGTTAAGCTCACGCGCGTTTTCTTCAGCGCGTGAGTAGGGCGGAGGAATCTGCCCCGCTGCCGCCCGCCCATGCGACAAAATTCTCAAATTTATGCTCGAATGTGCAAAGTAAGTGGCATTAGGCGAAGCGCCTGCGATCCATAAGAATTGTTCTGCTTATCTGCTGATCTTCCGTCCGCTCTCGCTGGCCCAGTCACCAACTGTCACTGGCGGTTTCTTCATATAGGAGAGGTGTTCGCCGGCCATTTCAGAGTGGCACTCGGCACAAACCATCATGTCACACATATCGCAATAGTCCGCAGGAGCGTTGCACTCCATCGCGTTCTCACCGGTCGGATCGTAACCACTCACTTTGAATATCTGGCAGCGATTTTCCATAGTAATAGCAATCCTTTTACAGCACGTATGGTCCTGGTTTTCCTAAGTACTAAATACTAAATACTAAGTACTAACTATTTTTTTAGCTCTTCCTGGCCTTCTTCGTCTTGGGTGCGTCGTCACTAACCACAGCTCCCGTTGATGCCTCTTTCACCGAACTCACCGGCTTCTTGGCCTGTGCCAGGCTCATCTTGAGCGCCTCAAGAATATCAATAACCGGCGCCTTGTGTTGCGGGGTAGAAGCGGCAACAACGTCCTCACCTTTTACTCTGGCCTCGATCAGGGCCAGCAGATTTTCCCGGTATTCGTCTTTGTACTTGTCGGGCTCAAACGGCGCTTCCAGAGACTGGATGAGCGTCATGGCCAGCTCCAGTTCTTTGTCTTTCACGGTGCTGCGGTCGGTCCGGAACTCCTCCACCTGGCGGATTTCATTCTTGTAATACATGGTATGCAGCAGGATTCCGTGCGCTCCAGGACGCAGGATCACGATGTGCTCGCGGTTATGCATGGCGATCTGCGCCACGCCTACACATCCGCTCTTGCGCAACGCCTCAAACAGCAGCGCATAAGGCTTCTCACCGGCTTCATCCGGCGCGAGATAGTAGGAGCTTTCGAAATAGATGGGATCGACCTCAGAGGACTTTACGAACTCCAGGACTTCCATGGTCTTGGCGGTTTTGGGCGCTACTTTCTTGATGTCTTCTTCGTCTATGACGACGTAGCGGTCTTTTTCATACTCGTAGCCTTTGACGATCTCGCTGCGCTGGATGGGCTTGTCTTCCACCTGGCAATACAAAACCTGCTTCACACGCGAGTGGTCGTCTTTGTGCAACTGGTTGAAGCTGACGGTCTCGCTGCGGGCTGCGCTGTACAATTTGACTGGAAGCGATAACAGGCCAAAAGTCAGATATCCCTTCCATACGGTGCTGGCCATGATGTTCTCCGAATAAATGGGCGCGAGTTACGTAGTGGGGCAATTCAGAAATTGACCCACTGGTACAAGCGTTTAGCGATTCGCTTGCGAATCGCGGGCCTTCAGGCAGACGTTCATCGCGCAGCGATGAATTTAAATAGCACAAAAAGGCAGTGCATTACAACATTACTGTTTATCCATGTCACTGAATGAATACCGGCGAAAACGGGTCTTTTCCCGCACGCCTGAACCTCAACCCTCTTCATCCAATGATACCGGGAACCGGTTCTACGTGCAGCGGCACAGCGCCCGCCGCCTGCACTATGACCTGCGCCTGGAGATGGAGGGTGTCCTGAAGTCATGGGCCCTGCCCCACGGCCCTACGCTCGACCCGGCCATTAAAAGGCTGGCCGTACACGTGGAAGACCATCCGCTGGATTACGGCAACTTCGAGGGCACTATTCCCAGCGGCAATTACGGCGCAGGACAGGTCACCCTGTGGGATCGCGGCACCTACGAGTGGCTCGGCCCAAAAACTCCCGAGCAGCAGTGGCAGGCCGGGGACCTGAAGTTCCGCTTGCACGGCCAGCGCCTTATGGGTGAATTCGCCCTGGTGAGAACCAAGAGAAGCAATGGCAAAGACTGGCTGCTGATCAAGAAGCAGGATTTCGCCGTCCATTCGGGCTGGGACCCGGAGCAGGATGTACGCAGCATTGTGCCCGGACGGCCCGCGCTTTCGTCGGTTGAGGGCGCACTGGAAGCGCCGATGCCGGAGAGCATCACGCCTATGCTGGCTGTCCTGGGAACGGGATTGCCGGCCGGCTCTGACTGGCTTTACGAAGTGAAGTGGGACGGCGTACGCGCCATCGTGTTCATCGACAAGAAGCACGTTCACATGCAGGCGCGCCGGGGCATGGCCATCGAGAAACAATATCCTGAACTGCATAAGATCGTGGACGCGGTGGATGCTGAAACCGCCATTCTCGATGGTGAGATCGTCTGCTTTGACGAGAATGGCTTACCCAGCTTTCAACTGCTGCAAAACCGGATCGGCGCCAGCCCGCGTGCCATTCCTAAGCTTGTGCAAAGCCAGCCGGCCAGCTTCTTTGCTTTTGACCTGCTCTATCTCGATGGCTACGACCTGCGCCGCACACCCTTGATCGAACGCAAACAGCTTCTGCAGGCGGTGCTGCGGCCCGATGAAACTTTTCGCTTCTCTGAGCACTTTACCGGCAACGGTGAAGAGTTGTTGCAGGCCGTCCATGAGAAAGGACTCGAAGGCCTGGTCGCCAAGCAGACGTATAGCCTGTATGAGCCCAAGCGCAGCCGTGAGTGGGTGAAAGTGAAGGTTCTGAACCAGCAGGATTTCGTAATCTGCGGCCTGCTGGAAGGCGAGCGCGATTACTTCGGCGCTCTGCTGCTGGCCTACTACGATGACCGGCGGCTGGTCTATGCCGGCAACGTAGGCTCAGGGTTCACGCAGGAATCATTGAAAGCCGTTTATAAAAAGCTCGAACCGCTGATCATATCGAAGTCCCCGCTGAGCGTCACCCCTAAAGATATTGGCAAGCCCATCTGGATGAAGCCGGAGTTGGTCTGCACGGTGCGCTTTAATACCTGGACCAACGAAGACCGCCTACGCGCGCCGGTATTCCTTGGCCTGCGTGACGATCAAGATCCCCGCGAGGTGGTGCGCGAAACCGGACTCAACATCTCTGAGCCGCCTGTTCCAGCGAAACTATTGCCGGGGGATGAGAATGAAGTTTCTCTGATCATAGATAGCCGTCGGCTGAAATTCACCAACCTGAAGAAAGTTTTTTATCCGCAGGAGGGCCACACCAAACGCGATGTAATCAACTTTTATGCGGGAGTTGCTGACATGCTGGTGCCTTATCTACAAGGCCGTCCGCTCTCTCTGCGCCGCTATCCCAACGGCATTGAAGGCGAGTCCTTCTTCCAGAAAGACGCTCCGGCAGGAATTCCTGAGTGGCTGCATACCGAGTTGATCACGGAAGAAAGTTCTTCCAAGAATTATGTGATTGCCGACGACAAGGCTTCCCTGCTTTATCTCGCCAATCTCGGCTGTATCGACCAGAATCCCTGGATGAGCCGGGTGGGCTCGCTCGACAACCCTGACTTCATCCTGATCGATCTTGACCCTTATCACTGCGGATATGACCGCATCATCGAAGCGGCGCAGCTTGTGCGGCAGAAGCTCGATCAGATCAGGCTGCAGGGGTATCCGAAAACTACTGGCGGCGATGGCATGCACGTCTATGTGCCGGTCGAACCGATTTACAGCTTCCAGCAAACACGCTCGTTTGCCGAAATCCTGGCACGCTGGATGGCCGCCGAACGGCCGGACATGTTTACGACTCCGCGTACCGTGGCCGCGCGCGAAAAAGGCAAAGTTTATTTCGATTACCTGCAAAATTCTTCCGGAAAAACTATCTCTGCGCCCTACGTGCTGCGTGCCTATCCCGGCGCGCCAGTGGCTACGCCGCTCAAATGGGACGAAGTAAAACCCGGCCTGAAACCCACCCAGTTCCACATCGGCAACGCGCTGCGACGGTTTGAGCGCATGGGTGATCTATTCGCGGGAGTGCTGAACAAATCCCAGCGGATTGAGGATGCGCTGGAGAGGATTGCTAAGTTGGTCTCTTCTCCTGTGGATCGTATCTGAACAAAATTCGCAGATCGGCTCAATCACCAGCAGAGTTAAGACTTTGAATTCAAAGTACGATCCACATGCTCGGGATCGCGAGCAATAAGAGTCAAATATGCCTTTGTGGGCTGGTCGGGCTCGGCACGGCCCTGCTCCCAGTCGCGCAGGGTGCCCAGTGGAATATGATAGCGGTCGGCAAATTCTTCCTGGGTCAAATCCAATGCACGGCGAACGATTTTCACCTGTGGCGTGCGTTTCATACGCGCTAAATCAGCAAGAGTTAACGGCTGGGCATCACGGTCGACGCGAGCAGCCCGTTCAACCGCTTCCCGGCTCATAGATCGCGGAGGCTTAGGAATTTTGCTGGAAATAATCTTCTTCTTCATGCTGGGTCGTCCGTCGAGCAGAAATAATGCGAATGCAGTCTCCGCGCTCGGTGTAAACAACAAACACGATCATGTGGCCGGCTGCCATCCCGATAAGGATGAAACGGCGTTCGCCGTAATCCTCACGGTCATCCATACGCTCTACCGCGAACACATCTCTAAATACCGTTTTTGCCAGCTCAAAACTAACTCCATGGAGCCGCAAGTTCGCCTGCGCTTTATCCTGATCCCATTCGAATTCCAAATTCCTATGCTACGGGATTCCAGTAGTTTTTTCAATGCTCAAGGCATACAGCATGTCGAGCGCGTGGACAATCATTTGTGGGAGTGCTGAACAAACCTCTCGGATTCACAAACAGCTCATCTCTTCATGTGCTCTGCCAGGAAGCTAAGCACATCCGTGCCCCAGATGTCGGTGGCGGTAGCGCAGAATTTGCCGTGTCCCTCCTGATGGCTGCTGCCAAACGGAGGATAAATTTTCGATTGAAAATCTTTGTGTTTGCCGGCTGCCTCTTTGCTGAGGACTTTGCTCGGTTCCAGGTTGTAATCATTCTGCGCCTGAATCATGAGAATGGGAGCTTTCGCCTGATCGACGGCGCGCACCAAGCGCTCGCGCAAGGGCTGATTGCCTTCCCACGACATTGCGGCAGGAGCGAAGGGGACCAGTGCTTTTACACCAAGATCCCGTTCCCCGGCCAGCAGTGTCTGAATCCCACCGTAAGAACAGCCTGAAACAGCGATTCTTTCAGGATCGACAAAGGGCTGTGATTTCAGATAATTAAGAGCCGCTATTACATCTTCTACTTCAACTTCCTGAAGTTCTACCATGCGCCGGGCGCGCTGTGATGAAGGCGCTTGCTGCACCAGATCTTCTATGTAATCGCCGGGCGAGCGGCCTTGTCCCCTGCGGTGCGGAACAAAGAAGACGAAGAAATGGCTGGTATAAAAGCTGCCCAATTCCGGGCGCCAGCCTGGCAGCTTCTCGCGGCCATGATTCCAGAGAATGGCAGGGAATGGACCAGGGCCGTTGGGCCTCCAGAGAAAACCGTGCAGTTGCAGTTTGCCGCTCTGGAACGTCACTTCTTGCGGGGTTACAGGAGCGGGCGCCAGGTTGGATTGCGTGCCTGCGCCAACGGCAAAGCTCAGAAACATCAATGCGCAAAGCGTTGTTCTTGCCAATGCTTTGGGCACGCTAGTTTCTTCCTGCGAAGGCCATCTCCGATGTTCTTGCAAACAATCCCGGATCGGTCTGCTGCAGCCTCTTGAGCAGATCTTCCCACAAGTTATCAACGATAGGAATCTTGGCCAGTTCGTGCTTAGCTGTGAGCGCATGCTCGGGTGCAATGGCATGCGGCTTGAGCCCAGTGGCTTGCGCGGCAGATGCCACGGAGATGTTCCTCTGGCATGTGCCTTCCAGCAGCATCATGCGAAAGAGCGCGTGCCTGATGCTGGGGCCGGTGGTGATCGCGCCATGATTGGGCAGAAGCACAACCGGCTTCTTACCGAGCGCTTCAGCAAAGGGACGCACGCGGTCTTCCGAGGAGGCCAGCCCGGTGAATTCGTCGTCGACAATGGCAATATCATCAGCGAGGAGGCAGCTCTCCTGATCGAACGTCTCCGGGACTTTGCGGAAGGTCGTCCAGGTAACGGTCGCCGGCGGATGCGTATGGGCGACGGCAGCAATGTGCGGATTGTAGCGGTGAATCACGCCATGCAGATGAATCGTTTCATTCACATAGGGATTCACAGAGGGATCATGATCCAGCACCTTACCGTTGTAATCCATGATGAGAATGTCTGCGGGAGTGAGGGTTGCAAATGACGGCCCGAAGCGGTTCACCAGCATGGTGTTTTCCGCCACGGTGATGCTCAGGTGTCCGGCATTGCCGACACTCAGGCCAAAACGAAACAGCAGCCGCGCCGCATAACAGATATCAAGCTTCAACGATTCAACAGACATATTCCGCTCCTGTCCTTTGTTTCCTTTGCGGTAAAAAACGGATTTTGGTTGTGGCTCACTACGCTGCGGGTAAAGCTATTCACCTTCCTGCTGGTGCTTGACCAGGTGCGCATAATCCTCACGCGCCGGGACAAAGAAATCCAGGTTCATCACCGGTTCATCTCCTAGGGGTTCAATGTAATGCACCGCACCCGCAGGGATCACCAGAATGGAGCCGGGGCCAACCTCGTGTCCGGTCTCACCTATATGGTAAATGGCGCGCCCGCTCACAATGCAGGCCAATTGCTCGAACGTATGGCTGTGCGGATTGATGGCCATTCCCGGATGGCATTCGTTCATCACCATCATTATATCTTTCCATTGAAAACCTTTGCGGCTTAGCCCTTTACGGACTACCTCTGAAGGAATAGTTGACCAGTTGTAAGCTTTGCCGTCAGTCTTTTTGTCAGCGGTCGTGCTCATCACTTATGCTCCCTTCCTGGCTGCGGGCAGGCGGCGCTCGGCTTCCTGCTCCAGTCCCAGCAGCGATTCAGCGTTCTTCTTGATCATCATCTCAATCTCGTGCTCTTTCACTCCAATATCGAGCAGCTTCTCAATGGTGTAACGGAGTCCTTCGACAGGAAGAGGATTGTTCTTCTGTCCCAAGTCGGAGCCCAGCAGGGTGCGCTCCGGCCCAACCAGCTCAATCCAGTGCTTCAGGCGGTCGAAGTCCCAGAAATGAAATGTCGATTGCGGATGGTACATGCACATGGAATGCTCGATGTAAGCGCCGAGCCGGACGAACTCCTGCACATCTTTTTCGCTGGCATCAATCACGAAATCAGGATGGTTGATCAGCATGCGGCGCACTCCGACCTCGCGCCCACCGCGCAAGAGCGCCAGAACCTCCGGCACTGAGACGTGGCCCGAGGACATGATGGCATCTTTTTCGGCAATTAGTTCCAGGATCAGCCGTGCCTCGGGCAGAAGCTCACCACGCTCATCGATGACTTTTACCGGGATGTCGGGCAGTTCCCTGCCTTCCTGGTGAGGAAACTTCATGTGCGGGTGAGCTTCATGATGCTTGATGTGGTTCTCAGAAGAGATGGTTGGGAACCAGACGATCTTTCCGCCCAGGCGCAGAGTCATGTCCACAATATAGGGATTCAATCCGCCTACATAGCTGTTGAGCACCACGCCGCCGAATACATGAATAGGAATATCTTTCAGGTCATGCGTCTTGAGAGGGATTAACTCCGGCGCGGTGGTGTGATGATGGCTCTTGATGACAATGGCACGCATTCCGGCATCACTGGCCTGCCGCGCAGCCTCAACCGCATCAATACGGCGTGGAAAAAGCGACGGTGCAGGATGAATATGCAAATCAATCGAACCATGCATCAAGCGGGAAACAGCATCCATGGGGGCCTCCAGAAAAACAACAAATTGCAGCTAGCAATGGCAATTAGCAAAACCGGTGTTGGCTCTTAGCTCTACTAATCGACTTTCTTTTTTTACATACAGTGGTCCGCAGTTTAAATTTTGGCAATTTTGGCAATAAATAGCTGACCCGATTACCCGATGACCGGATGACCCGATCTCAGATCACTCGATCACCGGATCTCCCGATTCTTCACCATCCCCATCCCGGCAGCCCGATATCTTTCGCCGATCCCCAGGGTTCCAGGTTGTTTGCCGGGGATTCCGATGCGGGAGAGAGTTTGCGATAGTTGCGATCGAAGTACAGCAGCGGATGAGGTTCTTTGTCGTTTAACTCACAAGCCACTACCCGGCCAACGAACAGAATGTGATCAGTTATCGCGAACGACTGCTCCACCGTACACACAAAATGTCCTAAAGATTCGTTCAGAATAGGGACACCGGCCGCCTCGTCAGAGTGCCAGGCAATGCCCTCGAAGTGATCTTTGCTGGTTGAGGCAAACTGCTCTGCGCAGGGCTTGGCTGCATGGCTCAGCAGATGGACGGCAAAGGCTCCGGTTTCCTGCACTCCCTGCGCCGTATTCGAGGTGGTGGTTAGTGAAATAAGTATCATCGGCGGCCTGGCGGAAACAGAACACACGGCGGTAGCGGTCAAGCCCACGGGAGTACCCTTTGAGGTTGAGGTAATAACCGTGACTCCCGAGGCCAGATGTCTTATGACATTGCGAAACAGTTCTGGCGATATCGGCTCAGGAGTCTTCTTTGGTTCAGGCTGTGACATGACTTTCCTCGGAGGCGCGGGCGTCCCATTCGGCGGTACGCCGGGCAAAATCCCATATCCTCTGCTTCAACTCATTCTGAAGAGGATAGTTCTGGTAGCGCATCATTCCTAACCGCCACGGATCACCGGAGAAATACCGCTCATAAAGCGTTTGCCGTCCTGCGAACGAGGAACAGGAGACGTCCCAGGCAATGCGGAACAACTGGATGCGTTTATCGGCAGCGATATTGGCGCCCTGGTAATAACGTTCGATATCAGCGGCCCGCTCGCCGGTAAGCTCCTGCGAGCCGGGTACCATGACCAGTCCACTGGCACCGAGGATCTGGATGATTTCCACGAGTCTGGGATAAAGCTGCGGGAACAGAGTCCGCACTGTAAGCAACGGCTGATCATGGGGCAGCACGGTGCCATTCAGCCCGGGAATACAATCAGCCTCGGAGGCGCGAATACAACTGCGCACCAACTCCACGGTATTGATCATTTCATGGATATAGTTCTGTACATGCTGAAAGCCATTGATGCCCACCGCTTCAGACATATTCAGCGCTACACCCAGCAGGAACTCGGCCTTAGCCAGGTTCTTGATGGCGAACTGGTGCATGATCTGGTTCATGCATCCGCTCTCAATGAACATGCCATTGCCCAGCTTGGGATTTTGATAGACGAAGACGCGCTCCCAGGGCACCAGAACATTATCAAAGATGGCGACACAATCCATCTCGTCCATGCGGGCAGAAAAAGGATAATCTTGCACCCGCGCATCTACAGGGGTGATCGCCGGACGGCAGATGAAGCGCAGCCCTTTGGTGGCTACCGAGATGCTGAAGGCGAACGCGTATGGTTTAGCTTCTTCTGAGAGCTGCAGGAAAGTAGAAGGAAAAACAGCAATATCGTTGGAAAACGGCGCCAGAGTTGCAATCATGCGTGCGCCGTGGATGATAATTCCTGCATCGGTTTCCTTTACTACCGCGGCCGCCGTATTCTGCTGGTGAACGGGCTTCGAACGATCGGTTTGCGGGTTGATGAGCGTGTGGGTAAGAGCAAGGTCGTTTTCACGCAGGTACTCGTAATAGTTACGGATATTTTTGCCGAACTTCTCTCCACCGCGCGCGAAATATTCAGAACCGGAGCCAAAGCCGGTCATGTGGACATTCATGAAATCGGGGCTGCGTCCCATCATGCCGCCGGTCCAGTCCATCCAGGTTTTCACCATCTCACGCCGGCGCACCAGATCGGCCTGTGATTTCGGCTCAATATAAGACAGGCCGTAGCGCTTGCCGTCAGCGCCGGCATAAGTGAGTTTTTCCTGCAATTCCGGACGGTGCTGCAGGTCGTAGAGTTCGGCAATGGATGCAGCTACGTCTTTAAACCGGGGATCGAGGGTCACATCGCGGACGCGTTCGCCATCCATCCAGATTTCCCGGTCATCCCGCAGGGAATCCAGATATTGCCGGCCGGTTTTTATCATGAAAGGCTCCTGACGATAGCAATTAGCAAAAGCGACTTTGGCTATTAGCTCTTAGCTCCTCGCTCCTGGCTCCAATACTGTTTACTTAAGGTGAATTCAAAACCGCTTCGTCATCCCGAGGAATTCCCCACGCGGCAGCGGGGGAAATTCGGAGGGACCTTGTGGTTTGGCTGTTGACTCCGAACCTTCCAAAAAGTTCTTAAGTAAATAGTATTGCTCCTGGCTCGTGCTCGATTTCCCGATGACCCGATCTTCAGATCACCCGATCACCCGATTCTTCATTACCCATTTACCCAATTTTCTAGCTCTCCGGCACGCGGAAGTTGATGATTCCGTAACCCATCATTCCATACGGGTAATAAAACTTTCGTTCCGCTTTTGCATTCTCCGGCAGGGCGGCGCGCATGGCCATCCACTGCACCACTTCCACGGAATGTTCTCCACCCAGTCTGGCAAAATCCTTCATCGTGTAAGAATTCAGCTCCTGTGGAGAGTTCTCGATCAAGTCCATGAACTTGCGATCCCATTCGGGAGTGACGCGGCCGCAGTTCGCTCCAGTCAACTGATGGGAAAGCCCGCCAGTACCAAAGACCACCACGCGCAAGTCCTGAGGAAATGAACGGATTGCGCGCCCTACCGCTTCACCCATGGCCCAGCAGCGTCGGGGTGAGGGCAACGGCTCAAGCACCACATTAATCGTCAGGGGCACAACCGGAATCTCCCATCCTTTATCCAGCAGGGGCATGGGAGAAAGAAAACCGTGATCGAGTGACATTCTGTGGGAGGCGGTCAGATCAAAACCATCGTCCACCATGCGGCTGGCCATGTGCCGGGCCAGGGGTTCGTGTCCGGGGATTGGAGGAAAGGCTCGCGCTCCCAGGCCTTCATCCGGAATGTCATAATTCCCGGCTATCCCGATGCTGAACATGGGCCAGGCATCGTAAAAATATTGATCGATATGATCGTTGTAGATCACTACCAGAACATCCGGCTTGAGATTCGCCAGCCACTGCTGCGATTGCTCAAAGGCATGAAAGAGCGGCTTCCAGCCGGGGCCTTCAGTAAGTCCATGATCATAGGCATGGGCAATGGAGGGAGCATGCGAACAACCCACCCCGGCGATGATCTTTGCCATCCCAGAACTCCTTATTCCGCGCCTGCAATGAAGCGCTTATTCTCTTCTGCCTGTTCTTTCAGGAATTGCAGGAACTGCTCTTTATTCATGCCGCGCATGGCCGCCTCAAGCTCTACAAACTCCACTCCGGAGGCAGCGCCCAGCTTGGTCAGCACATAGATGCTGACGCCCGCCTCGGCCAGCGCGCGCCAATCCTGGTTGAGCAGCATCTCGCGCTCTTTGTCTGTCAATGAATATTGTGCCGCGTAAGCGGCGGGACTGGTGCGAAAATGCTCGCGCTTTTCCAGTTCACGAAGTTCATAGCAGGCCCGGGATAGTTCGTAGAGACTCACGCTTTAGTCCTTGGAAGTTGATTCCAGCCGCATGCGCCGGTATTACATTTGAGATGCCGATGTTAGTAAGTCCGCAATCAGCATGTCAAATGAACCAATTCAATGGTTCCCTCTATTCTGACAAATCTTATATAGAGTCATAACCAACTGAAAGGTTTCATCTCTGGAATCCAGAATCTTTAGCGTCCTTTGCGTCCTTTGCGGTAAAAAACCTGCAACAACTTCTCGCTGCGCTACAATGCTTCCTTCCTGATGACTGCCGCCGCCATACTCCGCAACAAACTTGCCT
Source organism: Candidatus Angelobacter sp. Gp1-AA117 (assembly GCA_003223515.1). Classification (GTDB taxonomy): domain Bacteria; phylum Acidobacteriota; class Terriglobia; order Terriglobales; family Acidobacteriaceae; genus Angelobacter. The sequence continues at coordinate 38,091 of QHVI01000028.1, forward strand.
CAAAGCCGGTATTCGGGACTTTTCTGAAGCTGGGCAGGCGGGAAGTCGTAGAAATCCTGGCGCGTGCAGGGCTGGATTTTGTTATCTGCGACCTGGAGCACGCACAAATTACTGAGCAGGAGGCAGGCACGGTGATCCTGGCAGGCATCAGTTGCGGCTTGCCGGTCATTGTGCGCCTGCCGGAATTCAATGCCGGTTTAATCAACCGCCTGCTGGAGGCCGGGGCTGCGGGAATACAACTGCCGCAGGTGCGGACGTGCCGCGACGTGGAATTGTTTCGCAATGCCATGAAGTATCCGCCGGAAGGCCAACGCAGCATCAGCCTGGCGCAACCGGCCGCAAATTACGGTGCTGAACCGCTTGCCGAATACATCCAGCGCGCCAACAAAGAGGCGCTGCTGGTTGGACAACTGGAGAGCAACCAACCGGAGCCTCTGGAACAGCTTATCCGTGGCCTCGACGTGGCTTTCATCGGGACGCTGGACCTCTCGGTCGACATGGGCAAGCCTCTCGATCACCCAGAGGTGCAGCAGCGCCTGCGCGAGATCGAGCGTGCCACTGCGGCAGCCAATGTGCACCTTGGAATCTATGCGGACTCCCCCGCCCGCGCCGTTCAGGCCGCAGCCGCCGGATATCGCTATATTGCGATTTCTTCAGATTTAGGCGCGCTCTCCGGCGCAGCCAAAAGCTGGGTTTCACAAGTGCAGCGGGAAAAGAAATCTTGACCAACATATATTCAAACGCTCCTCTGTTTTCTCTGTGCCTTCTCCGTGTCTCTGTGTCTCCGTGGTTGAGGTTTGGGCGGCGTCCTTTGCGGTGAGAAACTGATGGATCTTTCTGTCCAACTCGGCAAGCTTCGCCTAAAGAATCCTCTGATCTGCGCCTCCTGTGAGTTCACCATGACCACCGCCGGAATCAAGGCGGCACTGGACGCGGGTGCAGGAGCAGTCATCGCCAAGTCAGTGAATGAGTCACCGCAGGCCGCGCGCCAGCTTGATACTGCTGAGTACGTGTTGCTGGACGACAACTGGCACGTGATTCCCTGGGAAGACAGCCACGCTCAGGATGCCTCCCTCTTCTGCCGTTCAGGGCTGGCCAGGACTCCGTTGCATGAATGGCTGCCCATGCTGGCCGAGCTGGATGCCTATGCGCGCAGCAAAGACTCTTATGTGGTGGGCAGCATCACGGTGGCCGAGGCTGAACCAGCGGCAGAGATTGCCGCCAAAATGGAGGCCGCCGGACTGCGCTGGATCGAGCTGAATTTGAGCGCACCTCATGGACGCGAAGCTGCCGCAGGAGCGGTACGCCAGATCACGGCAACGGAGACCGTCGCGGATTATGTCCGGCGGGTGCGCCGCGCCGTGAGCGTGCCGCTGGCCGTGAAACTGACTGCCCAGAGTGACGATCCCCTGGAGTTGGCCAGAGTAGCCATTGGCGAAGGGGCAGACATGCTCGTCATGATCGGCCGCACTCCAGGATTCATGCCGGACATTGAAACGCAAAAGCCAATTTTGAATTCCTGGGCGGCCATTGGCGGACGCTGGGCACTGCCCTCAAGCCTCTACTGGATCAGCAAATATTGGCGTAATGTCTCGCGTGAAATTCCCATCATCGGCACCAACGGCGCCCGCTATGCGGAAGACGTCCTGCGTTTTCTGCTGAGTGGTGCGCGGGCGGTGGAGATGGCCAGCGTGGTCATGACCAATGGGCCCCAGACCTTTTCCAGCATGATTAGGGAATTACAGAGTTATTGTGAAGCCGAGAATGTTTCACGCCTGGAGGAACTCGTGGGGAAAGCCGCCGATGCCGCTGCTACGTATGGAGAACTTCCCATGATTTCACGGTCGGGTTATCCGTGGGACAGGTTCACGCGTTAGCAGACGAGGATTACCGGAACCGGACGGTCTGCATCGTATCAACCAGTTTCAGCATTTCCTCTGACGCTTCAGTCGTCCTGCGGAGCCGGACTGAATCGTCTTTGTTTCTTATCCCGGCACTCCGCTTACGCTCCGTGCCGGGCTACTTTCATATCGTGCCTTCGACACGCAGTGCTCCGATTCGACATGATGTTCTTAATCCCTTTATGGCAAGCATTCATCCACGCAGCCGAGGGCGGCTAATGTCACTTACTTTTGGGGACACCATGCTGTATCCCAATGAGAGATGTCATTCCGAACGCCCGTTAAGCTCACGCGCGTTTTCTTCAGCGCGTGAGTAGGGCGGAGGAATCTGCCCCGCTGCTGCCCGCCCATGCGAAAATTCTTTTAAATTCATGCTCGAATGTGCAAAGTAAGTAGCATTAGCCGAGGGCGGCTGCGCTCCATTGACATCTTTCTGGAGCAGCCATGAGCTGCTCACGCACTCTTCTTCAAAATAAAGATCATCTGCCCGGCGTTGTTGTCGAGCGGGGTCAGTTCAAATGAGCCGTACTCCTCTTTTACTTCCAGTCCGGCCAGCAGAAAGAGTGCCCGCAGATGAGGATAGGTGTACCAGGACATCTTCAGCGGCTCGGCTTCTTCTTTCACCAACTTGCCGTCACGATAGGTGCGATAGATAAAGGAGGCGGCAAAAGTCTGGGCGATCTTGTCTACCGTGTGCTTCTTGAAAAAGCGGCGCATGATGGTGCCCGGCTCGGCTTGCAGGGTCCATTCAAGATCCAGAATTTCAGAACCGATGCCGGAGAAGACCATGTCATATTTGGGATAGAAAACATCGAAGGCCAGCACACCTTCAGGCTCAAGGTGAAAGGCGGCGGTTTTCAAGGCGTTGATCTGGTCCTCCACGGTGTACATGTGCTGCATGGGACGGAATGGAATCATCACCAGCGGATATCTCCGGTTCGAGCGAAAGCTGCGTATATCGGCGTGAACGGTTGAGACCAGTTCGCGCACGTCTTTGGGTTCACGCTCCAGCTTCTTTTGAAGCTCGGCGAGCATGGGCGCTGAATTATCGACCCCATGAATGGCAATGCCCTGGCGAGCGATGGGCAGCAGTACCCGTCCGGTACCGCAGGCCAGTTCCAGCACGGGCCTTCCAATTTGTCTGGCGAGATCGAGATAAAAAGGCAGATCGGCCAAATCTTGTTTGGCTCCATAGGCCTGGTCGTAGTATTTGGCGGAGACCGCATAAGTATCGGTGGCAGTGCTCATGCATAAAATAGTAGCGCATCCGCCCGGCCGCCCAAATTAAAAATTTCTCTTAACATCTCCATAGTAATATTATTAGAGTACTATTTTGCCTGACTCATCTGCCCCCATTTGCGATGGAAATGTTGCCTGTTTGGAAACTTTCGTGCTTTGCGGGAACAACGTGTGAACGCCACAGCCGTAACCCCGTAACCTGCCGTAACAGACTTCGTTTTACGCGGCTTGTAACGGCGTTACGGGTGTTACGCCTCATTTTATGCGGATAGCCGGCAGAAGGGACGCAGTACCAGTTTAAGGAGTTAAGAGATTTTTCATGCGATCGCCCTGGCGCTGATAGAGACAGAGCACCCGGATTCCGGTACAATTTGCAGAACCCTTCGCTGGAACTGGACATCTATGAAAGAGCTTCTATTTTTCGCCTTGATGATCACTGCAAACAATCTGCTCACTTCCGATAGTAAATCCGCGAACACTCCGCCGAACGCGGCGGCTCCGCCCGTAGCCAAGGTTATCCATACGGAAAACCACATCAATGGCGGCCACCTGGTGGACGACTACAAATGGCTGCGGGAGAAATCTAACCCTGAGGTGGCTCAATACCTGGAAGCGGAGAACGCTTACACGGACTCGATCATGAAGCCGACCGAGCCTCTTCAGCAGAAGCTCTATGAAGAGATGGTCAGCCACATCAAGGAAACCGATGTGAATGTCCCCTTTAAAGACGGCGATTACTTCTATTACTTTCGCTGGGAGGCGGGCAAGCAGTACCAGATTTACGCGCGGAGGAAGGGCAGCCTGGAGACGGGTGAACAGATCACGCTGGACGTTAACGAACTGGCCAAAGGCGAAAAGTTTATGGCCCTGGGCGGATATACCGTAAGCGACGATGGCAATCTGCTCGCCTACTCCACTGACAATACCGGCTTCCGCCAGTATCACCTGCATGTGCGTGATCTGCGCACGCACAAAGACCTGCCGGATACAGCGGAAAAGGCCGGCTCCATCGCCTGGGCCAATGACAACCAGACCCTCTTCTACACGGTGGAAGATGCGGCCAAGCGCCAGTATCGCGTCTACCGCCACAAAGTGGGCACAGATACCAAAGATGACGAACTGATCTACGAAGAAAAAGACGAGCGCTTTGAGGTCTCTGTAGCCAAGACCCGCAGCCGCAAATACCTCTTTATTTTTTCCAACAGCCATACTACCTCTGAAGCGCGCTATCTTGATGCATCGACTCCCAGCAGCGAGTGGAAGCTGATTGCGCCACGCGAGCAGGACATTGAATATTATCCCGACCACAGCGGCGACCAGTTCTTCATTCGCACCAACGATAAGGGCCGCACTTTCCGGCTGGTAAGCGCTCCGGTCGCCGATCCGGGCAAGAACAACTGGAAAGAAATTGTCCCAATGCGGCCTGACGTAATGCTTTCGGACATCGAGATTTTCCAGGATTTCTATGTCCTGATCGAACGGGAAAACGGGCTGCCACAGCTCACCGTAGTGGATCTGGCCAGCGGCGCGAAGAACCGCATCACCTTCCCGGAACCTGTCTACACGGCTGGTCCGGAGGTCAACATGGAATTCAAGACCAGGTTTTTCCGGTACGCTTACCAGTCGCTGGTAACACCACCGTCGGTGTTTGATTATGACGTGGCCCGCCATACTTCAGTCCTGCGCAAGCAGAACGAAGTGCCCGGCGGATATGATCCTGCAAACTACAAGTCAGAACGCCTCTGGGCTACAGCCAAAGACGGGGTGAAGGTACCCATTTCGGTGGTGTACCGCAAGGATTTGAAGAAGCCGGATGGCTCGAATCCACTGTATGTCTCCGGGTATGGGTCTTACGGAATTTCCACGAATGCTACTTTCAGTTCAGCCCGCATAAGCATGCTCGACCGTGGAGTTGTGATGGCTTATGCGCATATCAGGGGAGGTGGTGATCTGGGCAAGACCTGGCATGATGCCGGACGGATGATGAACAAGATGAACACCTTCACCGACTTCATCGCCTGCACCGAATACCTGGCCGCCAACAAGTATGGCGCACGTAACAAGATCGCGATTGAAGGTGGATCGGCGGGCGGATTGCTGATGGGCGCGGTCACCAACCTGCGTCCTGACCTGTTCAGGGCCGTGGTTTCCCACGTTCCTTTTGTGGACGTGATGAATACCATGCTCGATGCTTCCCTACCCCTTACTGTGGGTGAATACGAAGAGTGGGGCAACCCCAACGAGAAGCCCGCATACGATTACATGCTGAAGTACTCGCCTTATGACAACCTGAAAAAGGGCGCGTACCCGGCGATCCTGGTGAAGACTTCGTTCAATGACAGCCAGGTGATGTACTGGGAGCCGGCAAAATATGTGGCCAAGCTGCGCACGCTGAAGAGCGATCACAACGTCCTGCTGCTCAAGACCAATATGGCTGCAGGGCACGGCGGCGCATCGGGCCGCTACAACCGTTTCAAGGACGTTGCGTTCGATTACGCGTTCGTGCTGACGCAGCTCGGGGTTGAACGATAAGCACCCGCATAGCTTTAGCTGTGTAGCTTGGCTGTAAGAGTTTCCGAGCCAGCGAAGCTGGCGCTATTCTTCTAGCTCACAGCGCAAGCTGTGGGTAAAGAAGAAAAGAATGACGAAGCCCGCTTTAGCGGGCTGCATAGCGTCTGAGGCAGTTTTCATGTTTCCAGAGCTGACGCGATTCACCGATCTTACGCTGCTGCTCTTGCGGCTGATGGTGGCTCTTGTTTTTGGTTCCAGCGGCTGGAGCCATCTCACGCACGCTGAAGAACGCAGCAAAAGCATTGGCATGAGCAAGGGCTTTACCCGCTTCCTGGGCGCGGCAGAACTTGCAGGCAGCCTGGGCGTGGTTTTCGGAGTCCTTCCCCAGTTTGCTGCCCTCGGCCTGATTCTGGTGATGCTGGGGGCCATTCAGAAGAAAATCTTTGTCTGGCACACCGGTTTCTGGGGCAAAAACAGCGATGGGTGGCATTACGACCTGATGCTGATTATCATGAACCTGGTCATCCTCACCACAGGTGGCGGGCGGTTCGGGATCATGCATTTCTAGAAGCCATCTCATAAATGCGCTTAGCGCAATCGGTGGAAGAGCGGGCCTTCAGGCCCGCGTTACCGCCCGCGATAAAAAAGGGCTTTAGCCCGGGTGGCAACGCCGCCGCCGCATTTATGAGATCAGTTGTAAAAACCCTTACTGCTCATAACGCTGATTTCCGCCGGTCAAAGTAGTTCTACGTGATCACGCCTGCTGCAATATACTTTCCTTAGTCATTGTGTCCCTGAAATCCATTTTTATTACCTGGTTACTGGCTGTTTTTCTGGTATGTGGCACTGGTCTGCATGCACAGACTGATCTCAGTTCTGAAGTTGCGCGAGCCAATATTCTGCGGGCAAAAGGCGCAGCACCGGAAGCGCAAAAAGTCTATGAGTCGGTTCTGCCGCGATTGCGGGCGCAGGGGGCGAGCGCCGATCTGGCCACAGCGCTCACCAACCTCAGCGATATCGCTACGTGGGCAGGCGAGTATGACAAAGCTGTGGCATTAGCCCACGAAGGTGCAAGTGTTTATCGTCGCCTCGGCGATAACAATGGAGAAGCAGAGGCGCTCAATGATGCAGGGTTTGCCGGCCTTAATGCCGGCAACTATGCTTCCGCAGCCGCCGATCTGGAACATGCTCTGGCACTGAACAGCGGCACAGGCAATGCGCGCGCTAGAATCCTGATCCTGAATAACCAGGGCAATGTCTACTATTACCAGGCCAGGTATTCTGAAGCTTTACGCGCGTATGAATCCGCATTTCAGATAGTGAATAAGTCTGAGACTGAAGCGTGGGCCGATACCATGCGCGTCCTCACGCTCTTCAACCTGGCTACGCTCTACCAGCGCGTTGGCAACTACCAGAGAGCCATCGAGCTATACCAGACTGTGCGGCAATCGAAGGTCACCACGCCGGATGACATGGGGCACGTTTTTACCAATCTTGGCGTGCTCTACCGGCACATGGGCGATCCGGAGAAAGCTCTGGCAAACTACCGCGAAGCCCAGGCATTCTATGCCGAGCAGAAGGATGCAGACGGCGAGCTTGGAGTGCTGAAGAACACCGGCATTGTCCTGGGCCTTGATCTGGGCCGGCTGCAGGACGCGCTCAAGACTTTCGATGCTGCCTACGAACTCGCCGAAAAAGCCAGCAACAAACGCGAGGCCATGCAGGCTGTCCTCTATCGTGCCGAAGTTCTCTTTCGCATGACCCGGCTTGCCGGAGCGGAAAAAGAATTCAAATCTGCCCTGGCCCTGGCAGAACAGTTGGGCACCATAGAAGAACAGTGGAAGGCGCTTTACGGCCTGGGAAGGATTGCTGAAAGCAACAGCAATCATGATCTCGCGGAAAAAAAGTTTCGTGACGCTATTACCCGAATCGAGAGTGTTCGCTCCAGGCTGCAGTTTTCGCGGCTGAAAACCGACTTCTTTGCCGACAAGCGGGATGTATACGACGCACTCATTCGCCTGCTGCTCAAACGGAACGATACTGCTGCAGCTTTTGAATACATGGAGCGCAGCCGCGCCCGCGCCTTTCAGGATCGTTTTTTTCAAGACAAGGAGCCGCATGAGCCAGTCTCATTGAAATCTATCCAGGCAAACCTGGATGGGAAAACCGCGCTGGTGGAATTCTGGGCAGGAAACGATGCCCTTGCGGCGATCTGGGTGACCCGAGACGCAGCGGGAATCACGCACCATGAACTTTCTGCGGGTGAAAGCCAGGACTTATTGCAGTTTCTCTCGGGCCTGCCCGAGAATCTCAGCGGCAACTGGCAGGCGGATTTTCAACGGCTGAATGCAGTGCTCGCGAGTGGCATTGTTCCTTTTACAGACAGCCGCTTTCAGCACCTTCTCATTGTTCCTGACGGATTCTTGAGCCTGATACCTTTTGAGCTTACCTCGCCTGCTTCAGGTCCGCTGCTCCTGGAGAATCACGATCTCGCTTATCTTCCCAGCGCTGTCCTTTTATTGCGTGGCACTGAGAGCGGCGAGGCGCGTTTCCGGCTTCCCTGGCAGCGGGAATTGCTGGCGTTCGGCGACCCGGCAGTTTCCGGCAGCAGCGAAAGCCCGCTGGTTTCGCGTTCAAGAGAAGAGGGCGGCAAACTGCTGCCCTATTCTGCGGAGGAAATCCACGCGATTGCCGCTATGAGCGCAGGCCGTTCGCTCACATACCTTGGCCCTGCAGACCGCAAGCAGGACTTTTTCGGCGTCACCCGGTTCAAAACCGCGCTTCTGCATGTGAGCACCCATGCCATCGCGGACATGGATAATCCTGAACGCTCGCGCCTCTTGTTTTCTCCGGGTCAATCCGGTGAAGCCAACAATTATGTTTTCCTCAAGGAACTTTATGACCTTGATCTGCGCGGCACCAGCCTGGCCACACTCTCGGCCTGCGATACCGAACGAGGCAAGCTGGTTCCGGGTGAAGGAGTACAGGCTTTCAGCCGCGCCTTGCTTTCTGCCGGATCAAAGGCGACATTGACCACTCTGTGGCGCGTTCCTGACCAGCCCACAGCGGAATTTATGAAGCAGTTTTATTACCTGCTGCTGAAGGAGCACGAATCCAAGGCCGAGGCCCTACGCCTGACCAAGCTGAAATTTCTACATTCCGGGACAGAGCTGAGTCATCCACGTTACTGGGCGGCCTTTGTGTTGAATGGCGAAGGCTCTGAGCCCGTGCCGAGATTTATTTCATGGCAACTTTTGGCATTGGTATTTGTGGCATTGATTTTTGTGATATGGGTCGTTTTGCAGTTGAGAGGTAAAGTCAAATTCTTCTCTCCTACACGGCAGCCACGGCGCTGAGGTTTGCTGATGTGTGCATTGCCGGCATCTCTACGTTTTCGTAGTTGAGCGGCAGAATGGCCAGGCTCAGATACAGGTTCCCTTCCTGAAGCATCAGGTCGCGGGCGACGAACTCACTCAGTATCCTGCGCACTTTTTCAAGGGTGATTGATTCCTCGGGATGACGACCGGCGACAGATTCAAAAATCACAGAATCGGAGTGCACGGCATCGGCGGCGAGATAGATGTCCCGCTCGAGTCCCTCAAAGCCGTAACTCACCGGAGTATAACCAGCGCGGCGCTCATGAATGATGAGTGAAGATAGAGTCACCTCTGCATTCAGAGTACTTTCATCATGAACACGCTGCCACCTCTCGGCTGCTTTCCATGTGCCCTGAGTCGCCTCCTGTATTTCCGGTGTGGTGGGCGGGTCACAGTTCTGATAGTAAGAGAGGCGCAGAAGCGAATCTTCAGGAAATGGATAGCAGAGGCGGTATCCAGCGTAGCTTCTGATGTTGACGATGCCATATTTTTCCGGCCACTTGAACATGGGGCTGAAGCGGTCGAGGCGAAAACGGGTCATCACGGTCGGCGGGGGCAGATGGGTGAGAGCGCCAATCCAGCGGGTGCTCTGGCGATAATCGTCAGCAGTCTCGCCGGGGAAACCACAGAGAATATTCCAGAGGACGTCAAATCCTATCTCTTCCGACCAGCGGAGGAGTTGCACATTCTGAATTCCCTTCACGCCTTTGTCCATCACCGTGAGCACGTGAGTGCTCAGGCTTTCAATGCCCGGACAAAATCTGTTGCTGCCGACGTTCCACAGCGACAGCAATTGGCTCTTCTTCAGGTTTGACTTCATCTCATAGAAAAGCTGAACTTTGAAGCCATCGGCTTCAAGGCGCGGGAACAGTTCACTGAAATAACGAACGTCGATGATGTTATCAGTATTGAAAATCTCAGGACTCTTGTAGGTCTCCAGCAGATACCTGATTTCCTGATAGGCGCGGTCCGGCGTCTTGCTGCGGTAGGTCATGCCCATGCCATTCAGACCGCAGAACGTGCAGTGGTGCTTCTGCCCCCACCAGCAGCCGCGCGAGGTTTCCATGGTGGTTTCAGGAACAACCATGTCCCGGGCGGTGGAGTTCTGCAAAGCTTGATAGTAGTCGGTATGGTCCGGGTACGGCAGTTCATTCAGATTGGTTACGAACATCTGGGGTGTGGAACTGGTCACTGTTTCTCCGTTCTCACGGAAAGTCACCCCACCAATCTCATGCAGCGACTGGCCTGTGCGGATTCGGCGCACCAGCTCAGGAAAAACGTAATCAGCCTCACCCGAACACACGATGTCGATAAAAGGAAAGCGGCGGTGCAATTCCACTCCCATTTCTGATTCGAAGTTGGCGCCGCCGAATACCGTGATCATGTGCGGGGCGCGGCGCTTGATCTCCTGGGCCATGGCCAGCGAGGCTATGTTCTGCTCAAAGCTGGAAGTAAACCCGACAATATCGTATCGGCTGAAATCGATCTCATTGGCGCATTGCTCGATAAACGCCGGGGTCAGATTGCGAACGCGCTCCAGTTGCTGCAGGAACTCCTCGGAATATTGGCGGGCGTAACCGGCAATACTGGCCTTGAAGTCCGCGAAAGGACGCGCCTCTTCGCCATAAAGAGCCGGCGTGAAGAGAAATTCTCCCATCAGCAGGTGGGCGGGCGCTCTCTCGGCAAGAAGGACATATAAAGGCACGCCGATGGCGTCGGCAAAACGGAAGCTGAAGTAGCGAATCTCGCAATCCAATTCCTGTTTGTCCATCTGGGCCTTGAGCAGCGCCAGGCCGAGATGCGGACGAGGCAAGGTAAGGAACGGCATCACGAGCAGGAGTACGCGTTTTTCAGGCATTGCGGCCCTCACTGAATTCCATATTTGCGCTCATCAGCCGGCATGAGAAACAGCCACCTGAGCAGCCCTCTGCGGAGGTGGCGGGGGCATGATTTCAAATGACTGATCTAGCGGCAGCAGCGCCAGGCTCAAATACAAGTTATCTTCCTGAAGCATCAGTTCATGTTCCACGAAAATTCGCAGAACCTGGCTGATCTCCTCAAGACTGAATGACCGGTCAAGGTGTTGAGACGCAGCATACTCCAGCAGGAAGGAGTCAGAGTGGACCCCATCAGCAGCCAGGTAGAGTGTGCGCGCCAAGCCTTCATAGCGATAATCAGCCGCAGGAAACCCGGCCCGCCGGTCGCGCAGGATGAGTGCAGAGGATGTCACCTCCGCTGTAAGACTGCTGCCGGCGCAAACATTTTTCCAGTCATCGACTGCGCTCCACATGACTTTGATTTCCCGCAGGGTCTCCGGCAGCATAGGCGGATCACAATCGAGATAAAAGGTGAGCCGCTGCAGAGATTCCTCAGGAATCGGATAGCAGAGCTGGTGCGCGGACGAGCTGCGGATATTGGTGATGCCGTACTTCACCGGATCCTTGAACATCGGGCTGAAACGATCGAGCCGGAAGCGAGTCACAAATACCGGAGGCTGCAGATGAGGAATGGCGTGTACCCAGCGCGTAATCTGCTGATAATCCTCAGGCACCTCTCCGGGAAAACCGCAAATAATGTTCCAGGAGACGTTGAATCCCATTTCTGCCGCCCAGCGCAGAAGCTGCACGTTCTGGATGCCCTTTACGCCCTTGTCCATGAGGGTGAGAACGTGCGAGTTCAGGCTCTCGATCCCAGGCTGGAATTCCCTGCTGCCCACGTTCTTAAAGGTCAGCAACTGGCTTTTCTTCAGATTCGATTTGGTTTCATAGAAAAGCTGCATCTTCACGCCATCGGCGGCAATGCGCGGAAACAGCTCATTGAAATAGCGCAGGTCCACGATGTTATCGGTATTGAAGATGTCATAGCTGCCATAGGTGGCGAGCAGATGCTTGATTTCGCTGTAGGCGCGGTCGGCAGATTTGCTGCGGAAGGTCATGCTGAGGCCATTCAATCCGCAGAAAGTGCAATGATGCTTCTGCCCCCACCAGCAGCCCCGCGAGGTCTCCATGGTCATCTCCGGAACAATGATCGAGGAAGCTGTGGAGGAATGGAAGGCGCGGAAATAATCATCGTGATCGGGATAGGGCAGCTCGTTAAGATTGCTCACGAACTTTTGCGGCGTTGAACTGGTCACGGTATTGCCCTGATCATCACGATGGGTAACACCGCCCAAGTCGGAGAGTGGCTCCCCGGCGCGCAGCCGGCGAACCACTTCAGGAAAGATATGATCAGCTTCGCCGGAGCACACAACGTCAACAAATGGAAAGATGCTGTGCAGTTCCACGCCCATCTCGGACTCGAAGTTGGAGCCGCCGAATACCGTAGTGATCTCCGGCGAGCGGCGTTTCAACTCCTGGGCGAGAGCCAGGGAGGCCATGTTCTGCTGGAAGGTAGAGGTGAAACCGATAATGTCATACTGGGTGAGGTCGATCTGGTTGGCGCATTCCTGGATGAAGATGGGGCTCAGGTTGCGGCAGCGCTCCAGTTGCTGAAGAAAATCTTCAGGATAGGGCCGCATGTAACCTTCAACACTGTCTTTGAAATCCTGGAACGGACGAGCATCTTCACTGTAGAGTGCGGTCGTGAAAATGAATTCTCCGGCGAGATGGTGCGATGGAGAATTTTCAGCGATGCGGTCGTAGAGAGAAGCGCCAATGATATCGGCAAAGCGAAAGTTGAAATAGCGGACATCACACTGGATGCCGGCCTGACTCAGTCCAGCCTTGAGCAAGGCCACCCCCAGATGCGGGCGGCGCAAGGTCAGGAAAGGCATGATCAGGAGGAGCACCCTCTTGTCAGACATCGTAAAAGGCCTCAATAAACTGCGTTTGCATGAAAGAGAAAAGGGCGGGTCTGGCGGCCCTCCCTTTTCGAGATTGGGTAAATCTATTTTTTGGGTCTAACATCCGGCGACACTTCCACAATCGGTCGTGAGGCCGGCTTCTTTGTCTCTTTGGCCAACTGTGGCGGCCTCTCAGGTGATACTTCCACGATCGGACGCGCTGCTGCCTTCGGCTGTAGCTCACTGGTCTGCACCGCCGGGTTGAAGTCCGGCGATACTTCGACGATGGGACGCGAGATTGGCACACTTGTGGTCTGAACCGGCGGCTTGAAGGGCGATACTTCTACTATGGGACGAGCGACTGGAATACTCGCCTTGGGCTGCGGTTCCCTGGTCTGCACGGGCACATCGCTAATGTCCGGAGACATTTCTACGATAGGACGAGCGACTGGTCTCGGCAGTGCCTCTCTGGCCTGAACTCCCGGCCCGATATCAGGCGATACTTCGACAATCGGACGTGTGACTGCCGCCTTCGGTTGTGGCTCACTACTCTTCGCCGCAGGCGTGAAGTTTGGCGACACCTCTACGATGGGACGCGCGATTGGTATATTCGCCCGAACCGGTGGATTGATGTCCGGAGACATTTCCACGATAGGACGAGCGACTGGTCTCGGCAGTGCCTCTCTGGCCTGAACTCCCGGCCCGATATCAGGCGATACTTCGACGATGGGACGTGTGACTGCCGCCTTGGGCTGTGGCTCACTACTCTTTGCCGCAGGCGTGAAGTCTGGCGACATCTCTACGATGGGACGCGCGATTGGTATATTCGCCTTCGGTTGTGCCTGGTGTGGATCTCTCTTCTCCATTTCCGCATGGGGGAAGTCCGCAACGACCTCGACGATGGGACGCGCTACAGGCTTCGGTAGCGGATCTCTTACCGGCTCTGCCTTCTTCTCCATTTCCGCATGAGGGAAGTCCGCAACGACCTCCACGATAGGACGCGCTACAGGCTTCGGCAGCGGATCTCTTACCGGCTCTGCCTTCTTCTCCATTTCCGCATGGGGGAAGTCCGCAACGACCTCCACAATGGGACGCGCCACAGGCTTCGGCAGCGGATCTCTTACCGGCTCTTGCGCCTCGGCCTTCGCGGGGGGAATATCACCCGGTGAAACCTCAACAATGGGACGCACTACTGCCTTGGGCAGTGCTTCCCTTACCGGCTCTTGCGCCTCGGTCTTTGCGGAGGCAATGTCACCCGGTGAAACCTCAACAATGGGACGCACTACTGCCTTGGGCAATGCTTCCCTTACTGGCTCTGTTCTATTGGTTTCCGCAGCAGAGATATCTTGCGATACGTCAACGATGGGACGAGACACCGCCTTCGAAAGGTGGACCTGTTCGGTGCTTACGAGAGTCGTGTCTGGGGTAAAGGAGCGAGGTTCCTTATTTGTGGCCCTGGTTTCTCCGGTGGAAGGTTCTTCAATTACTTCAGGTGCTAATTGCGGCCGCTTGCTCTCACTCATTTGGCGTCTCCTTACAAAACTGCCTGTGTGTTATCTGAGATTATTTCTAGTTCTTTCAAGTTTGGCTTCCGGGACACCCCGGCAGCCGTAATTTGTTCGTATATTTCAAGCACGGCAGAAAGCCCATGCTGAACAAAATCAACCCGTACAAAACTGGAATTCAACCCCATGCGCAGTCCGCCCACGGCAAAATCGCTGTTGGGCAGCACTGCTGAATGACCCGGTTGGATGGTGATACGGTTCAGGAAGCGGAGGCCACGCAGCCAGGCATCAAGATATTGCTGCCGCCGCGCATCATCGCCGGAAAGTTCCGCGAGGTGGACCGCGGCTCCCACGCCTTCAACATACAAAGCTGTGGTATAGCCCGGAGTGTCAGCCTGGTGATGGTTGATGAAACCGCCGCTCTTCTCCTGCTGCCACTGAAGCAGCCAATCGCCGATTTCAAAGACCAAGTCAGAAAATTCGGAGTTGCGCTGGACGCGGGACCATACGCTGAAGGCCTGCATCAGCCATGCCACCTGGCCAAAATCACGCAGATAACGGAATGTAGCCGTGCTGGCCAATGGAAGTCCACAGCGTCTCTGCGAGTCCCCGCACCTGGCTACGGCGATGGTCTCCTTTGGGAAGCTGGCAGAGCGCCAGAATGAGAAACGCAATCTCTGAAACTGAAGGCAGGTCCTGGCCTCTTTCCAACCAGACTTCCAAGCGGTCGAGCTTCATGCATTGCAACAGGTACGCAATGGTCCTTTCCGCGGCTGTATGAATCCGGGGATCTGTCAGAACCCTTGCAGCCCGCGCCAGCACCCATGCGGCATGTGCAAGCCGGGGAAGATTGCCGCCCTGCCGCAGGCGGTTACCAAATGGCTCATAACTCTCGTAAAAAGTTCCATCGCGCCGCTGGTGATTGAGCAGGTAATTGGCATAGAGGCGGGCAAGGTGGAAAGGCAGTTCAAGGTCTTCATATTCATCCGGAAGCCGCCTGAACGCTCCTTCCATCTGGCTCGCACCTTCTGCATCGGCCAGCCAGGTGGTGCAATCGAAGCGCTCCCAGAAGTAAGGAGGACGCGTGATTCCAGCTTTATCGATCACTTCC
The DNA here is from genome assembly GCA_003223515.1 of Candidatus Angelobacter sp. Gp1-AA117. GTDB lineage: Bacteria > Acidobacteriota > Terriglobia > Terriglobales > Acidobacteriaceae > Angelobacter. The sequence goes on from QHVI01000028.1 coordinate 53,516, forward strand.
AATGGATATGCTTCGCGGGCAACACTCTCTCTGGCAGCCCAGAAGGGCAGCAACATGCCCGAACGTTTGCCCTGACTGACCTGAAGCATTTGCCGTCCGGAAATCACGTAGCGTATGACCTCGTCAGGCGAAACTTCTCCCATATTCGACCCATCGCTGAGGAGCGAGATGCCGGCAGCAACAGCTTCAGGAGATGACGCCTGCACATGTTTAAATCGCTCATCGTGCAGGGCAGAGAGAACCAGTCCACGCAGCTCTTCATCGCCATGCATGCTTGATATTTCCAGACCCATACACCCACGTAGACGGCCCCAGAGGTAAATCGTCACAAAAAGAAAATCAGCGCCCTGAGGCAATGCTTTGGCGGACAAAGGCTGCGTGGTTTCAGGAACACCCAGCAATTGGGCAATGGCGATGTCCCGCGCGCGAGCGGCGATTGGCCCACAAACCTTGGGATCGTCGCAAGGAAGCGGCTTCGCCGGTGATGGAACACCGGTGGGCTGCCAGGTTGCGCCCGGCTCAACGTGTTTTGTCACGCCATGGCGGTGAATCACGAACGGCTCAAAAGACTTCAGCTTGCCATTGGTAAGGCGCGCGTGCTGGAACTGGCGGAACTCGCTGCCGATTCCGGGCATGCGAGGCAGAGCGCCTCCCATTACGCCGGCACGTTCGCGGCTGCCGACCACAATTCCATATTGATCGTTATCGAGCTGGCCCACGGTACATTCTTCGAGTTCTGAAAAGAATGTCACCGCAATGTGGCTTGAATCCACCAGGGTGCGGCCTTCGCTTCCCTGCGGCAGATGCTGGGCTGTAAGCAATACGGCGCGCAATACGCTTTCAGCCGCCGGCCACTGCTGATCGCCGGGGAAGCACCAGAAACCGTCGCGCGCATGGCGTACCTGAATATTGGAATGCGAGCGAATACTGACCCATGCTCCACCTGAGGAATCGTAGCTGCGGTCCAGCCGTACCGGAGGCCGCAAGAGCGTGCCCGTAGTGAGAAATTCGAGCAGCGCGAGGCGCGCCAGATGCGCCGGATGCAATCCGTCAGGCGCTTGGGATGTGCTCCAGTTCAATGGTGGAAATGCCTGAGAAGGGTTGAAGATGGGCTTCGGCTCACCTTCCAGGTAAGGCATGATGTCCTGGTAAAGATCGAAGAGCGTCTCCATGTGGAAGCCACGCTCCAACGCATCGGCAATGCCAAATTCCCAGCCGAAATGCACCAGGCAGACTCCGCCTTCTACGCGCAATCCCGCATTTTCCAGATGCTCGCAGCCCTTCCAGAAGGAGTTGCCTGAAGCAATGGAGTCATCGACAAGAATGACCGGCTCGTAAGGATTGATTTCACCTTCGATCACGCGCATGGCACCATGCCCTTTGGCTTCTTTCCGAACCAGCAGGCCACGATAACGGCCACGGGACTGCAGAATGATGGATTGAAGAATGGGGACGCCAATCAATCCATAGGTGGCGAGTTGCCGGCCATCAAAGTGTTCCAGCAGAGGCAGCAGGCAGCGAGCGGTCAGTTCAGCCCCATGAGGTTCCAGCGTGAATGCCAGAGAATTGAGCATCCAGCGGCCCGATCTTCCATCCGGAGAGCAGATGGGCTGCGTAGGCGATGCGTAGAGAATTCCCTTCTTCAGCAGCAATTCCAGCAATTCGGTGCGGTCTGCATGGAAAGAGGCAGGCATGGAAGCCAGGGTCGATTTCATGTCGTCGCGCGGCGTGGTCATCGGGCAATCAACTCCGCATCTAGCTGGCTGGCGGTCGCCACCGCCTTGCGTTCTGGTATCTCACTCATCTCAAAATAAGGATTCTCCGGCAACGCCAGGCTCAAATAGCGTCCATCAAGGTGGAGCATCAGATCTTTGCTGACAAAATCGTTGAGAGCATCTTCAATCGAGGGATCGTCTCCAAAATTTGCAGCGATGTCTTTGGGTGTCCGCGCCTCAGCGCAATACTCATAAAGACTGGCCGCATCTCCGCGATAGGTGAATACCTTCTCCTCTGATTTTCTGCCATCGAAGATGCTGATGGTTGCCAGGGATTTCCGGTATTTCAGGTAAGGACGCACGGGCTGTTTCCACAATGCCTGCCACGCGCCCACACGGCCGAACAGCTCCTCGTAAACATCGTCGGTGACTGTTTTTCCCATCTGGTGTTCGAAGTAATAGGAAATGCGGCGCAGGTTAAAACTTTCCGGGAAGATGTACTGATAACACGTTGCGGGAACCAGGTTTGAAACCAATTGCGACTCCGGTTCGGCGTACATGGGTGATCCGCGGTCGGCGCGCGCCTTCACGATGGCATAGGGAGGCTGGAAATGAACAATCCGGCGAGCCACCTCGGCCTGTATTCGATAGTCTTCCTCGGTTTCGCCGGGGAAACGGCAGAGGATGTTATAGAGGCTGTTGATTCCGTAGTAGGTGCACCACTTGATTAGCTCCACGTTGCGCATCCCGGTGGAATGCTTTCTCATGATCTTCAGAATATTGGTGGAGAGGCTTTCAATGCCGGGCTGCACGGAGAAAAGTCCGCTGCGGCGCAGCTTGCCCAGTTGTTTGCGGGAAAAATTGGGGCGAATCTCGTAATGAATGCAGAGATCGCTATTGACGGCCGCGAGTTTGCCAAACAGCTTTTCCACGTACTCCGGGGCCATGATGTTGTCGATTGCATTGAAATAGAACTGGCCATAGCGACGGGACAGAGCTTCCAGTTGCTGCAAGACGTTCTCGGGATCTTTAGCGCGAAACTCCATGCCTGAGCGGTTCAGGCCGCAGAAGGTGCAATGGTTTTTCTCTCCCCACCAGCAGCCACGGGCCGCTTCAAAGGGGACGAGCAGTTCCTGCACGTAGTCGGACTCCTCGTAACCGCTGGCTTTGCGCGCGTAGAAGTATTCGTCGAAATCGGGTAGTGGCGTGTTGTTCATTTCCATGAAGTTGGGAGCGCGTCCGGCGTAATGGACCTGGCCGGCAGAATCGCGCCACATAATGCCGCGCAATCCTTCCATGCTCTGGCCGCTGTACAGCCGCTTCACCATCTCCGGGAAGGAGATTTCCGCATCGCCACAATGCATGTAATCGATTTGCGGGCAGCCCTTCATGATCTCGTCCGCAATGTCGTCTTCCAGGCTTGCACCACCCATGATGATGGGCAGGTTGGGGTAGCGCTGCTTGAGCGCTCGCGCCAGCGCCAGGCTGCCAATGAGTTGTTGAAAGACTATCGTGAAGCCAACCAGGCCGAAGCGGCTCCAATCGACAGAATCGAGGCAAAAATCGATAAATTCGGGCGCGGCTTCATCGCGCAAACGGCGAATGTCATCCAGAGTGCATCCCGCAGTCTCACAGATGGTCTCGAAAAGACTCTCGTAGGCGGCAAAATACTCTTCATCCCTGGTATTGGCATCTTTGCCGAAAGCCACTTTCGACCAAATCCATTCACCCACCAGGCAGGGCCAGACATCGGCCATGGTTTCCGCCATTCGCCAGCCAATCTGGTGCCCCATATACATAAATAACGAAAATTGCTGGGCAGGAATCCCGGCTTGTTCCAACATGGGCTTGAGGAGTGCAAGCTGGAAAGAGGGATGACGCGCCGAGAGGGAGGGCATGCTGACAAGGGCGACCGGTTTAATGTTGTCAGGCATTCTAAGTGACCCGAACAGGGGGAAGTGGGAGTAAACCACTTAAAAAGCCTCAAGAGTATACACTTTCCGGGAGTAGAAATACTCCATTCCATTATGGGAATTTACAGATTTGTAACATTAAGCAATTTCAGCGCCAGGTTCTCCGGAAATATTGGGGAGCTGTTCACAACAGAGAGAATTCTTGAGTAAGTATGCAAATCGAGCAGTTTCAAACTTTGTTGCTGGAATAGTTCAGGAGCACAAACTTCAATCGATGAGGCGACTATAGGCGATGTCCTGGTATTTTGCATGACACGCAAGCATTTTGAAAATTTCCGTCATTGGAAATTGTGCTCAGTTCAAAAAAGTCCTACTGTTGGATTTTTTGATGCAAGTTCTTGTTGCTTGCAAGAATTGCCAGCACATAGGTTGACTCTGGGCTGCTGCGCAGCCTCTCAGCAGCTTAGTGCGATCCGCACAGCCGGCCACCAATTTTCGTTTGGTTGCGGCGCGCCGCGCTGTACTACACGAGCCGTTTTATTCTTCCAAAGTGGAGATATCCCCCACATCTTTCCCTAATTCCTGGGCCTTGAGCAGGCGGCGCATGATTTTGCCGCTGCGGGTTTTGGGCAGCTTGTCGGGAAAAGCAATGTCTGCCGGCACAGCAATCGAGCCAAGCACATGGCGCACGTGGTCTTTCAATCTGGCTGCAAGCTCGGGTGAGGCTGCGTGTCCTACACGCAAAATGACAAAGGCCTTGATATTCTCGCCCTTGATCTCATCAGGACGACCGATGACGGCGGCTTCAGCAACTGCCGGATGGCTGACCAGCGCACTCTCCACGTCTGCGGTGCCGATGCGATGGCCAGCGACATTCAAGACGTCATCGGCGCGGCCGACAACAGTGAAGTATCCGTCTTCATCGCACACAGCGACATCGCCTGTGGTGTATGCGTTGGGAATCTTGCCCCAGTCTTTTGCATAACGTTCCGGATCGCCGAAGACAGTGCGGAACATATGGGGAAACGGGCGGCGCAAAACCAGCAGTCCGCCTTTATTCGGCGGCATTGGGTTTCCCTGCAGGTCTACAACTTCAGCGATAACACCGGGCAGCGCCTTCCCTGCCTTGGCGGGCCGCGCGGGAAAGACCGGCAAGGTTCCAAGACAGGGTCCACCGGTTTCGGTCTGCCACCAGTTGTCGGCAACGAATCCCCATTCGCCGTTACCGCACAGAACACGGTGAGCCCAGATCATGGCTTCAGGATTCAGCGGCTCGCCCGCACAGGTAAACAGGCGGATGCTGCGCAGATCATAGCGACGGGGCAGCTCATCGCCATGACGCATGAACATGCGTACTGCCGTGGGCGCGGTGAAGATCACCGAGGCGCGGTAACGCTGCACCAACTCCCAGGCAATCGCCGGGTGCGGATAATCGATGGCGCCTTCACGGAACAGCGTGGTCGCTCCGGCCAGCAGGGGCGCGTAGACGATATAAGAATGTCCCACGACCCAGCCGATATCCGAGGTGCAGAAGAAGACGTCATCATCACGGATATCCCAGAAGCGCGTCATGTGATAGTAAATGCCAACCATGTAGCCGCCGTGGACGTGGAGCACGCCCTTGGGTTTGCCGGTGGTGCCGCTGGTGTAAAGGATATAGAGCGGATCTTCTGAATCCATGTGCTCCGGCGGACAATCGCGCGATTGCTGGTCCACGAGTTCGTAGAAATCAACCTCATGCAATGCCAGTTCGATGGAAGGCTGGGTGCGGCGCAGGACGACAACCATCTCCACGATCTCCAGGCCGGAAATGGCCTCATCGACAATCGAACGCAGGCCCACGCGTTTACCGCGACGGAAAGTCACATCAGCAGTTACGATGACCTTTGCCTGGGCATCTTCAATGCGGCTGCGCAGGGCCTGCACGCTGAAGCCCGCATAGACAACCGAATGCACCGCGCCAATCCGGGCACAGGCCAGCATGGAAACCACACCTTCCAGCGACAACGGCATATAAATAATGACGCGGTCGCCCTTCTTCACCCCGAGGGAACGCAGACCATTGGCGGCACGAGAGACGAAATCGAGAAGCTGGCCGTAGGTGATCTGCTGCTCCTCGCCCTCTTCTGAGGTCCATATATAGGCGACCTTATTCCTGCGTCCGGCTCTTACCTGGCGGTCAAGGCAGTTGTAGGTGATGTTGCATTTCGCGCCAATGAACCACTCAAAGGTCGGGTACTTCCATTCAAAGATTTTTGTCCAGGGCTTGAACCACTCCAGCTCCCGTGCAATTTCATCCCAGAAGGCTTCCGGATCCTGAACAGAGCGTGTGTACTCAGCAGCGTAGTCGCCCACACGCGCATTGGCAGCCAGAGAGGCTGGTGGATGGATTTCCGTTCCGGCCTGTAAGAGCTGCTCAATTCCAGATTCAGCAGCAGGAGCATGGGTCGACATGGTGTCCTCCTCGGGCACGATTTCCGGACATCATCAGCCAATGAATTAGGGATGTCAATGACGGGGATCACATTCAGAGTGTGACGAGGAAATGCAACCGCAAAGGACGCTAAGGACGCAAAGGTGGCAAAAACTTTAACCGCAGAGAACGCAGAGGGCGCAGAGGGATTTAGGGAGTTAGTCTCTAACATTATCGAGGTCCCAAACTAAAATGCCGCGAATGACACTAACAGCGCGAATTTACGTGAATAAACCCTTGTTTCAAAAGCGCGTTCAACACAGTCGAGAATCTTCTCAAGAACAGATTTTGAGGTATAGCAAGGCAGAGGACGCAGAGAAAAAAGAAGATTTCAAATCTTTTAGTGAAACAGCGGAACCCAACCTTCAGAATCAGGGGCCGATGGCATCGGCCCCTACAGTCAACCTGAAGGGACAATCCAAGTTCTATTCAGTTTTCAAAGATCGAGAACCCGAATTCCGGGCCAAGGCATTTTGCCCTGTTTACTCAGTCGTTAATTTTCAAAAATCGCAAAATGAAGCGGAACACGGAACAAATCGATTTAAGTGTTTACATTGCTTCAGGTTGCGCTGTTCCGGTTGCGATTTTCTGTTCCGGAACAGAAGCGGAACAATCGAACTCATTGCCAAAATTGCCAAAATTTGTACAACTCATCTCATAAATGCTTGTAGCGGCGTTGCCACCAGGGCTGGTCTCCTTTTGCATCTCGAATGCGCTGCGGACAGCATCATAGCTTGTTCCGCGAGACCAGCCGTCTCATTCCATCTAAAGCCCTTTTCATCACGGACTGTAACGCGGGCCTGAAGGCCCGCTCTTCCACCGATTGCGCTAAAGCGCATTTATGAGATGGCTTCTAATTGCTATCACTGTAGCCCGGCAAGCAATTACGAGACGCAAGGCTCATATGGAGCACTGAAAGCTTTATTATAGTAATACTTCTAAGAAGAATAATAATACGCCCGCTACAAAGAATTGCAAGGGTTTGGGCGGGAAAATTGGAGGCCTGATTTTTTGAATCTTTCAGCACAAATAATGAGAAAGGACGGCTGATGGTTCAGCCGTCCTTCCCTACTACGTCTGAATCAGTGCTGGAGAGCGGGTCACCAACCTGGCTGGTCTGGGGACTTGATTTTGTTTTGGCCGCTGATGAACGCTGATTCACGCTGAAAATTCAAATCTCAACACAGATGACACAGATTCAAGATCGGCACAGATAAAGAAAGGTCTTTACCGCAACGCAGCTATGCCGCAACCAAAGGCAAAACCGTTACCACAGAGGGCAAAGGTTTCACAAAGGACACAGAGGAAAAACACCTAAGAGAAAGTAAACAGGTTATTTCGTGATCCAGTCCGGAAAAGTTTTTCGCGGCTCGAGACGAATTTGATCGTTAGTAGTGGAGAGGTCGCAGAGAGCGCAGAAGAATTCATCAGTAAGTAATTTCGAATGTTCGTAAGTGATCATTCCATCACTTGCGTGGATCTGTTGTGGTGGAAGGATGATCAGGAGATGGGTGCTGGTCATCAAATGAGTTATGCATGAGCATGATCTGCCAGCCATCCGGGGTGTGCTGGCAGATGGCGGTACCGTGTCCGCGCAGATGCTCCTGGGGCGAGTCTATGCTCAGATTGTAGTAATACCAGAGAGCGTCGCCGAAGAGCTTGACTTCGTGAGTCTTCATCTCCAGTTTGACTGCTGGAGCAAAGCGCAGATAACGGTCTTTGAGGTATTGAATGGCCTTATCGCGGCCGTGCAGCTCAGCCGTGCCGGAATAAAGAGTAATGTCGCGGTCAAAGCATTGCTCAAGACGGGCAGCGTCACCGGAATTGAAGGCCGCGCTGCAGTTGGACATACTTCGTTCCATGTCCTGATATTTGCCACGAACATCGACCGGCCCTGCATCCACAAGTCCTACATGGTGGCTCAGATCAATCGTAAGGCCGAGTTTCTGGATGAGATCTACGCCAAGAATTCCTTCGAGCGGGTGGCCGCAGGCTTTGCCAATACGCTCCAGGTCGATGGCAGGAAGCCTGACGTTGTGGACTGCATGTTCCCCCACCGATAGCTCGCCGATCATCACCACAGGAGCATTGAGCGCAGTGGTTCCTGTCCAGGAAGAGACACTGATCGACCGGGAGCTGAGTGAGCCGAAGGATTTCTCATTCACAAAGGACGTGGCCCCGGTGTCGAGAAGAAAAGGCAGTTCCCGGCCGTTGACCTTGACCTTGATGATGGGAAGACTGTCACAACGCTGGAGTTCAATCTGCTGGACGGAATGCTGGGCAGTATCGTGGACTTTGATGGCGTCAGCGGATTGGAGGGCTGAGGTTCTAATGACGAAAAGAAATGAAATCAGAGTAAGGAAAATTGCAACGCGGTCAGACAAACCCCCAACAATACTCGGCCCTGGCATTTTAGCCTCCCTTACAGTTGCGGTTCATACAGTCTTGTGAGAACGCCTTCATGCAGCATGGTTCGAATAAGCATCCTTGGGGTCCTGCGCTTCGCCCTCGCTCCTTCGTCACTCGGTCTCGCTCAGGGATGACAAGGAGGAAAGGAATTTCTGATACGACCGGTCGTGCTACATTTGATGTGAAGATCACATTGAAAATTCCTCCGGGGATCAGGCGCTCTTGTGGGAGCGGGGTTGGGGTTTGCTCTGGTTGCGGGCCAGCAGGTTTTCGAAGGCAGTGCGCGCCCGTGTTTCGGCTTTGGGATCGTTCATTAATTTGTGGGCATGTTTGAAGGCCATCCCGATGCCTACGATTTCATAGGCGAACTGCATGGGATCAAGATCGGCCACCAGATGTTTTTCATCGATGGCAGTCTGCACCACGCGGGCGATGGTATTGATCCAGGTGCGCTGGGATTCGACCAGCAGGTCGCGAACCGGGCCGGGCCGGTCACCGTATTCTGAAGAGAGCGCCATAAAGATGCAGCCACCTTTCACGTAGCGTCCGCCGACCCAGTCAAGAAACCCGGCAAACAGAGCCCGCAGGCGAGGTTCGCCACGCGGCTGCTCCAGCGCCGGTTTCACCACCAAGGTCACAAAGCGATCCATGGCTTCGCGCAGCACATCAAGCTGCAGCTCTTCCTTGGATTTGAAATGAGCAAAGAGGCCGCTCTTGGAGCGCTTCAGGTCGGAAGCCAGAACGCCAAGCGAAAGCCCTTCGAGACCGACCTGGTTCGCGAGCACCAGCGCCCGGTCAACGATTTTCTTGTGGGCTTTGCCTGTAGTCTTCATGACACAGACATTCTAATACGACCGACCGGTCGGTCGCAAGCCTCTCTGATGCGACAGGACTCTTTAGCCGCTGATGAACACTGATGAACGCTGAAAAAACAAGATCCAACCACAGATCAACACAGATAAACACAGATTTCATATGCTAAACACGGACATACTGAGTTCACGGAGAGAACCAGACCACGAAGAATTTGACCGATAGCAATACAGATAAACATTCTCCGCTTAAAAAAAATGGCCGAAGTCAGCAAGTGGCTTCGGCCTGAGTTTCAGTTGTTTTTTTCTACTTCGTTGAATTGTTTATTTATTTTCCTTTTCCGCTGACGCTAGAACTACCTTTGCCACCGCCTCCAGTGGAATTACCAAGGCCGGAGGTGGAGTTGAGGCCGCTGGCGGTCTTGGTTGCTGAACCACCAATCACCTTGCTGCCCCCGCTGGTACCGCCACCTCCAGAACCGGAGCCACCGCTGGCCGGGCCGAAGGCAGTCGCCTCGACCTCATCCGGATTCACGAAGGTGACACCCTGTGCAGTCGGAATGGGAGTCGGTAATGGACGCAGGAAGGGTGCGCCTCCGTCATCAAGCTCCCAGCGAACGAGCATGGCATTGTCTTCATGCACCGTGTTGTGACAATGCTCCATGAACATGCCGCCCCAGTCACGGAACTGCATGGTCAGGGTTACGCTTCCACCCGGACGCAGACGGTACACATCTTTGCGGCCCTTCTCCCATGCCGGAACGTTGCTGGCACTGCCGTTCCTGGCCAGGATCTGGCCTTCTTCGAAGTGGATATGGATCGGGTGATCCCAGCCTCCGCCACCGTTCTGCAGCGTCCAGATTTCACGCGTGCCGAACTTGGGCGCAGCCGAGACACGTCCGAAATCAGCCTTCTTCATGCCCAGATTGTCAGTGCTCACGCCCCAGTTACCCGTGCCGTTGTAAGCAGAGGTCGGGTCGTTGGTGGTCTGCTTGGCGCCACTGCCAAACTGGAAGGTACGCTGCGCAGCCACAGGAATGGCCGACAAATCAGGATTCAGAATCATGGTATCGGGCACCTGGCTCTGGTCAGGCTGAGCCGGGTCACGCACGATGCGGAATTCCAGGAATTTGCCAACGCACGGATCCAGCGATGTGCCGGAAAGTGCCTGGGCAATGGTGAGGTCCTTGCTGGGCTTTTTTCCATCCTGGTGTTCGCACAGGTTCACCATCCAGACTTTGTTCCCAATGCTGTAGCGGGAGAAGTCAATGACGATGTCATAGCGCTCGGCAATGCCCTGCTCGTCGAGCTGAGTAAGGGTTACCGGGTGCGGAAGCAGGTTGCCGTCATTGGCGATCTGGATCAGGGCTGAGCCATCGCTGAGCGCAACCTTGAAGAAGCGCGAGACGCTGGCGTTCAGGATGCGGAAGCGGTACTTGCGGCGCTCCACTTCGAAGTAGGGCCGGAAGGCGAGGTTCACGGTCATTACGTCGCCCAGGAAGCCATCGAAGTTGAAGATGTCGAAGTAGAGCTGCCCGGTCTGGTCAAATGCCTTGTCAGACAGCAGCAGGTTGATGTCGTAATCCAGATTGCCCCATGAGGCGGTAGTACCGCTGGGCAGGCGCAGATTCACGCCGTCATTGATCGACTCGTTGCCACGATCGAGCGCGCTGTAGATGTTGAACATGGCAGCGTTGCCCTTGTACACGTTCTGCGAGGTGAAGCTGAACATGTGATCGTGGAACCAGTGAGTGGACATGGTTTCGTGCCAGTCACCCGGCACCTTGTTGATACCGCCGTTATCGGCAGGACTGCCGGCGCGAGGATCGGTCGCGTCAGTGTTGATGCTGAAGTGGCCGGCAAGCACGATGGGCCAGTGATAGTCATAGAACTGTCCGGGGAAGAAGTACGCGCCGGTGAAACCGTCATTCTCCGCGCCGTGGTGGCCGTTGTGCTCGTGAGTCGAGATGGTGTGCCGGCCGAAACCGTTATTCTGGTTTACATCAGCAGGCAACTGGTTGTGATGGCGGAACAAGATTGGCTCGCCGTATCTTCCCTTCACCAGCTTGGGAGGAATCGTTCCATTGAAGGTCCAGACTGAATTGGGATTCTGCGTTGGGAGGCCCGGATGGAACTTCAACGGGATCGAACTGGTTGGATCAATACCTGAGTTCAGGCTGGAGGCAACGCCGGGATTGTATACGGTATTGCTCTGTGCCTGCCCCTGGAACATCTCCATCGCGACCTGCGGCGGGAACTGGCTGAATCTCTGATGAGCCCAGATTGGTCCCGGGGGACGTCCTTCAATCGGACCAAAGCCGCCACCCAAAGCGGGATCCACCGCCTGCTGTGTCTGATTGCTCTCCGCTGTAGGTGAAGGTGTAAGGGATGAAAGCGGATTCCGCGGAATCACATCGAACCGTGGCATCGGCTGGGTAAAAGCTTGCACTCCAAACAAGGGACTGGGTGGTGCACCCGTGGGAATGCTGGTAACAGTATCAGCATGTGCGCTGGGGACAAATGGACTCAGGCCACCAATCGGGGCCAGCAATCCTGCAGTTGTAAATAATCCCCATTTGACGAGGTCCCGACGCGAAACCTGGCCGGTGGACAAGGCTTTCACAATTTCCATCCGGTTCTTTCTCGCGTTTTCCGCATCGCGCAGCCGTGCTTTATCTGCTTTTTCTCGCAAGAAAAACTTATAGCTCATTCGCTGCTCTCCTTGATTGACCACTACTCGGCTGCCGAAAGTCACACCATTCCCTGCTCAACCGTCTTTCTAACCGCATGGTCTGCTTCCCGTGCTGCCCGTACAACACGGAAAAACTATGCGTTCGCGGTGAGTTGAACGATGATCAGCCTCGCAGGTAAGAATGAACTGGGTGGATTAGAAAGACACAAAATTGAAGTTAAAAATTTTAATGTTGTTTCAGGGCAATGGAAGAGAGAGGAAGACAGAAGTGTCTGATTCTAATAGACAAATTCCCTGTTTTTGGGAAAAACCGTTGATTAAAGCCCAAAAACGAAACTGCCTCAAATCGAGTTCTACTGATATAGGGATATTCGAGCTGTGGAAAAATATAGGCAAACATCAGTCGTCCGGCTAAAGCAGTTTCGAAAATAATGTAGGGATTGCCGAGTTGCATGCCTAGTCTTTCGCTCCGCTCATTACCTTGCAAGCATCATGCGTGCGCTTTCAACAGTTCCGTGAGAACACCTTGTAACAGCATGGTGGAGCAGACATCCTCGGGCTTCCTCCACTCCGTCCTCCCTCCTACGTCGGTC
>QHVI01000171.1 GCA_003223515.1 Candidatus Angelobacter sp. Gp1-AA117
AATGTAACACCCATTCGGTGAAATTCATCCAGTGACTTTTTGGTGACCATCTCTGCTGCCTTGGCCTCTCTCGCTGGATAACATCCGTTCTTTAAAGACGGATCACGGCTGGTGAGAACGGTGTTTTATGCTACTATCCTGAGCAATACTGGAGTTATCCAAGCTATGAATTCCGCCCTTCGTCCCATGAGCACCGGAGAAGTGCTTGACCGAACATTTTATCTTTACCGCAACAATTTCATTCTGTTTGCCGGTATCACCCTGGTAGCGTCCATTTTTTCCCTGTGCGTTCGCCTGGCGATGTTGTTTGCCTTTGGCTCTGAGGCAGCCCAGGGGAGTTTGCAGCGTTCTCCCCTCCTTTTTCTGGTGACCTTAGTAATATACGTCATCGCATACCTGGTCGTACATTCACTGGCATCGGGAGCGACGGTTCACGCGGTTTCACTCGTACATCTAGGACGCAGCGCGAGCATTCACCAGTCCTACAGCGAAATCAAATCTCTCTTCTTCAGAATTTTCAACATAGTAGTTTCCGTTTTTATCCGGGCTATAGGGCCAACGATTATTATTTACGCCCTGCTGTTCGGTGTTGCCCTTTCTCTGACGCGGGGAGCGAGAGACAACCCGGGTTCCAGCGCTGTTATTGCGGGGGCCCTTATGGCGTTGGTTCTTCTTCTGGTGTTGATCGTCGCCCTGGTGTGGATGATAAGGACATTTGCCCGCTATGCGTTCGCGGTGCCTGCATGCGCCATTGAGAAAGTTTCCGCCGGGGATGCGCTGAAACGGTCAAAGTTTTTGACGAAGAAAAGCATTGGACGTGTGGTGCTGGTGTTCCTTCTCACCGGACTCATTGCCGTGGCTCTTGGATACGTATTCCAGTTACCCGTCTATCTTGCCCACGGTACTTTCTGGATGACACCGAGCATACATTTAAGCCTGCCTTATGTTGTAGGACTCTACATTGCAGACTTTCTGGCGGGGAGCCTGGCAGGTCCCATCGCCACCATCGCTATCGCATTGCTTTATTACGATGAAAGAATCAGGAAAGAAGCTTTCGATCTGCAATGGATGATGCAATCCATAGAGCCTGCGGCCAATCAGGCGGCAACGGCTGCAGTGCCGGGCACGGGCGCGATTCAATAAGTGAGCGAGGTCTGACCATTTGTACGTTTCTCCATCTCCAGATGCGGCCCCGCAATCCGGCATAGCCATGAGTTCCGTTCTGCGCCCCATGAGCACCGGCGAAGTTCTGGACCGCGCGTTCGTGCTGTATCGCAGCCATTTCCTGTTCTTTGCCGGAATCGGGACGCTGCCCGCACTGACTTTTTTTGTTGCGATCTTAATCTTCAAGCTCTCAGAAAAAATCATGCCCGGCTGGGATGGCAACGTAGGCAACACTGCAGTGGCTGGATTGCTGATCGCCGGCTATGTATTGGTATTTTCCCTGCTGGGGCTTTCCGGTGTTGCCATGGCGACCGGGGCGACGATTTATGCTGTTTCCCGCCTGCATCTTGGCTATACAACCACGGTACGGGAATCGTATAGCAAGGTGGTGCGTTTCACGGGCCGCATCCTGAGGCTGGTACTCACGGTTGCCCTGCGCATGGTGGGAAGCTGGCTGGTGATATTTGTCCTGTTATCTGGAGGAGCCTATCTGTCCCAATGGTTTTTACGCTCAAAACTGGTGCTCCTCACTCCGCTGGGGTCAGAGATTTTCGCGATAGTACTAACAGGCGGGTGTATGTTGGGCGGCCTGATCTGGTCACTGCGTATTGCCTGCAAGTACTCCCTCGCGGTTCCCGCATGTGTACTGGAGAATATGCCTGCACGCCAGGCGCTCAAGCGCAGCAAGTTCCTGGCAAAAGGCGCGCTGTTCCGCGTTTTCCTGATTCAGCTCCTGGTTAACTTTGTGGGAGTACCGATTTTCTGGGTGCTGCAGATACCAGGGATATTCGTTGCTTATCTGAATCAGGGAATACCTAACCTGATCATGGTGTTTATCGGAGCGCTGGTGGCGACCGCTGTGGCATTTCCCATTGGGGCGGTGGGAACCTGCCTGGTCTATTATGATCAGCGCGTGAAGAAAGAAGCCTTCGACCTGCAAATCATGATGGAATCACTGGCCCAGCCGGCGATCGAGCAGGCTGCCGCCGCGGCCCCTGGTATCGGATGAAAACTGGACGAACATTCCGCTGGTTTTTTTTGTGTCTGCTGGCCGTACCGCTTCTGGCCGTGGCGCAGCCCAGCCTCTCCAACAGCCAGTACCTGCAACAGCTTGAAGATCTGAGCGCCAGGATCGCAGAGGTGAAGCAGCATCCGGAGCAGGCCAAATCAGTGGAGGAATCAGTTCCCGACCGGGTTTCCATCAGCGGCAAATACGGTGAATGCTCTTTCAGCTATGAATGGCTGAAGAAAGACATACAGCAGTTCGAGAAAGCAGAGCCACTCAAGCGCAATGCCTTTCTCGACGAGATCGAGGAAAAGCTGAAGCTGCTGGAAGAGCAGGCCAATACCTACGATCAGCCGCAATCAGACTCCAGCGCCGGCCATGCAAAGCTGGGCGAGATACTCTCGCGGAAAGAGTTCAACAAAGTGCATGGCGCGAGCCGTTTTGACATCTGGTGGGAGAAGGTGATGCGCTGGATCGACAGTTTCTTTCAGAAACATCCCCTTACCGGAAACTCGCGCATTGATTTCTGGCACATGCTCGTTTATGCATGCGTGGTAGTGGCTTTTATCCTTTTTGCCTGGTGGCTCAAGAAGAGATTCGATTATCCCCGGTATGATGATGGTGTACGCGAGATCATACCCTTTGCGCCGTCGGCACGAAGTTGGCGTTCGTGGCTGGCAGAGTCCCGCACACTGGCCCAGCAGGAAGACTGGCGCAATGCCATCCACCTGGCGTACTGGGCAGGAATCTCATTTCTGGAAGAACATGGCGCCTGGCGGCCAGACCGGGCGAGAACACCGCGTGAATATCTGCGCCTGCTGAACGCGCGCAACTCGCAGCACCCGACACTGGCTACGCTGACCCGAAAATTTGAAGTCACCTGGTACGGTCAGCGGAGCGCCAACGCTACCGACTTCCAGGAAACGCTGGGCCAGCTTGAGAAACTAGGGTGCAGATAACTCTCGACAAAAACGACCGAAGATTGCTGCAGATCACCATTGCCGTGATTGTGGTGCTGATCGTGGTTCTGGCTGTTTTCTCCAGGGAAGACGACAAGGATTCCGGCGTTCCCACCAGTTACTCAGCCCAGAGCAGTGGGGCCAAAGCCGCGTATCTGCTGCTCAAAGAAGAAGGCTACAACGTGGAGCGCTGGGAAAGTTCTTTGAGTGAATTGCCTGATGAAGCGGCAAAGACCGTGCTGGTGCTGGCCGGTCCAATACGAGGAGCCGATAAAGAAGAGAAAGACGCGGTCCGATTGTTTTTGAATCGCGGCGGGCGGGTGCTGGCCACCGGCTACAATGCCTCCATCTTCATTCCGGAATCCAATGCGATTCCAGAAGCGCTGCCCGATGCCGTGGCAAAGGAATACAAGCCTGACATACCAAGCTCACTTACGCGCGCGGGTACCATCAAGTTCTCGCCTCCATCGCACTGGGGCGATCCCAAGCCTGCGCAGCTTGTACATTACTCGCACGATGGCAAGGGCCTGGTGGTTTCTTACAAAGTCGGCAAAGGCGAGGTGATCTGGTGGGCTGGGAGCGGATGCCTGATGAACTCCGGCATTCGCGATGCCGGCAATCTTGACCTGCTGCTGAATTCGATAGGGCCGAAAGACACTCATGTCTTATGGGACGAGTATCTGCACTCCTGGCATGAAACGGAAACCGGCTACACCTCGTTTCCGCCGATACGATACGGGCTGGTGCAGTGCGGGCTGGCCTTTGTGGCGCTGCTGCTGGCTTATGCGCGCCGCAATGCTCCCATTCATCCGCTCTATGAACCCTCGCGGCTCTCTCCGCTGGAATTCGTGAACACGCTGGGGAGTCTGTACCAGCGAGCCAACGCTGCGCGTACGGCGCTGGAGGTGCCGTACCACAGGTTCAGGGCATTGCTGGCAAGAAAGCTGGGACTGCGCTCGAATGCCTCCTCTGCCGATCTGGCGCGAGGCGCGCGCAGGCGCCTGGCGTATAAAGAGCCGGGACTGGAAAAAACGCTGGAACAGATTGAGCAAAGCCTCAACGATCTCGATTTGAAAGAAGCCACGGTGCTGGACCTGGTGCAGAAGCTCAGCCAGCATGCACATAACCTCAAGCTCATCTCTCAGGAATAAGGAGAACATCTCTCATGCAGACCGTCTCTCGGGTACTGGCCCACGGACGCACTGAACTGGCCAAGGTAATCGTCGGGCAGGAAGAACTGGTGACCCAGTGCCTGGTCACGATTTTGTGCGGAGGCCACGCGCTGCTGGAAGGCGTGCCCGGCATTGCCAAGACCCTGGTCATCAAAGCTTTTGCGCGGCTGTTCGCGCTGGATTTCAAAAGAGTGCAGTGCACCTCTGACCTCATGCCCGCCGACATCATGGGCAGCAACGTCCTGAACCTCTCCACCAGCACGTTCTCGCTGCATCGCGGCCCGCTGTTCACCGACCTGCTGCTGGCGGATGAGATCAACCGCATGCCTCCCCGCACCCAGGCGGCGCTGCTGGAGTCGATGGAAGAAAGGCAGATCAGCATCGACGTAACTACCTACCGTCTTTCTGAATTCTTTACCGTGTTCGCCACGCAGAACCCGATCGAGTTCGAGGGCACCTATCCTCTGCCGGAGGCGCAGCTTGACCGCTTTCTGATGAAGATCAACGTGACTTATCCGGACGCGGATCAGGAAGTCACGATCCTGCAAAATCATCACCAGGGATTCGATCCGCATGACCTGAGCGCGGCCCATCTGGCTGAACTGACTTCGGGAACGCTGGCGGAGGCGCGCGCCGAAATCAAGAATGTGAAGGTTGAACCGGCGCTCTTCCGCTACATGGTAGAGATTATCCGGCGCACACGCGACTGGCCGTCATTCTCGATTGGAGCGAGCCCGCGCGCAGCCGTCAGCCTGATGAATGTGGCCAAGGCATTTGCAGCGCTGGAAGAGCGTGATTACATGATTCCCGATGATGTAAAAGCAGCCGTGCTGCCGGTGCTGCGCCACCGCGTGATCCTGCGCCCGGAAGCGGAACTTGAGGGGCTGGAGAATGACCAGATCCTGAATGAAGTCATCGGCTCCATCGAGGTTCCCAAGTGAGACCCCGCCTGCTTGCCCCAGGCACGATAACGGCAAAGTGTAAGCCGGCGGGCCGTCTGGGTTTTGGGTTTGGCCGCCGATTCTTCCTGCTGATTCTGCTGGGGGTGTTGTGGTGCGTGCCGGCATTCTGGAGCAACAAATTCTTCCTGATCATGGCCGCCTGGGACGCTTGCGTATTCGCCGCCTGGGCCGTGGATTTGTGGCTGCTGCCGCGTGCAGGCAGGCTGACGGTGGAAAGAAGCTGGACCGGTACTGCCTCGCTGAGCAATAACGTCGACATCATGGTGCAGGTGCAGAACGAGAGCGCCGTGCCTCTGGCATGCAGTGTGCTTGAAGATGTGCCGCAGAGCCTGAGAAACGAGCCTGCGGTGGTGGAGATCAAGATTCCACGGCGGTCTTCCGCAAGCCAGACGTATACCGTGCGGCCGCTGCAGCGCGGAGATATCGAGATTGGCGGGGCCTACCTGCGTTACCAGAGCCTGGCGCGTTTTGCGGAGCGCTGGGCGCGCGCCGACCTGAAGCAGACGATTCGCGTCTATCCTGATCTGGAGGAAGCTAAGCGCCAGAACATCTATCTGAGCCGCGCGCGCCAGATTGAACTGGAAAAACGACTGGTGCGGCAGCGCGGCATGGGCCGCGAGTTCGAAAGCCTACGCGAATACCGCGAAGGCGACGAGTTCCGCAACATCTGCTGGACGGCAACTGCACGCCGAGGCAAGCACGTAACCAAGATTTACCAGGTGGAGCGCAGCCAGGCGGTGTGGCTGGTGATCGATGCCGGGCGTCTGCTGCGCGCCAAAGTTGGCGACCTGAGCAAGCTCGACCTGGCCACCAATGCCGCGCTCTCGCTGGCGCAGATCGCTCTGTATTCCGGGGACCGTGTAGGGCTGCTGGTTTACGGGCGAAAGGTGCAGCAGCGCATAGGGCTGGGCAAAGGGCTTTCCCACATGCGCCTGTTGATGGACGGATTGGCTAACGCGCATGAAGAGATTGCTGAGGCCGACCACCTTTATGCAGCTTCATCGCTGCTGCAGATACAGAATCCGGACAGCGCGGAAGAGATGTACGAAACCGTAGCCGCGCAGGAGATCGTCCAACGCAGGGAACAGTTGATCAGCCGTGTCCGCGACAAGGGCGCACTGGCGCTGGAGATCCACCCCAATAAGCTGACGACGACCATTGTGAATCAGTATCTGGAGATTAAAGAGAGAAGCTTGATTTAGAAGATTTTCTTTGCCGCTGATCAACGTTGATGACGCTGAAAAAACAAAGCTCACCACTGATTAACACAGATCAACACAGATTTTTTCGATGTGATCCAAAAAAGGGCGCTCTTCCGAGCGCCCTTTTCGTTGCGGAGGAGGGAAGGCTTACTGATTTACGGGAATCTTGATGATCTTCTTCTGGATAGCGTAGGTCACGAGCTGGGCCTTGTTGTGGATGTCGAGCTTGCGCATGAGGTTGAACTTGTGGGCTTCAACGGTCTTCACGCTTAGCCCGAGGATCACGGCAATCTCTTTCACGGAGTTGCCTTCGGCCAGCAGCTTGAGAATTTCACGTTCACGCGGGGTCAGCGTGGAGATGCGCGGGCGCATGCGGGTGTCGCGGACGCGCGAGCGGAAATCTTCCACCAGCTTGCCCAGGACCTGAGAGCTGAGGTACTTGCCGCCTTTGTAGACGTCGCGCACGGCATTCAGCAATTGCGGAGCAGGCGTATCTTTCAGCACGTAGCCGGAGGCGCCGACCTCGAGGCACTGCACGAGATAGTCTTCGTCCTCATACATGGTGAGGAAGAGAATCTTGGTTTCGGGGCGGTTCTTCTTGATCTGGCGGGACGCCTCAAACGAGGAGAGACCGGGCATACCGATGTCCATGAGCACAATGTCAGGGCGGCCTTCACGGGCTTTCTCTACAGCTTCGCCGCCATCAGCAGCTTCGCTAATCACTTCAAAATCGCTTTCGCTTTCGAGAAGGCGGCGTACGCCCTGGCGAAACAGCGTGTGGTCATCAACTAAAAGACATTTAATTTTCGGCATGGGTTCCCTCTAAATTTTAATTCAGCCTGGCAGCAGCGGCCTGGGCTGCAGTATGTTCCGGCAGGCGGTCGATCAACGGCTCGCCCGCAGGAACTGTGATTTCAAGGCGCGTTCCTTTACCTTTGGCCGAGATCACGCGCGAGACCCCACCCAGTGTTGCTATACGTTCTTTGATTCCGGCCAGTCCAAAGGAGTGGCCACGGGAGTTGCTGGTTTTGGCCTGAATGCCTATACCATCATCTTCCACCACCAGATGGATATTCTGGTTCTCGCGGGTCATCTGCACCACTACGCTCTTTGCCTGCGCATGCTTGGCCACGTTGTGCAGGGCTTCCTGCACCACGCGATAGATGGCCTGCTCGATGCCGGGAGCGAGACGGCCTACTTCCTCAGAGATCATCACCCGGGCTTTCACCCCGGTGTTCTTGGCCAGGTCTTTGGCTTCTTTACGGATGGCCGCCATCAATCCAAGTTCCTGCAGAACCAGCGGCGAGAGCTTGCCGATGATCCGCCGGATGCCTTCGATGGTGCGGTCTACTACTTCTACAGTCTCGCGAATCTTGCCCTTTACGTTACGGGCGGTCACGGTCGATTCCATCATTCCCAGGTAGAGGCGAATCACCATAAGCGCCTGGCCGGTTTCGTCGTGCAGTTCGCGGCTGATGCGCTTGCGCTCTTCTTCCTGCACGCGCAGCAGGTGTCCGGAAAGCTCGGCGATGCGGTGCTCGCGTTCGCGCAGGGCATCGGTCATGCGGGCGCGCTCGATGGCCAGGGCGGTGCGCTCCCCGATGGCGCGCATGAGCTCGCGCTCGGTAGGCATCCACTCGTAAGGTTTGTTGAAGCCGATCAGTAGCACGCCGATGGTCTGTCCGTTGGCCTTGAGCGGCACACCCCAAAGGGAGCGGGCGCGATCACGAATACGCGGAGTGAAAATTCCATCCTCGACGCTGGTATCCAGGATCATCCCCGGTTCACCGCTGGCGGCAATGCGTCCGGAAAAGCCGCAGCCCACGGGAATGCGGAAGTCCTCAGGCAGCTCAAAGTTGAGATGAACGGAGGCCGCAACCCTCAGGAAGTCAGCTTCCGGCTCGCGCAGGAGCACGGAGCCGAGCGATGCGTGGAAAGTCTCGGTGGTTACGTCGAGAACCTTCTGCAGGAGAGAAGAAAGATCACCGGCGGCCAGCTCTGCGTCAAGCACAGCAAGCAGAGCGTTGGATTCGCGTGTCTTGGTGTCATAGTAAGCGCCGGAGATGGTCACGAAAGAGACTGAGGAGAGCATCTCCAGGGTGGCCTTGGCTTCGGCGTCGCGTCCGCGAAAAAGGCCTGAGAGGTATGGATCGCAGAATGACTGATAGAGCTCAAGCGAACGCGCTACTGCACGGGTATCCACCTGAAGCTTGGAGAGCCGCACCCCGAAGTAGTTGAGGTTTTCCTGAAAGCCGGGAAAGTCGTCATGACAGAAATAAGAGCATCCGGCGGCCAAGGTGACCCGTTCCAGTGCAGCCAGGATACGGCCATCGAAGCCGAACTCCTCCACCAGCTTCTCCCGCCAGCTATGTGTGATGTCTGGAAAGTAGGGTTCAAGAGCACGAGCAACTTCTACGATTAGCTCCCGAGAGGACTCTTTGAATGATGGAACAGCCGTCACTGACACTTCCTGATGTACTAAGGCCTTGATTCAACAGGAGTTGCTGTATTTCCCGCAAAGAAACCCCTGAAAACCTTAGTTAGTAAGTATTTTACCTAAGATGAGAGGCGATGTGAACTAAATAGTTACTACTTTTTCCGCCAGCAGGGAAAAACCTTATTCGAGATTTTAACTTATTTATCTTCAGCGGTTTGCGGAGGAGTCCCCGTTGGGATTACACGCATTTTTCTTCGGGACTAAAGCCTCAAACAGCGACCACAAAGTTCCTCCGGGACCAGTAGGGGTTATTTCCCTGCGCAGTGTCACCATCGACACCTTTGTTTCATCGAATAGGCTGACTTGTGATTAATAATTTTCCAAAAGACTTGCATATTTTTGCTGAGGGAAATACGTACCAGTTCGTACGTGGCTACCATCTCAGTCTTCACCAAGGAGGGGCCACTCTCAGCGGAGGTCCAACAGCCATTGAACTCGCAAAGACAGACCATCCGTCCTACGCTGATATTGTTGCTGCAGCCCAAGTCAAATGTAGTGCCAGTGTGCTTGTATGTACATATTCTAAGCAGTATTCAAACACGAGAGTCCGACTTCCAACAGGAGAAGAGCTGCGGTTTAGTGACTCTGGATTACTGATGAAAAGTGCGGCGGGTCCGATAACTTAGGATGTGTTGGGCGAACATGTGATTTCACGCATCGATTACATTCGATATTTGCTAAAGGCACTCATATTAGGACGAGGAGACACTTCAATTGATCTACGAGCGCTTAACGCCGAAGCGGGTTTCCAAGATTTAATCCGTGCCGGGAAACTTTCTCCTGACGATCTGTCAAACCACATTCGCTCTCTTGAGAGCAATAACGTGCCCATAGCAATTGCTTTTTACAGTTCTGCGGTTCGCAATATGGGAGAAGAAGTCCGACACGCATTGTTCCGTGCGGGATACCGTCTCAGAACTCTTACCGAGCGTCTTTGCCGAATCAACGCCACCGAATCAGCTCGCAACTATCCAGGTGCGCCGTCTCTCGGACCATGTGAAAGGCAGAGTATTGGTAAGGAATACGATATAGTTTCCTACGAGTTCACTGAGTTGATCACCGCATCGTTTTCAGCGCTCGACTATCTTTATCGATTTTTCTTGTTTGTTGTGCGCAGGCCAGCAGGAGATCCTGCTCGACCCAAAAAGCTGCATTTCCCCGACACCGATCCAACACTAGCGCTAATTGAAGCGGGCGGAGCCCGGAATTCCGATTTATCAGCGAGTGCTGCGCCATTCGCAATTCCAAATCTGACACCCAAAAGGTTCGGCAGTCTTCGAAGGGCCAGGAATGACATCGCGCATAATTTTGGAACAGACGATATTCGGCCTATTGTGTACATTGGCATACCAGCTCCGCCCAAGAATCCTCTCCAATACACTCAGTACACGATTCGCGATATCGCTCCAGATGGCACACCGACAAGCCATGCGTGGTGTGAACAGTTCTATCGGCATGACCGCGATGCCCAAGAATCCGCGTATGAATACCTCGAAAGCTGTTGGAATTGCGTTCTCGACACGTTGGAATGGCTTGCAGTCCGCTTCAGGGCTGAATGTAGAGCTGCCGGAATCTCGGTTCTGGACGCTCCGGGACAGGATTCTATTTCCTGTAATACCCTGCTTGGACTGCGAGCTGTCGATCTTCCTATATCAGAGATTGAGGAGTTCTGTCTTTTTGGCCTATGTCAAGTGTTCTTGCTGCGCGGTAGTGGGTTATTTTGTTCAAAAATGATTCACTATCCCAAATTCCCCCGCTGGCGCGTGGGAATTCGGAGGACTGACGTTCTTAAACCGCGACCTGCTCGACCTTCTTTCCGGATTTCTCCGCGTCTTCCATACGGATGGCCTGCTGGAAATATTCCATGGAAAGTTTCAGGCCGGCTTGGAGATCGATCTTCGGCTCCCAGCCAAGCATCTGGCGGGCCTTGCTGATATCAGGACAGCGCTGTTTGGGATCGTCCTGAGGCAGCGGCTGGAAGGTAATCTCACTCTTCGATCCGGTCACCTTCAGCACCAGTTTGGCACATTCCATGATGGTGAATTCACCGGGATTGCCGATGTTCACCGGCTCATGAATGTCTGAACGGCCCAGGCGCAGGATGCCATCGACTTCGTCACTCACATAGCAGAAGCTGCGCGTCTGGCTGCCGTCACCATAAACCGTGAGCGGTTCACCCCGAAGCGCCTGCTTCATGAAGTTGGAGATCACGCGGCCATCGTTCAATTGCAGGCGAGGGCCGTAGGTGTTGAAGATGCGCAGGATGCGGGTATCCACCTTGTGGTAACGGTGGTAGGCCATGGTGGCGGCTTCAGCAAAGCGCTTGGATTCGTCATAGACGGAGCGCGGGCCGATGGGATTCACGTGTCCCCAGTAGGTTTCTTTCTGCGGATGCTCGAGCGGGTCGCCGTAGCACTCTGAAGTGGAAGAGAGGAGATACTTGGCGCTGTACTTCCTGGCCAGTTCCAGGGTATGGAAAGAGCCGAGAGAGCCGACCTTCAGGGTCTCGATGCCATGCTCCATGTAATCCACAGGGCTGGCGGGTGAGGCGAGATTGTAGATGAAATCCACCTTGCCCGGATCGTAAGGCTCGTTGATGTCTTGCTGGATGAATTCAAAGCGTGATTCACTCCGCAGATGTTCGATGTTGCGCAAGCTGCCGGTGATGAGGTTGTCCACGCAGACCACATGGTGGCCTTCACCCAGCAAAGCCTCGCAAAGATGTGAGCCGATGAACCCGGCTCCGCCCGGTACCAGTACACGCATAGTGTCCTTCCAGTGTATAAGCTTCATCCTACCTTCTCAAAGTAACTCGTGTGGCGTTTGTAAATAGTCCTTGCAAAGATCCATCCGCGCAGCCGAGGGCGGCTGCGCTCCATAGAGATTTCGTTATTGCGATGCTGCGCTCCATAAGGATTTCGTTTCTGCCGATAGAGTGAGATGCAAATCAGCAGCTCTACTGCTGGCTGGCCCGTGCAGTTTTCAGGGCATCGTCAGAACCGGCATTGCACTGGTTGATGCCGCGTTCAATGGCGGTGCCCTCCTCATAGTCGTTCCAGGTCTCAATCAGCAGGTATGGCGCCGGGCTCTGGCCGGTTGAATATCTGCGGAACATCTTGAGTCCGTCTTCAAAGGTCTTGCCGCAGCGGTTGGCGATATGACGATTGCGTGACCATGAGGCCCTGGTGTCGTCAAACCCGGGCCACACGCCGCCTACAGCAATCTTGTCACGGTGATAATGGGTCATGTTGTTGTAGAAGTATTCGAGGTAGTCCTCGCCCCAGTTGCTGCCATCGCGAGCCCATCCGGCCTTGCCCGGCTGCACCCAGGCATAAAAGCCATCAAAGGCATTCGGGTACTTCTCACTCTGGTCTTTGTAGATAAGCACCGGGGGATCGGGCCATCCCTGGGTGACCTGCCGTACTTTGTTCCAGTCAGTGCTGGAGTCCTTGGGGAAGATGAAGATCACCGGCTTGCCGTTGTAGCGCAGATATGCGTCACGCGACGGCCCGGCCTGGCGGCTGATGTATTTGTCGTAGAGATATTGCAGGTCGACGATCACGGCGTCCGTGGCGTACCCGGGATGGTCTACCGCTTCGTCATACTGGACGGCCACTTTGAAATTATTCTGGAGCGCCGCCTGCTGCAGCATTCCATAGCTTTCATCTTCAAACTGCTTGCGCGGTCCATACCAGTTCACCACAAACCCGCCGATATTCAACTCTCTGGCTTTGGCGATCTGCTGCCGCAAGACGCTGGGATCATGGCAGGAATAACCCACGTTGATGTGCTCTTTGTTGCCGAACCAGGGTTGATAAATGGCCAGCAGCAGGGGGCCGCCAGCCGGAGCCTGCACGCTGGTGAGCGATTCTTTCAAATTCGGCTTGGCACAGCCGATTACCGGTAAAAAGAACGAGAGCATCCCTAATGAGAGAAAAAGACGTTTCATGATATTTCCGACTTAGTTGGATGAGGTGAGCAGCAGTTCGCGTTGGATTGGCCCTTGGCTCTTAGCTCTTGGCCTTTAGCTCAAGCATCGTGGAGCACTCATTGCGGCGGATTCACCACAGCGTGGCGAGCCACAACCAAAGGCTTTTACCGCAGTCGGACATGGGACTTGAGTCCCACCCAGAAAAGATGAAAATAGGTATGAGCGACTGCGTGGGCGAAAGCCGAATCTCTGTGGCGCCTGCAAGAGCCCGCACCGCAGTCTGGCTTGGACATCGCATCGTACCCGAAACTGTTGCTCCTCTCAGGAAGCACGCAGGGCAGACTGATCCTGAT
>QHVI01000029.1 GCA_003223515.1 Candidatus Angelobacter sp. Gp1-AA117
AGAAAATGGGATTAGTGGAGTTGTAGGATTCAACACCGCGCAACTGCCTGTGCACGCCAATGACAAGAAGTTTTCAGGAGAGCCCGATGCGGGAAATCTGCACGTCGGGTTCGACGAGGGGAGAGTGGGTCGCACTACTGTGTTGCCCTCTCTCCTACTCTACCGTCATTCGCGGCTTACTTGCCTTCCTCTGCGCTCTCTGCGTTCTCTGCGGTTAAAGCCTTTGGTTGTGGCTCGCCACCCTGCGGGAAATCTTGATTGCGTCTTACTTAGGTTTCATAGGTCTGTAGTGTCGCGCGAGCCATCTGCTTAATCCATCCAAACCCGGAAAGAGAACGCGTTCGGTGACGTTGGCCTGGTCGAGTTTGTCTCTCACTTCCCATTTCAATTTTGCCGGCAGAATGATCTTGCGGTAGAGCTTCGGATGCTGCTGCAACCAGCGGTCCAGCGGCGTCTGATTATCAGACATCAATGAAAACAGCGCATACTGGTTCACGATGCGTTCATCGAGCGACGGCGGCTCGAAGAACACCACAAAGGGCTCG
The DNA here is from genome assembly GCA_003223515.1 of Candidatus Angelobacter sp. Gp1-AA117. Taxonomy (GTDB): domain Bacteria; phylum Acidobacteriota; class Terriglobia; order Terriglobales; family Acidobacteriaceae; genus Angelobacter. The sequence goes on from QHVI01000029.1 coordinate 546, forward strand.
CGTGCAAGTGACTGAAATTCCTGCAGGCTGGAAGCTGCGCAGCTCAGCATGTCTACGGTAAAAACATTCGCGCCTTCGCGATCGAGAATGCGGCGCAGTTTTTCGGGAATATGCGTTTTAAGGGCGACAAAATCTACGCACCAGATCACCGCATCGCCGTTATAGCGGTCTACATTTTCTGTGGCAAAGTGCAGCGCAACATAAGGAGAGAACGTCCAGTCGAGCAGGCGTGTGGGCAGGCCATGGTGCTGGGCCACGGCCAGCCAGTTCCAGACTGAATCACTGGGCACGGCGTTGCGACGAGCGTATTTGCGGAAATTGCGCAGCAAATGTCCTTCAATATCGGCGGTTTCTCCGCTGAGCCGCACGATGGCGGTGCGCAGGTCCTGGGTAGCATCGCACATTCCGCGAAAAGCAAAATTCGAGCGGAAGCGGGCGAGATCAGGATTCCAGGAATTTTCAAACAGTTTTTCCTGGAGATCGCTCCAGCTTTTTACCTTGATTTCGTGCAAGCGGATCTCTCGTCAGGGTAGTTGTGTCACTTTGGCAGAAAATGATCCGTTGTCTAAGATGCGGATTTATGGCTGGGCGATGAAGGTCGGGTCAGCGCTGTTTTACCAGCTCATCACTGAGTAGATGCGCTTTGACTGCCAGATTATGTGCGCGCACCATGTCGCCATCTTTGATTGCCTGGCGGGCCTGGGACACATAATCCTTGATCTGCGCCTGGGTAGTTTGTTCGTCTGAGGAAAGTTGGCGCTTGATATTGCGGAGATTCGCTTCGGTGCTGTCCAGAAGCTGCCCGGTGGTTTCATTGTGTGCAGTGTCATCCGGCATATTTCCGGAGGCAGCTTGTGTGGTGCCCGGACTGCCGGCGCTGCCCTCCTGAATGACAATCTTCGGAGGAACATTGCGGGCCACTTCTTGCGTCTGCCTGTCCTGAACGGGGGGCTTCTCATTGGCAGTGGTAGTGGCAGGTTTTTTTGATGCGGCGGTGACTGTATGGCGCGGATGCCTGGGCTGCGGTTTGGGCCTGGAAGTTTCGTTTTGAGCGGTCTGCTGCTGCGTTGGCTGCTGTACCGAGGGCGGCTCCTGGGTAGTTTGCGGTGTTGGCTGCTGGAATGGCGGTGGTTCTGACGATGCAGTGGGGGCCGGGGCAGGAGGTAGCTGCGCCGAGGGCTTTTTCTTCTCGTGGCAGCCGGAAAGGCCCAGCAGGGCGCACAAAACAAATAATGCGGTATTGAATCGAAACATCCTCATGCGGTCCTCACCGAATCCTCAGAAGCTACGCGAGGCTCTCCAGTTGCCACATGCTCGATCATGGGTAAACGCAGGTAGAACGTGGCGCCGCGACCCTCTACAGAATCAAATTCCAGCGAACCATTATGCAGTTGGAGCACGCGGTAGGTCATGGCCAGCCCAATGCCGCTGCCACTCTTCTTAGTGGTGAAATATAGATTGTAAATTTTATCGCGAATCTCTGCCGGAATTCCCGGTCCTTCATCACACACGGCAATGACCACGCCTTCCCCATCACGGCGGGTTGTGATATGGAGATTCCCACCCTCCGCCATGGCTTGCACTCCATTGATCACGATGTTAAGCACGGCCTGTTTCACCAGATCGGCATCGATACGCACCGGCAAGGGTTCGGGAGAGGTCTCGCGCAGGATATGAACATTATGCCGTTCCGCTTCCGGCGAGGCCAGCAGCACCACATCATCCACCAGTTTACGGATATCCATGTCGGTGAGCCGGAGATCCACGGGACGGGTGAAGTCCACCAGAGTTTGCACTACACGGTCCAGGCGTCGAATCTCGCTGCCAATCACGTCCAGGTGCCGCCGCGTGTCAGGATCAATCTCATGCAGCTTCTGCCGCAGTACCTCAAGATGGACAACGATGGCATTGATGGGATTCTTCACCTCGTGCGCCACGCCGGAGGTGAGGCGGCCGATGGCCGCAAGGCGGCGGGAAAGCTCGATCTCGTGTTCGATGCGGTGCACGGACTCAGCATCGCGCAACGTGAGCAGCGCGCCAATACGTTCGCCGTGTTCTTCGATGAAATCCAGCGCGAGCTGGACACGCCGGCCATTCTCTGTTTCGATCTCCTCCTGCGCAATTGACTGATGGGATTCAAATGCCTGCAGGATGACATTGCCCAGCCGTGAGTCGGGGAAAAAGATATCGATGGGATAGCTGCCCAGCATCTCGCCGCGGGGCCTGCCGATAAAGCGTTCGGCCGAGGCGCTGACCATGACCGCCTTGAAGTCGCTGGTGAACAGCATCACGCCGTCCTGAAGGTTGGCCATCATCTGGTCAAGGTTTTCCTTCAGGGCAGAGAAGACCTCCTTCACGTCGCGCATCTGCCGGCCTAACCGATCGATCTTGCTGGTTACCGTGCCATACTCGTCAGAACGCCGTGCCCTGGATTCGGCTGCCTCTGTTAATTGTCCGGAGCTGATCTGATCGAGGCGGAGGCTGATCGCTGCCATGGGACGCAGCGCAAAATTCGAAAGGCCGGCAGCCAGCACCATTGAAATCAGAATTGCCAGCCCCGAAAAAATCAGTGCATGCCGGAGAAGCGGCTGAAGCTCGTTTTTCAGAAAAACGTTACTGATGCCCACGCGTACTTCGCCAAATGGCTGCCCACCGCGCACCAGTGGAATTTTCACATCGTATTCCTGAAGCGGCCCATAGAGCATCTTGATCTGCTTCCAGATGCCGCCTTTATCAATGTCAGTAAAATCCGGACGGCCCTTGATGATCGTACCGGCGAAGGTTTCCGTGGTGTGGAGCAAAGCGCGCCCCTGGGTATCGACAATGGATGCATCGAGAATGATCGGCGAATAGCCCTGAATGTATTGCAGCAAGGCATCGAGCCCGGCATCTGTCTGCAGCGCCTCCTGGATGGCATCGCCAACCTGCTTTGGATCATTCAGGTCAATGCGTGAGTTGCTGAGATCGATGTCCAGGGTGTCCTGGGCTACGGAGAAGATCTCGTGGGCTGTAAAGTCAGCATCGACATAAGCTTCATGAATGCGCTGATGGACTACTTGCGAGACGTACACCGTGGAGAGTGTGGCCACAATCGCCAGCACCATCGCCGTGATGGCAAATACCAGCTTGGTTTTCAGGCGCAATGCAGGCATGATTAAAGTCGATCTCAGTAAAAGTGTATACCCGCGAATAATGGGTATTCAGCTAATAGACTGGGTAAATGGGTAATTTGGTAAGTGGGTAAATGAAAGCACCGGGCGCGGCCGCGATTCAATTACTCATTTACCAAATTACCCACCTACTACTCATTGTCCTCAGCTTGCCGCCTCGTTGGCCAGTGTTGACCCGCTGCCGTACTCCTTCAACTTGTTGTGCAGGGTTTTGAGACTGATGCCCAGAATCTCCGCTGCCCGGGTCTTATTATTATTAGTCGCGGCCAGGGTTTTCAGGATCAGCATCTTTTCCGCTTCTTCGACTGTGGTGCCCACACCCAGCCGGATTCCCTCAGCATCACTGGTAGTAGCCACACGCAGGCTGGCGGCGCCGAAATTCGGGGGAAGGTGCTTGGGCTCAATCAGCGAGCCTTCGCAGACAATCACGGCCCGTTCGAGGGTGTTCCGCAACTCGCGGACGTTGCCGGGCCAGTTATGCTGCAGGAACAACTGCATCACGTTGTCAGTGACGTTTGAGATTTGGCGGCCATGCTTGGTATTCATGTCCGTAAGCAATGCCTCTGCGAGTTGAGGAATATCTTCTTTATGCTCGCGCAGGGGAGGCATGTGGATATTAAAGACATTCAGCCGGTAATAAAGATCGTTGCGCAGCTCTCCCTTGGCCACCGCTTCTTCCGGCACCTTGTTGGTAGCGGCCAGTACCCGCACATCGACAGGCGTCTCCACCTTGCTGCCCAGGCGGCGCAGCTTGCGATCTTCCAGCACGCGCAGCAGCTTGGCCTGGGTTGCGGCCGGCATTTCACCAATCTCATCCAGCAGCAGCGTGCCTTCTTCCGCGAGCTCAAAGCATCCAGCGCGGCGTTCCAGTGCGCCGGTGAACGCGCCTTTTTCATGTCCGAAGATTTCGCTCTCGATCAGGGTTTCCGGAATGGCTGAACAATTGATCGCTACAAAGGGCTTGCTCTTGCGCGGGCTCATGTCGTGAACGGTGCGCGCGACCATTTCTTTTCCTGTGCCGCTCTCGCCGGTGATCAGCACCGAGGCGGTGCTGGGCGCAACCATCTCAATCAGCCGGAAGATTTCCTGCATCACCTTCGATGAGCCTACAAGGCTGCCGAACACCCCGCTGTCGCGCAGCTTGCGTTTGGTTGCCTCCAGTTCGCGGGTGGTGTCTCTTTGCCGGACGGCGTTTTGCAGAATCTGTTTCAGCCGGGAGGGATCGACCGGCTTCTGGATAAAGTCATGGGCGCCGATCTTCATCGCGTCCACCGCGAGATCGATGCTGCCCTGCGCGGTGAGCAGCACTACGGCAATTTGCTGCGGCTGCTCGGCAATGCGCTGCAGCAGTTCCATGCCATCCATGCGCGGCATCTTCAGATCGGTAATTACGATACCCGGCGACCATGTGGCTACTTTCTCCAGACCATCCAGGCCATCTTTCGCGGTTTCCGTGCGGTAACCCCAAGCGGACACCAGCTCAGCCATACCCGAGCGTTCATTCTCTTCGTCTTCAACAATAAGGACTTTTTCCTGGATGCTCAAAAGGGCCTCCCTCTCTAATCAACTGTTTGACCAGCAGGAGCAACACTGGTTTGATGCCGAACTATGTAAAAAAGTCTATATCAATCCTAAATTGAAGAATACAGGCATCTTACCGGGACCTCAGAATGGTCATTTCAGGGCTGAAGCTGCCAAGATCAGCGGTGCGCCTTGGCCTGTTCCAATGATCCGCCGCTGAGGCGGCGCAGCTTGCGATAAACTTGCCCTGACCGGGATTTCCAGCCGCTTATACTCTGGATTGCATCAGAGTTGATACCGGGCTAAGTTCGCATTTCAAAACAAGATCAAACGCGAAGGAGTAGCGGAATGAAAAATTACTGGATTGCCGTGGTAGTTACGGGCGCGATGGCCGTAGCAGGCGCCCAGACCGGCGCGAGCACCTCCACGAATACCAATACATCTGCCTCGGCTGGACAAACCGGGGCCAATGCCAGCGCCAGCCAGAGCACCCAGGTAAATGCCAATGCGACTACCGCAGCAGCAGCCAAAGCAACCACCTTGCGGGCTGAACTTACAAAATCGCTCGATGCCAAAAAAGCGAAAGCGGGCGATGAAGTTACAGCCAGGGTCACTGAAGACGCAAAAGACGGCGGGCAAGTAATCCGCAAAGGATCAAAGCTGATCGGTCATGTGACTGAAGCTCAGGCGCGCAGCAAAGAGAATGCAGAATCAAAACTGGGAATCGTTTTTGATAAGGCCATTCTGAAAGACGGCTCACAGGTGAATTTAAATGCCATCGTTATGGCTGTGGCGCCGGAACCGCATGCACCTATGCCTTCCATGCCTGATGACAATTCCAGAATGGGTGGCGGCAGTGCTCCCATGGGTGGCGGGCCGATTGGCGGAGTAGCTCCCAGTGCTGCTGGTGTGGGTTCAACCATCAGCGGTGTAAGCGGCAACGTGACCTCTGCGGCAGGCGCTGCCACTGGCAATGCGGGCGGCCTTGCAGGAGGAACTCTTGCCACCACCGCTCGCGGCGTGATTGGCATAGAAGGAGTGACTCTCGGCACATCTGCTTCGGGCAGCGCTAACACGCAGGCTTCGGTGCTCAGTTCCACCAGCCGTAACATCAAGCTCGATAGCGGAACGCAGATGGTACTTCAGGTCAATGGCTCAATTCAGCCATAGCGGATTGACGAATCGGGCCTATAATAAAGGAACTGGGACGGCTACAACGGGCCGTCCAGCTTCCGGATCCATCGAAAGACCAGGTCGACTGGCAAGGAATGGACCATGAAAAACCAGCGGGCTCTCTCTCTAGCCATAGCATTATTTACCACCTGCGCGGCTGCACAGATTGCATCAAATCCCACCAGCGCCGCAACCAACAAGGTCAATCCTGCTTCAGCCACTAAAGATGGAACACCGATCCTGGTGGAACTCAAAAAAACTCTGAATGCAAAAAAAATACAAGTTGGAGATGAGGTTAAGGCTGAAGTGATCCAGGATGTGGTTGTCCATGGCAAGATCGCCATTCGTGGAGGATCGAAACTGCTGGGACATGTGACTCAGGTGAAGCCTCTCACCAGCGAAAACGGTGAATCCGTCATCGGAATGGTCTTCGATAAGGCCAAGCTCAAGGGTGGCGGGGAACTGGAACTTAACGGCAGCATTCGCGCGATTGCTGCCGGCGTGAGAATCTCGATGGTCGATAAGCCGTCAGAAATGATGCCGCCTTCCCTGGGCCCCATGGCTGCGACCAATCAATCCACCTTGCAGCCCATGGGATCACGTCCCGCGAACGCCGGCAGGGGTAGCAACCAGGGTTCAACTCAGCCGGTGCCGAATCAGCCGATATCAAAAACAGATATGCCTGCTTACGCCTTGCCCAACAACCAGGTTGCTTATGAGCATAGTCTCTTGAGTAGCGGGAGCCGTGGTGTGTTTGGGATTCAGGGATTGAAGCTGCGCGCTGCCGGTCCTAATCCAAATCAGGGATATCTGATTACTTCACACGCCAAAGATGTGAAGCTGGAGAGCGGCATCCAGATTCTGCTGCAGGTCAACAATCCAGAACTGCAGTAGCTGCTGAATAGCAGGCAAGAAAATCGCATCCAGGAAATCGCCGCACAAAGCTTCTGGTTACCATTCAGGGCTCAGTACTGCATGCTCACTGCTAAAAGAGTGCTATTTCTGCCTGCTCACTATTCAAAATCGCCTCCAAGCCCTTATAATTGATGGGTTTAATACCGGGTTCATTCACCGGCCCGGCAAGCCGTGGCTTTGTTCTTGTTATCTAAAGTATTCCTGGGTTCCCAAAAGTTTCGTTAGTTGCACTCTTGGAGGAGGCAATGTCACTTCCTGCTTTCAGCCGTATGGTTGTTGTGGCGCTGCTGACCTTGGGTTTGCTGCCCATGTCAGCGCAGACCTCAACACAAAGCGGCACATCTGATTCAAATACACAAACCACAAATTCAAATACACAAACCACAAAAAAGAAATCTACAAGCGCCGCCACTGCCAGTGGAGAGCCGCAGCCGGCCAAAGTAGAAATTTTCACCGGTTATTCATGGATGAACCTGAACGGTCCCGTCAATGGATTTGACAAGCCGTCACCATTCCTGACCGCCAATCAATTACAAGGTAACAAGGGTGGCTTCCTGGTTGAGGGATCCTATTTCTTCACCCGCTACCTGGGCTTTACCATAGGCACGGGAGCCCACTTTGGCAACAACTATGACGCTGATGAGGCGAACGCAGGGCCTGTAGTCCGGTTCCCCATGGGGCATCTTCAGCCCTATGTGCGTTTCCTCGCCGGCTGGAGCAGAATTGCTCCAAACAACGCCGAGCAGGAAGATGCTTTTGGGTTTGCCGGCGGTGGTGGAATTGACCTGCGCGCGGCCAGATACCTGAGCATCCGCCTTTTCCAGGCTGATTACGTGCGCAGCCAGCAAAAGTTTCCTTTAGGCAGCGCCAGTCCCATTGATGGCGTACGCCTTGGAGGCGGACTGGTGTTCCTTGGCGGTGTTGGTGAGGAACTGCCGGTTTCCGCAACCTGCTCCGCTTCGCCTACCGAGGTATTCGCGGGCGAGCCGGTAACGGCCAGCGTTTCGCCGATAAACTTCAATCCCAAGCACACGCTGGATATCCAGTGGAGCACCAATGGCGGCAAAGTCAATGGCAAGGGAAATACCGTAACTATCGATACCACTGGCGTGGCCGATGGCTCCTATGCTGCCAGCGCGCACCTGACCGACACCCATAACAAGAAAGCCGTCGCCACCTGCCAGACTGCATTCACGATCAAGAAGCGGCTGCCGCCTACAATTACGTGCCGGGCCACTCCGCCCAGCGTTGAGGTTGGCCAGACATCGGCTGTCCACTGCGATGCCAGCAGTCCGCAGAGTGAGCAGGTAACAATAGCGACTCAGTGTCAGCCTGGCAATGCGAGCGGCCAGGGCGATGTGTCAGTGAACAGTACCGGACAACAGCCGGGAACAATCACCTGCACCAGCACTGTGACTGATCAGCACCAGCTTACTGCTACTGCCAGCACGACAATTACGGTGACTGCTCCGCCGCCACCACCACCACCGCCACCACCACCGCCGAGCCTGGCTCTGCGCAGTGTCTACTTCGCCACCGCGCAGCCCACGGTGAAGAACCCGAAGGGCGGTCTGGTGAAGAGCCAGCAGGCGATACTGACCGGCATTGCCGATGAGTTCAAGAAGTATCTGGCCGTTAAGCCGGATGCCAAGCTTGTTCTCCAGGCCCACGCCGATCCACGTGGCGGTGAAGAATACAACCAGAAGCTGACGGAGCGCCGCGCCGATGCGACCAAGAACTTCCTGGTCGGCCAGGGCGTGCCTGCGGACAGCCTGCAAACGGAACCTCTCGGCGAACAGCACCAGCTCACGGCCGACGAGGTGAAACAGTCCATGGAAGACGATCCCTCTTTGACTCCCAACGAGAAGAAGAGGCTCACCAGAAACATGCGGACCATTGTTCTGGCCGCCAACCGCCGCGTTGATGTTCAATTGAACGCGCCGGGCGTGCCGCAACAGGAGTCCAAGCGCCAGTATCCGTTCAGCGCGGCTGACGCTCTGAGCCTCATTGGCGGCAGAGAGAAACCGCCTGCTCCGAAAGCTACAAAGAAGAGCACAAGAGGCGCAACCAAGAAAGGAACAACCAAGAAGGGTGGAACGACAAAGAAGGGTGGCACCAAAAAAGGTGGCGCCAAGAAGTCAACCAACCCCTAAGTTGTTTTGAACCAACATTGCGGCGCGTGGACGATCTCGTTCACGCGTCGTTTTTGTGTCAGGGTACAAAGGGCTAATCGCGGCGTAGCGAAGCCACAACCAAAAGCTAACCACAAAGGGCACAAAGGTTTCACAAAGGGCACAGAGAAAAGCTGTTTGCGACCTGGGAAGTAAGCCGCGAATAGCGCGAATTTTACGCGAATCACTCACTGCTGGCCTTAAGTAACTTGTTGGCATAGCATCAGCATGGCAATCTTTTCATTTACCTAGAGTTCTTATGCTGCAACGTCTAGTGCTTCTGCTTCTGCTCCTGCTGACCGCGGTGGCCTCCGCCCAGCAATGGCAGCCGCTGGGGCCTGATGGCGGAGGCGTCCGCAGCTTTGCTTACGACCCCACAAATCCCGACAGGATGTTCCTGGGCACCAGCACCGGCCGCCTGTATATCTCCACGGATGGCGGGCATCTCTGGTCACGCTTTGCACAGTTGGGCAGCAGCGACGACATGGTGCTCGACAACATCGTGATCGATCCCACGAATCCGCAAACCATGTACGTAGCTGCGTGGAGCGTGCTCTCCTCAGCCAACGGTGAGCTGTTTCGCACCCGTGATGGCGGCAGACACTGGGAGACGCTTTCTGATCTGCAGGGCAAATCTCTGCGTGCTCTGGCGATTGCGCCTTCCGATTCCAAAATTCTGGTGGCGGGAGCGCTGGACGGTATTTTTCGAACAAAAAACAGCGGCGATAACTGGGAACGGATCTCTCCTGAAAATCATGCCGAAATCAAGAACATAGAATCAGTTGCCATCGATCCGGCGAATCCTGACGTGGTTTATGCCGGTACCTGGCACCTGCCGTGGAAGACCGAAGACGGCGGAAAAAACTGGCGGGTCATCAAGAAAGGCGTGATTGAAGATTCTGATGTCTTTTCCATCATCATCGATCCGGTAAATCCAGCGGTGGTCTATGCCAGCGCCTGCTCCGGCATTTACAAGAGTGAATCCGGGGGCGAGATGTTTCGCAAGATCCAGGGCATTCCCTACTCGGCGCGGCGCACCCGCGTGCTGCAGATGGATCCCGCCAATCACAACGTGGTTTATGCCGGCACGACCGAAGGACTGTGGAAGACCAGCGATGCCGGCGCGACATGGAAGCGTATGACCGCCTCGAACGTGGTGATAAACGACGTCTTTGTGGATCCGAAAAATGCCGCGCGGGTGCTGCTGGCCACCGACCGCATTGGTGTGCTGGTGAGCAAAGACGGGGCGCGCAGCTTCCAGCAATCCAACCGTGGATTTGTTCACCGGCAGGTGGCTTCAGTGCTGGTGGATCGCGATGACAGTTCTACCGTGTATGCAGGACTGCTGAACGATAAGGAATTCGGCGGTGTCTTTGTCACGCATGACAGCGGACAAACCTGGTATCAGATCAGCGACGGCCTGGAAGGCCGGGATATCTTCGTGCTTCGCCAGGCTGATGACGGCTCACTGCTGGCAGGTACGAATCACGGCATCTTGCAACTCGGTACAACTGCTTCAACGTGGCAGCCGCTGAATGTATTGGAAGGCGACAAGCCCGTTGCAGCGCGCACCAAAGGGCCAGCGCAACTCATGGCTCCGGTCTCAGATCTGGCTCTCGGACAAGAGAAGTGGTATGCGGCGACCTCGGCAGGTTTGTTGATCAGCGCCAACCACGGCAGTACGTGGCGCAGCTCCGGCCAGAATTTGAATGACCTGGTAAGCATAAGCGTGCAGGACCGCACAGTAGTTGCAGCCACTCGGCACGAAATCATCGTCTCGGTGAATAGTGGCGAAAGCTGGCTTGCACCGAAGCTCAGCTCTTCCATCAGCGCCATCAATGCAGTGCAGCTGGATGGCAATGGCAACATCTGGATTGCTGCGCCTGAAGGCGCGTTCCGCAGCAGCAACCTGGGCAATTCATGGGAGTACGTGGCTTCACTGCCTCTCTCCAACGTGGTGCAGCTTCAGTATGAACATGAGAGTCACAGCGTTCTTGCCTTGGGATCGGCTTCCACCAGCATTTTTGAGAGCACCGACAACGGACGCACGTGGCAGCGCAACGATTCCGGATGGCTGCTGCGCGACCTCCACTCCGCTCATGGCAAACTGGCAGCAGCGACTGCCTTTGATGGAGTAATCATCCAGCCAGAATCTGATGGAGTAATCATCCAGCCAGAATCCAGATCCACTACAGCCGAACTGCCACGCGCCAATATCGGGAATCAGTGAGATTGCTCTTTTGGAACTGTCTATTTAGATCTCATAGCAGAGAGCGACCCTCAGTTATGGCAATTTTTGTAATTTCTTCGTGTCAGCTTCTACTCTGGTCTGAGTAAAAACTACATGCATTTTCAGCGTTGCTGCCCCCAAGTGCCTGATTCTCCTGTATTTTTGTTGGCATTCCCCGTGCATTCCACATAGGTGCGCCCCCCCATCGCTGGAGGAATGTTGTATGAAGCAGTATTGGGACAAAGTCTTAGCCCTGGTTTTGCTGGTTATTGCAGGACTGGCAATCGGCTGTAACGGTGCAGGTGCGCAGCCGCCAATCGCAGCCAATGCCGATAACACCAACTCTCCGCCTTTCAGTGCGGCGGAGCAGGCCGCCCTGACAATTCCCAAAGGCACGCCCATTTATGTCCGGCTGCAGCAATCCATCACCAGCAGGACTGCTCAGGCCGGAGAGAGCTTCTCTGCAGTGCTGGATGAAGCGCTGGAGATCAATGGCAAGACCGTTGCTCCCACCGGAGCACCACTGAGTGGGCGCGTTGTGGCCGCGCGTGAATCCGGTCGCCTGCATAATGCCGGATATCTGCGCCTTACCCTGATCTCGATTACCCTGAACGGAAAAGAGGCGCCAATCCAGACTTCCAGCCTGTTCGTAAAGGGTGGCAGCTATAAGAAGCGGAACTTCGCTTACATTGGTGGTGGCGCCGGAGGCGGCGCCTTGATCGGTGCGCTGGTGGGCGGCGGCAAAGGCGCGCTGATTGGATCAGCGATCGGCGCAGCCGGTGGAACCACCGCAGCCTATGCCACAGGAAAAAAAGAAGTGGGATTCGCAGCCGAGCGCCGCCTGGGCTTTCGGCTGATGCAGCCATTGGAGGTTCAATTATCGAATCAGCAGGAAGTGGGCTCTTCCGCCAAGCCTCCAAAGATAGGATAACTTCGCGTCTGATCTCCCGATCGCCCAGATCACGACGATCACCCGATTGCGTGGTCTGGCGATTTTTTCTCAATCGCGCGGCAACACAGCTAACAGCCAAGTGCTAATGGCTAACGGCTCACTCCCAACTGCCAAAACACGAAGCTCCAGATATCCACCGCATCATCGATGAGTTTGGCGATGGGTTTACCTGCGCCGTGTCCGGCCTTGGTATCGACCCGCAGAAGTATAGGACGATCCGGCCCATTGCCGGCCTGCGCCTGAAGCAATGCGGTCATCTTCTTCGCGTGCATGGGATCGACACGTGTATCGCTGTCAGCCGTCATGAACAAAATGGCAGGATATGTCGTGCCCTGTTTCACGTGGTGGTAAGGAGAATAGGCGTAAATGAAATCAAATTGCTGCGGATCTTCCGCCGAGCCGTACTCGGGTATCCACAGTTTTGCGATCTGGAAGTTCTGGTAACGCAGCATGTCTAGAAGAGGCACTTCACACACCACGGCGCGGAACAGGTCAGGACGCTGAGTCAGCGCGGCTCCCATGAGCAGGCCGCCATTGCTCCCGCCGAGGATAACTAAATGATCCTTATCGGTGTATTTCTGGGCGATCAGGTTTTCGGCAGCGGCCACGAAGTCATCGAAGACATTCTGTTTTTTGTCCAGCATGCCTGCGCGATGCCATTCCTCGCCGAATTCATTGCCGCCCCGCAGTTGCGCTTCTGCGTAAACTCCCCCGCGTTCCAGCAATTCCAACATGCCGTTGCGGTTGAACATGGGACTCAGCGTCACATTGAAACCGCCGTAGCCGTAAAGCATGGCAGGATTTTTTCCATTCAGCGCCAACCCTTTTTTGTGGACGAGAAACATGGGAACGCGTGTGCCATCCTTCGAATTGAACCAGACCTGTTTGACCTCATAGCGTTTGGCATCGATATCGGAAGGCACGCGCATGAACTCTGAAATTTTGCCGTCGAGGCCTATGCGGTATACGTTGGCCGGGATGGCATAAGAGGTAAAGGTAATGAAAGCTTCTCTGCCGTTCCATCGGCCGCCGATGTAATTGTTCGCGATGCTGCCCAGCGCAGGCATGGCCACATCGGTAACGTGTTTGCCTTCCAGATCGTAGATAGAAATAGCGGCGCTCCCGGCTTTTATGTACTCGACAAACAGTTCTTTGCCAATGATGCGGGCTCCGCCTTCCTGAATGACTGCGTCAGTCTGCGGGATGATTTCTTTCCAGGCGCTGCGCTCCGGATGGCTGCATGCCACCTTATATACGTGGTAACGAGGCCCGTCCTCATTTGTAGTGATATAGAGGTGGCCGTCAACGATTTCACCGGTGTAAAGAAAAATCTTGCCGCTGGTGAGGCGGACGAATTTGCTGCCAGGGGAGGAAAGATCTTTCAGGTAAAGGTCAGACTTGGTCCAGCCTTCAGAGACTTCGATCAGCAGCCATTTGCCATCTTCTGAGATTTGCGTGTTGGGCCAGAGTTCCGGACTGAGTTCCTCACCAACGATCAGAGGGTCTTTCAATCCCTCTGTATTCCCGGGATCGCCGAGCTTATGAAAGAAGACATGCCGGTAATAGACCTCCTGTCCTGCAGGCACCTCGCCAGGACGCGGATAGCGCGTGTAATAAAAACCTGAGCCGTCCGGCAGCCATGCCAGGCTGGCAGCCCGCGTGCGCTCGATATGCTCCGGCAGAAGCTTGCCCGTAGCTGTCTCTACGATCTTGAGCGTGCTGTTCTCAGATCCATTGGCCGAAGTGCCGTAGGCAAGATATGTACCGTCATTAGAAGGGAACCACCAGTCGAGCGCGATGGTGCCATCGGCAGCCAGCGCATTTACGTCGACCAGCGTACGGTCTTTTCCATCCAGCCCTTCGCGCACCACGATCACATACTGATTCTGGTGTCCGTCACGCTTCGTGTAGAAGTAATAGTTGCCGCGCGGCTTGAAAGTGCCGATCGTGCCGATATTCGCCTGCTTCTGAATGCTGGCGCGCAGCTTGTCGCGTCCAGAGACGGCATCGAGCAACTGTCTGGTATAAGCGTTCTGCTCTTCGACAAATTTCTGTGTATCCGGTGAACCGGCATTTTCCAGCCAGCGGTATGGGTCGGAGATCTTTTGCCCGTGGTAATCATCGACCACGGTTTCCACTTTGGCTTTGGGTGGGGCAGTCATGGTCACGTCAGTCTTGGATGAAAAAGATGAAGGTTGAGGACTCTGGGCGAAACACAGCCCCGAGACAATCAGGATGCAAGCAGCAGCGCGCATTATAAAGACCTCGGCAAAAAGGTGCCTTAAAGCGTACAGCGGAATCGCCAAAATTGCCACGATTGGACAAACTGTTTCCGGCTCAGGCTCATCTCGTGTTGGAAGAGACTGCAGGGCAATCGCATTTGGAATTTCAGAGCCAGTGGAGCCATCCGTCCTGCGCCATAGGCATGGAACGGCCATGGATCAGCGGTGCGACAAGACATTTGGCACGATAGAGATTACTCGATTGGTTCATCCTGACGGCGTTTCGGGAGGATTGGTAATCAAAATCAATTGCATTTAGGTCGAAGAGCGGTTGTCCCCGTCAACTCTGTTTTCAAATGCGATTGCCCTGGAAGAGACTGTGCTTTGCGTTGCCGGTAAAACGATGTTATTGTAGAAAAGACAATCGATCGGTGTTCCCGTTACTCCTCAGTAGCTCAATGGCAGAGCATCCGGCTGTTAACCGGAGGGTTGTAGGTTCGAGTCCTACCTGAGGAGCCAATCTTTTCAGCAACTTGCATTGCCTGTGGTATCACTACATCCTGTCCCTGTGCCCACTTCTGTGCCCCCTCCACATCAAAACCAGCGGCTAACTTGTCTACTGCGTGACGGCGGGCTGACTGTCCAATGTGCCCATATCGTTTTGCCATCCGAATAGCTGTGCTTGCACTCCAGCCCATTACTTCACTCACAACGCTGAAGGGCACACCACCCTCAAGCATCCGTGTGCATCCTGTGTGCCGAAGATCATGGAAGCGACATGTAACGCCTGCCCGTGTCTTTGCGGCTTCCCAGCCCTCTTTCCAGTCGCCTACAGGCTTGCTGGGGTCTGTGTCATAAGCAACGCTGCCCATAAAGCCGAATACGTCATCTTTGCCCTTTCCGCCATAGCGTTCAAAGGGGAATATAAACTCGTTAGGCTTGCGATGAGGGAATCTCTCTGCCCAAAACTCAAGCACAGTGCGAACCCGCTTGCTGAGAGGGATTACACGCCCTTCGCCATGCTCTGTTTTGGACTTGCCCACCCTCAACTCGCCTTTATTGAAGTCAATCTGATTCCAGCGCAGCAGGCGAATCTCGCTGTAACGCATACACGTTCCCAGCGCGATCTCTACAGCAATATAGAGCGAACGTGAGCGACTGTCGCGGCATTCAGCGAGCAACGCCTTTTCCTCATCTTCAGTGATCGCACGTCCTACGTTGTCGCTCACCCTGAGCATCTTTACATCGGGCTGAAGGTTTGCCCATATACGATGCTTCCGGAGAATTGCTCTGACTGTGCCCACTTCAAGATTGATGGTCTTAGGGGCAGCTTTTCCGCGCAGCCGTGCTGTCTGATACGCTGCAATGTCATCCGGGCTGATATCGCACAGCAGCATTCCGCCAAAGATTGGCTTCAGGTGCTTGAGGTTTAGCTGCTCAATCACAACGCTACGCGGTGAAAGGTGGGCCTTTTTTGTCTCAAGCCAATTCTCTGCGGCAAGACTGAATAGCTGTGCCCGCTGGGGTTTGCTGATGCCATTAAAACCCTCTTCTAACTCGCGTCTCCGGGCGCGTTCTGCGTTTTTTGCAACTGTCTTAGAAGCGGTCTTTGCTGATTCGCGGATTGTCTGCCCCGCAAATTTGAACTTGTACCACCAAGTATCTCCCCGTCTGTAAACGCTCACTGTTGCTCTCCCTTCTTTGTCTTTCGTGGCCTACCACCTAATTTGCCCCATTCGCGCATCTTGCGGGCAAAATCGCGCCTGCCCCATTTCTTGACTCTAGCTTCAACGCTTCGCCTGCCTAATGCGCTTGCTGCTTTTTGTATGTCTGTCATGTCCCAATAATAACCTAACGTTAGGATTATTACAAGATGTCAATTGCTAAAATTAACGAATGACCGCAGTTAAGAAAATGGAGTTTGAGATTTTGCTTGAGGGCAAAGCAACACCCAGCAAAGTCGTTATCGAGTGTGATTCGGATTTGGCTGCTTCTCTTGTAGACTGCATTAGCGAGAAATTCCATGTCACGGAGCAACATGAGTTTCTGCCTTCTCTCGCTGGATTTGCAGAACCCCTGCGGGGGCGACCGATGGATGCCGAAGTTCAGAATGTAGGATTCGCGGCAGCCAAACTCCATGAGAAACACTCACGCATAAGTTGGCTGCAAATTGCAATGCGGGTTTGTCCCCTGAAACAGAATGACGCAAGACACCGTTGTACTAAAAAATGTGCTGATCGCACACGGCAAGCTGCCAAGTCTTACCTGAAAGCACAGCAATCTAGATGATTCACGCCTAGCGAGAAAATCACTCACCTGTTTTCTCTCAGAGAGAAAAATCCCGCCTGAATATCTCTCTATTCCTGCTTAATCCATATCTATGTGCAGCAAAGAACATTGCTGCCAGTGAAGAGGAGTTGTTTATGGCTACTTTGAAATTATTGACATTACGCGAATGCTCGGAACTGACTGGACACAAAGAAAGCACATGGAGGGCTTGGGTACTACACAGGAAAGTCTCCTTTTACAAAGTCGGCAGGTCAGTGCGGATTGCTGAGACTGACTTAGAACGCATGATTGAGCAGTCACGGATTCCAGTGCGGGAGACACGGCAATGATCGCAACAACAGAACCCGTCTTGATAACTCTTTCTGATGTTGCCCCTACAAAGGTGCGTTGGCTGTGGCCTAATCGTGTCCCATTGGGCAAACTTACGATGTTTGTAGGTGATCCCGGCATTGGCAAGAGTTTTGTTGCGCTTGATCTGGCTGCACGTGTTAGTACAGGTAGCAATGAGGTCACGAGTTGTGGAGACGTGATTCTATTGAGTGCGGAAGATGACCCAGCAGACACAATTCGGCCCCGCCTGGATTCGGTTAAGGCAGACACGGCCCGCATCCATTATCTAAAGAGTGTCCGCACATCAGACAATGGGACCCAGCGCGAACGAATGTTCCGACTCACACAGGACATTGCTCAAATCGCTGAAGCCCTCAACCGTCATCCCCAGACGAAACTGGTAATCATTGATCCCCTGAGTGCCTATATGGGTGGTGTTGATGGTAACAAGGATGAGGATGTACGCAGCATCCTTGCTCCACTCGCGGAACTTGCTGCTAAGTATGGCGTGGCGATTGTCTGTATTAAGCACATGAATAAAGCAGAGGAAAAATCCGCGATGTATCGGGCAGGTGGTTCGATTGCTTACATTGCAGCAGTCCGTATCGCTTGGATGTTCCTTAAAGATCGAAATAACCCTCAGCGCAATTTCATGCTGCCACTGAAATGCAACATTGGCCCCACACCCGACGGTGTGGCCTACTCCATTCAGGAGACGGATTCTGGCCCTCGTGTGGTTTGGGAATCCCAACCCATTAAAGTAAACCTTGAGGACGCATTGCGGCCTGCCGTACCAAATCGTGAAACAAAGCTAGAGAAAGCTAAGAAGTGGTTGTCAGAACTGCTTGCAGATGGCCCTCTATCCAGTAACGATGTTGACGAGGCAGCTACGAAAGCTGGATTTAGTCTAGCTACTCTGCGTAGAGCTTCGGAGGAAATTAACGTTGCTCGAACGAGGGCAGGATTCGGACAAAATGGTCAGTGGCAATGCTCTTTGCCGTCCATAGATGCTCAACTCCCCCTGTGACACAGAATGAGCATCTTTGGGCCATCCACCTGAAAATGGGCTGCTATCGCCCCGGCTTTCGCCCTACTCTAGGCGCTTGTAACGTTGATCCTATGGGCTGGTTTCCTTCCGCGCAATGAGCATGAAAAGCGCATCCTGAAAAGTGACGTTCAAATCAAGTAAGTGATTGAGAACCCACACAATATTTTGATTTCATCAACCCGAAATCAAACCGCAGTCTAACCGCATCCCCTTGCAAAATCAGCCACTTACATTTGATTTCCGGTAATTATTCAAGTTGCGTGAGCATGAAAAAAGGGGCACATTGGAGTGCCCCCCGGCGTGTGGAATTGTGGTGAGTGCGGAATTACCCGGCGGGTTTGCTGCCTGCCTTGCTCCCGCTGAGTCCCTGTTGCTGCTTGATTCGCTCTGCCTCAATGAGAACGTCGTCTGGGTCTCTGGACTCCCGTTCCCACTCTAAGCAGAGACGGTCATACCATGTGGAGTTGCTTAGCTCCCGTTCGGAGATGGGTTCCAGTACATGAAAGTTGATTTCCGCCTGAGCGCGGCAAATCACGTTCCGGGTTGCGTTCAACTTGTCATCCCAGAGGTATTCCACCCGCTCTAAGGCAGCAAAGTGGCGGATGACATTCTCGAACCCGGCGTTCAGCTCATACAGCAGTTGATAGACGCTGGATTCTACGGGTTGAAGTTGGATGGGCCTGATTGGTTCGTCTCCCTCTTCCGTGAGGAGAGGGGTTGAAGGGGTGGTGGCTCGGGCAGCAGAGTTGCGCCCAATGGATGCAGCATTTAACTTTTTAGTAGCCATGTTGCCTGTCTGTCAGGTGACTTGGTTAGGGTGCGCTCGATGTTGACAGCATCGGGCGTTACCCGCTGTTAAGGTTTCGACCTTTTGGGTGCTGGTTTCTGTTTCTTCAGTTTTGAGTAGCGGGTTTTGCGACCATTAGCGATTTTTGGCAGCAAGGCCCGCACTCGTTCTATATCTGCATCACTCCACAGCCGCAGACGGATTCCACCCGCCATCGTTTCCGGTGGCGCAGGGACTTTACCCATAAGGATGTAGCGGCTGAGAGAAGACTTACTGATGCCTAATTTCTTCGCAACTTGCTCACTGGAAAGTTTAGACATTCTGGGAGTAGTCTCCTAGATAGCTTTGGACATGTCAAGAGGCAAGCAGGATTCTACTTACACACCGGATAGAAGTTGTGAGAGGCTTTTGCCGAAACCCTGCGCGATAATCTCAAGATTCACCAGAGAGACATTCATCCGGCCATTCTCAACGTCAGACAGATAGGTGCGATCAAGGCCCAATTTATGGGCAAGGGTTTCCTGCGTCCAGCCCTGCCTCTTCCGCAGTGCCCGCAGTTTCTTCCCGAATCGCGCCTGTACGTGTTCGGCCATCCGGGTCTATAATCTGCGCGTCGGTTAAAAGGCACATCTGGTTTTAAGGCACATTCATAAATTTCGAGCAAGAAAACATATGAGCGTCGGAATTACGAGCTTGATACTGATTGTGGTCTGCATAACTGCAACTCGCCTTGACAGTGTGGGGACTTCCCAGAGAACCGGAATGTCAACGGTAAACCAGCCAGAGATACAGCCGAAACGCCCAGAATGTGCAATGCTGCTCCCTCAGAGAGGTGAGCGGGATGACTTGGCAAAATTGATACGCGCTGAGCAATTCCTACGCTGTGAGAGGGACGGTTTTCCCAAAAATCTCGCCCCTCCGTGGAAAACAAGCGATGAAGGAATAAAAAAGCTAGGTGATGCCTGCCAGTATTTCGATAGCACTTCCCGAAAACTTTATTCTCAGGTTGGCCGCGATAATCTTCAGCTTGCGCGTGGGCGTTGCTATGTCAATGTGGCCACACTAAGTTTCGAGTTGCTTTTGAAAGGTATGGGAGATCAGTAATAACTTTTGTTCGGGCAAGGGCTGTTGGTGCATAGGCACGGAGGACGCATGGAGATTAAATGCAAAAGCTGGCGAAGCCAGTGGCAGAGCAACAGAATCAGTGATAATCCGCACTCGTTAGTAAAGTGTAATATCGCCGAAATCAGACCATCAAACCATGACGGTGTGCATTGGTGGGAGTTGGAAGGAAATGTTTTGATCCGAGCGGAGAATGATGGAGTGCTGATGCAGACCGGGGCAAAAGGTCTTAGCATGAGGGGAGACTATTTCATAACAATTCAGCTAACAAAAACTGAGATCATTAACTTGGTAAAAATCGCATGGGAGAACAATGAGTTTCTCGATGCGCTTTCACGGAGTTGATACAACACCCGCTGTAAGGTTAATCTGCTGCATCGGAAAAATTTTGTTCTCGGATTATCCCATCCAGTCCACACCCTACCGACCACCGTTATTATCCCCCTCATGTCTTGAAAGCATAAGGCTGTGCTGGCGGACGGCTGCGGGGGATTCACAAGCCCTTTTAAGGGGTGGATGCTGGCCCGGTGGACTGTGCCCCCTTTTGTGCCCCCTGTAAATCAGAACCCGCCATAATTGGTCGCATACGGCGGGCTGCTATTTGTCCGGATTTTCAAGTACATAGCTATTCGTCGCAATCCGTCTTGATGCCGTCTCCGCAACTGTTAACCGGAGGGTTGTAGGTTCGAGTCCTACCTGAGGAGCCATTTTTTCAACAACTTACAAGGCTCCGCAATCCGTTTGCAATCCGTTAATTGACCGACTTCAAGGCGAGTCCCGCCACCTTGCTATTTGCCTCCACCATCTCATCCGTAACCACGTCTCCATAGATGTTCATGGTGGTGCGAATGTCGGCGTGCCTCATTAACTTTTGCTGAACGGCAACCGACGTCCCAACGGCATCCAGCCAGGAGCGATACGTATGCCGAAATGCATGCGTACCCATATGCCCGATCTTTGCAGCCGCCGCAGCACGGTTCAGTTCGCGCCATACTCCCGTGTAGGAATATGGCAACCGGCCCAACTTCAACGGGCTGGCAAAGATCCAGTTTCCATCGGAGGAGAACTTGGTCATCTGTTTCCAGGTCTTCAGCCGATCAAGCAGTTCAACAGCGATCCTGAACGACTTGTGAGAATTATCGGTCTTTACATCGTCGACGTTTCTTTCCACAATGCCGCGCTCGATTCGAAGAGTCGCATTCAGCCAATCCACGTCAGCCCATTGCAGTGCCAAGCATTCGCTGATGCGCAGGCCAAAGCAGACACTGACAATGGCCATGGTCTTGAATGGCTCCTTCAACTGCATGCAAAGTTTCCCGAACTGCTCAACGGTCAGCCTGCGAGGAGACCGAACACGCTTGCTTGCTCCTCTCACGACCACCAGATCAATCGGGTTGCGCGCAATGTCAATAACGCCGCACCACATCGCAAACTCCAGCAAGACATGCAACATATTTCTGATGTGTGCCTTGCTCTTTTGTGCCAACTCCAGGTGCTTCAGCCACAATTCGATTTCACGCGGCTGAATAGCAGAAACTGGCTTGGCTCCCCACTTCGGCACGACATAGTTGTCAAGCCAGGACCGATACACCCGTGCCGTTGACTTGCGCGTAGGCAATCTCTCTGACTTGTAACGTTCCACGAGCGCTCCAAGGGTATCAATCTCGGCAGTTGTCTGTGGGATTTCCAATGACTTTTGGAAAGCTTGCGCTGCCCGCTGCGCGGCACTCTTTGTTTTGAATTCGCGGAGCGTGCCGATCACTTTCGAGCGTCGCTTACCGTCTTGCCACCAGAGGAAATACCAGGTCTTGCGTCTTTTATCTAAAACTACACTTCCAGTTTTAAACCGTGCTGCTCTTTTCATTAAACCGTCCTTCCTTCAGAGCGCACGGATGGCACTTCTAGCGTACCATCAAGATCGACCTTCCGAAATCGCCAGACGTGACGTTTCACGCCGGAGAGTGTGTAGCCTTTTATTTTTCCCTGACGTGCCCATTGCAAAAGAGTTCGAGCTTTGACTTTAAGGTAGGCTGCGGCTTCATTTGTGGTAAGCCATTCACTGACGGACAAATTGTGATATTCAGATAGGGGAACTTCACTAAAAGTCGAACTCGGTGGTTTTTCAAGGCGGATGCTTTTCACCGACCGAGGTGAATTCATGTTGCGTTTTGCTAACGATGCCTCTTCTCCGTTTCCTTGTTCAGTCTCAGAATCGTAAGAATCCGGCCTTCTAAGCACTCTCATATCTGGGGAATCCTTTCCGAGGCATGTGTAAAACAGGCCAGAAACTCGGGCAAATGCACTTGTACTGATTTGTATCGATATTCGTTAGCTTAAAGCCGCATATCGCCCGAACAGCGGTGCGCCCGATTGGCATGTTCTCGGCACAGATAACCGTTTTAAAAGACTTAAAGCATTCTCCTGACATGAACGTTCATCGAAAATTATTGCAATTCAGTCTGGTATTCGTAACGGAGAACCTAGTAGAGCAGAGCAAGAGCAGTCGGAGCGTGATCCTCCAGTTAGTTTGTCTGTCAGCTACCATGCCTCTTCGGGAACGGCGATGTACCCTCTATCCAACGCTTTCCGGGATTCTTAGGGAACGTACCGCTGTTTGCGCCTGTTGTCGGTACTGCCGATAACAGCCAGTCCCGGTTAATCCTGAAAGCCTGCGAATCGCTGGATCCGATTGGTCGGTGCTTTCAATAACTCGACGCAAACTGGCTGGCTGCATGGATATGCCCCAGAGGTAGGCGCTAATGAGAACTCGGACAGATCCTTATATACCATACCCGCTGTGCGGCTTTCTTTGCCGGTTCTCCTCTGCAGTTATCTCGGGCGCTTGGTTCGCTGCAAAATTTGCAAAAGATATTCAGATTCGAATGGAATCCTGCAGTTATCTCTGACTCTTGATCTGTTGCAACAATTTGCAAAAGTTGTTCAGATTCGAATAAGGAATCCTGCCCAGTGATATTCGGGTCAGACAGATTCCTTCCTAGCACATGCCTCGTCCTCTGCAGTTATCTCTGCTCTTGATCCGTTGCAACAATTTACATCGGACATGCATAGCCAAATTTAGCGGAAATAGTGCTGTTTCGGCATCTTCCGAAAGCCGGCTATTCTTTTGCTCTGCTTCTTACAGCCATTTGACTGGGCCAATAATCATCTAAATGGCATAGCGATCCATTGTTTGGGGGAATTCAGTACATAGGGATTTGCGTGAATCTATCAACGCGCATAAATTCGGTTGCGAAAGGGGAATCCATATGTCGATTTATATTTGCCGCTGGCCGAATGGCAACTTTTCAGTCGTAGATGCTGCTTCGAAGGAAGATGCAATTGAGCGACTCGATGAAGAGGGGAACGCGGATGTTGCGGATCTGTTTCCGGTCCGTAAGTTCATGGCGCACTTTGCATTGCATAAGGAAGCGCAGTACTTGGATCAGCCTGTTCCCGTTGAATTGGAATCGTTTGGAGAGGACACGGTAGAATTCCTGACCACACGCTTATACCCGGTGTATAGCAAGACTCTCTTCGAAGTTAATGAAGCTCTGCCAGATGAGGAACCCGAGGATGAAACCGTTTCAGATCAGGAACGTAATGAGGCTCTGTCGAGGGTTACAGGTGCCTTAGAAACAGAGAGGAAACGGCGGGAAGGGGCTAAAAAGCCTGATCTCTCCGACGATGCCGAAATCAGGCGTTGTCAAAAGCTTACAGACATGCCACGAGTATTGGCTACCCGTTTGAAAGAGGAGGCATTTAAAAAGGAGGCTTTCAAGAAGAAGGCAAGGAAGCGATAACTCGTGTGTTTTCAATGAGTCGTTCTTTCTTCAACCTACTGACTCTTAATCAGTAGGTTGAAGGTTCGATTCCTTCCGCGCTCACCATTCTTTTCAATAACTTACCCAGAATCAAGCCCGCACGGAAGGACTTTGTGAAGGTGTCAAAAAAGCCCATAAAAACGCATATCGGCTCACGCGGTATGGCACAGTTATGGCACACATGACGTTTCACTCTTCGCACGGACTTAGCGGTTCAATCGCTCGGAGCCCATTCTGTACGCCCCTTTACCACGAGCAGATGAGGAAGCATTGACCAGGGGCCGATCTCAAACCGCTTGATGAACTAGCTAGCTTTCTGGGGGAGACGAATGCGGCATCACGACTTCGTGCGCCCGAGCCTGCAGAGTCGGAACCAGCCAGCGAAACAACAGAGTTGCCGAGAAGGCGCCCGCAAGTTGCGCGACGCCGCGCCGATAAGATCATCACGTGGATCGTTGATGTAATCATCACGCCCACTAGTGCCGGTGTTCTTCGTGATGCTAAAGGAACGCGCATTGCGGCGCGGAACGCTGCAGAGCGCTCAATCACTACTGGACTAGCGTCCTACAGTCCATATGATCTTACTAAAAAGGGCACTAAGTAGTTGATAAACGGGAGGCTCAGACAAAAAATTCAAGGCATGCAACAATTTGCAACGTTCTTGCAATGATGTAAGAAACTGGGAACTGATCGAAATTGTTCAAAGTCCTTTATTCCCTTCGAGAAATGGCGAGCTGTCAACATACCGCCCTTTTCACTTCTGGAAAGTTGCTAGCAATTCCACACATAGGGATTTGCGCGAATTCCAAAGCCAGCTTAAAAAGGTGCCGTTCTCACAAGAACGCCATTGAGAGAGGAGGTCAGCTTTGAATACTTGCAATCAATCGCTTTCGGTTGCCTGGCAAGATGATAAGGACTGGCTAGTCGTGCTCATCTTGCTTCCAGATTTTGCTCCCGAGGAACACAGGTTAGCCTACCTGAATTGGGTGGGCAGGGCCGCTGCTTTCGCCTGGTACACCGATACGAGGCTTGTAGCGCAGATCGGGGATCCGGATATGCCGTGTTACGAGCTTTGGTTTTCTTTCCCTAATGAGAGATGTAAGCAACAATTCTTCGATCTCGTCCGAGAGGATGGATTTATGAATCCAGATGGCAAGGGAGATAACGCTGACTTCCGGCCACCAGCGTCGGACGATTACTGGCAAGAGTTGCAGGGCCTTCAACCGGTGGCGAGGGTGTTTCCAGAAAAAAACGTGGAACTAATCACGGGAGTCATGTACATCACCATGAACGAACTCAAGCAGAGACCCGCGCAACGCCAGGACTCGATTGAGCGTAAACCGAATTGAGAATCTGTTCCAATAGGCTGCCGATCATTCTGAAATGAAGTATTGACGAACTCGAGTGTGTTTCGGCAAGTGGGCGAAGGAGGTGAAAGGGAAGAGCCGTGTTCTTAGGATCGTGATAACAGAGTGGTTAATCCACAAGTAGTGCTACTATCCACGCGTTTGGGACGTGTAACACGGCAGTTAGAACGCTGCCCTGTCACGGCTTAAAATTCAGAGTCCTTTATTTTCAATAGCTTAACCAACCCTCTAAAGCAGCCCTCTTTAGCTCATCCAAATCCTATTCCCACGGGTTCCAGAGTTTCCAAATCTGATGCGTTTCGTTTCTAAAGTAGTAACTCCCCGCTGTCGGTAAATCTTTTCTGACTTTCTTGTTTTTTCTGGCTTTCAGTATTCAGCCGATTGCCCAATGACTGTTAGCTTGAGTGACCTGACACGCCATAATGTCGAACAGCAGAACAAGCGGCCAAGTGAATATCGTCAAGCAGGTGAAACTCGACAGGTGGAGCTTCAGGCCGGTTGTTAGAAGAGATGGCCACCTGGTCCTCGATTACGTGCGAGTGAATGGCCAACCGGAATATCATCCCGAAGGCTCGTATTTTCTGCAATGGCGTGAGAGCGGCAAGGTGCGCTCACGCGTTGTCCCTGCTGGTCAGAACGTGGAGACCGCAGCCCGACAAAAGTGGCTGGAGCTGAGACAGCCGCCCCCTGAGCGGCTCACCATAACAGAGGCACGTGACGAATTCCTGAAATTCGTATCCCTGAACCGGCGGCACACGACCTGGAACGCTTATCGGAACATTCTCGAAAGATTTCAGCAATCCTGCAAAAAGGTGTTCGTGGATGAAGTCACACGCGCGGACATGCGCGCATTTATCGCCCATTGTTTGGAATCTCAACTTTCGGGACGCACCGCGCACGATAACTTAAACGTGGTTTTGCAGTTCTTTAAGAGATTTGGCCGGACCGGTCTGGCCGAGAAGAGTGACAGGCCGAAATTCGTTGAGGCAATCCGCCCTGTGTATGAACCGGAAGAGATCCTGGTATTGCTGCAACACGCCAGTGAAGACGAGTGGCTGATCATCATGTTCCTGCTGGCTTCGGGCTTCCGCGATCGTGAATTCCAATGTGTCTGCTGGCGGGATGTCGATTTTCGCAACTACATCGTTCGAGTCACTGCGAAGCCGGCACTGCGGTTCGTACCCAAAAGCTGGGAGGAACGCGCGGTACCTCTGCCCATGCCACTGATTGAGCGATTGCTTGAGCAGAAGCAGGCTCGCAACGCTATGCCGTCGCAACTGGTTTTTCCAAACTCCAGGAATCGCCCGCAAAAAGACGGGAACAAGATCATCAAAGGCCTCGCCCATCGCGCCGGCTTGAATTGCGGACAGTGCGTCACGAAATTTGGGAATAAATGTGTTGATGGGCCGCATTGTACCCACCCCTTCATCAGAAGTGCCTGAGCAATCAAACGTTGAACCTCTCTGTTTTCCCGTGACCAAGGCACGTCTGCTGCAGCCTGTTCAGCAGGAAAATCGCCCAGGGCCTCCTCCGCTGAGGCTTCAGCGAGATCAATGCCGGGATAGTCCGAGTGTGTTATCGTGCGAAGCTTCTTGAGCGTGAGCAGCGCATCGGACGGTTTTCCGGCAGAACTCTGAGTGCGAGCGAGTTCAATGCCATACTTAGGGTTTTCAGGATCGAAGGTCCATAGAGTGTTATAGAGCTGGAGGGCTTTGTCCCAATCTTTGTCCAAGGCACGATATGTCGCGGTAATCCACAGGGATTATTCGCGAGGTAATTCTGATGCCAGCGCAGTCGCTTTCCTGCCTCTGCCCTGGCCTTATTCTCGTATCCCAATGCGGACCAGGCTGTGGCCAGGGCGACGTGCGCCATGGCATAGTCAGGTTCGGCCCGCATGGCGCGTTCGAGGAGCTGCGCGGCTCCCGATCGAACTGATGCAATCTCTCAATGGCCTCAATGTAGAGAGGTGCCACCGAGGACTCTTTTGGAACCATACCTCTGGCTTCCTTGACTTGGGCTGGCGACAATTGGCTTAGCCGCAGTTCCTCCCTGAGTTGGGATCCAAGGCTGCCGACGAAGTCAAGAAGGTGCTTTGCGCTGGAGGTCTCGGACCGCGAACCGAGGGTTTCACCTGAGGTTGCATTGACAATCCTCAGATCAATGCGTATTTTCTGGTCGCCCTTCTCTCCCCAAACGGCAAACGAACCCAGCACCAACAGGTCGGTGCCCAAGTTATTTCGGACTTCAGACAATATCGTCCGTGAGTAGATGTCGTCCGCAGGAAGCGAAAGGTCTTTCGCCATGAAGGCCACGTTCAGCATTCCTATGGACATCACGGTATGTACACCACAATGCGGGAAGCGGTGTTGGCCCATTCTGGTGAAGCGCTCCAGAGCCGGCTTGCCTTTCAGGAGATGACTCCGCATGAACAAGACTGTGTAATCGAATTCCTGAAGTCGCTTCAGATCCTACCGCCAAGTGTGAAGGATTTGATTGTGAATGAAGACGGCAGGAAAAGAAGTGGAACTCAGACTTCTTCAACAAGCAGTTCTGAAATCTTTTCCGCAATCTGGTGTTCCTGCGCGACCGCATTTTTCCGGTTCGGGCCAGGACGCTGCACCAGACGACGTTGGCGCAACCACGTAACGCGGACAATTCACCAGTGTGTCTGTGGGCAGTCCAAACGCAGACACAGAAGTTGCGACAGTCGCGAAAGCCTCAATCCCGAACTTGAAATTGTTGATGATGAAGCACCGGCAGATTTAGCTTATTGATCCTCAGCAACTCTCAAATTAGAAGGAGTTGATCCCCACAGGTCAGCCCGAGGACTTTCGCCAAAGCTCCCTATCAATTTGGTATCAAATAGCATCGATTTTGCCGTTTTTTCCGACTATACGGGTCCATAAGTCCTTTGCCATTAACAACGGCCCACTAGGGTGTTTCCATGCATGAAAGAAGTCGTCGGTTCGATCTCGACTAGATTCACCATCCAATCCCTCCATTTTCTTTGCTCTGAACGGGAGGTCAGCTTTGAAAACATCAAAACAGTTGCAATCCGTTTGCAATCCGTTTCCAGGTTTAACATCGCCTTTCATATACTTTTATGCCATCCGTGGCCCTGTATGTTGTTGAATGTACGTTTGAACGTACATTCGAGTCCTACCTGAGGAGCCAATTCTTTTCAGGCACTTACTGAAACCTCATTTTCCAACTGGAGCTCATTGGAGCCCATTGCATTGGAGATTTCTTCCGGAATCGGCTTCCGGCTTGCGAGAATTGCCCGAGTACGCGAGTTGATCGCCTCCATCACGCTTGTCGGTATCTGCTGCATATAGACATTAGCTGTGGTTTGGATGTTCGCGTGTCTCAGGATCTGCTGGGCATCCTTCATGGTTCCGTGTTTCTGTAAATCCGTTCCACCGTGCGCCGCATCACTTGAAAAGTAATGGGTTTTCTTGGGATACCAAGCTTGTCGGCGATGGGGTGAATCCGCCACTTCAGGAAATTCTTGGCATGCCGCGGTACATCCCCGTTGCGCCCTGATGTGGGGAACATAAGCGCTTCTGGAGAAGTATCCGGGCACACTTGCTTCCAGGCGGCAATGATTGGCCGAATGTCTTCAGGAATTGGCACTGCATTCCAACTGGCATTCGTCTTCACTTTGCCCGGGAACAGCTTTCCTTCATAGGCGGTGCCTTGAATGATCAATTTATCTCCGCAATAGGATTTCCACTGCAGACCGAAGGTTTCACTCGTGCGAGTGGCACAAAACAGGCCAATGCTGATCAAGCACAAACCGTGCGGGTCACTGATCGAATCGATCAGTGTGACAATTTGTTCTGGCTTCATTGTGGGCCGGCTTACAGCTCGTGTTTCGGCATTCTGGTGTCCTCGCCGGGTTCTCCGCAATAAACTTCAATCTCTGTGCCATTCGCATAATCGACCGTACGTTTACATACGCGTGTTTGACGATCGATTCTGAAAGTCTTGAGCCAGATCGTTTAGCAGCATCTGGATCTAAAAAAGTCCCAATTTTGATGCAGGCGGCTCGATTCCGTCCCTGGCCATCAGTCGGTGCGTCGTAAAGGTAGAAATCCACCCCTCGCAACCAACCTAAGTTTTTGGTACTGCAACTATTTCCCTTCCTGAATCGGCAAAGCGTATGAGTGACTGGTGGACAGTGTTATGCTTCCAGCTTTCACACGGTCAGAGCTAGTTTTCCTTCAACTCCGCAATACGGTTAGCTTGCCTGGCGCGAGTTCCGCACGGCGCAAATCAAGCGTTAGAGCGTTAGAGTGTTAGACCTCACGCCAATATGGAGATTTCCCTAACGCTTTGCGAATTCCTAACGCTTGGAAGTGTTAGGTCTGGCATCTCGGGAGTGGCCGAAGGGAGAGCCTCCGTAACAAGTTTTTCTGTCGAGCTTATGGCAGAGTGCCCGGGGGCGGGCAGGTAGAGATCCCAGGCCGCGAGAAAAGTTTCATAGCGGTAGCCTCGAGCTGGCTCTGCGCTGTTCCAGTCAAGGCAGCTATGGATATGTAGAGGACGAAGTTCGTGGGCGAGGGCATGGGGCGTCATGGCGCGTCCGCTCTTCCAGTTCTTCCAAGAGCGCTCTTCGAGGCTGTGGAGGTGTGCGAGGAGATCGCGGGTGAGCATGAATTCGGGATTGCCTTTGGTGGCGAAGAAGTCGCGTATGTCGGAGAGCAACGGGGTGACGGTGGAGTAATTGTCACAGATATCGGCGGCAAAGATGTGAGTTATGGCGGAGCGGATCCTTTCGGGCCAGGGATCGCCGATGAAATCGGCAATGTGAACCAGCGGCTCGACACAGTGCTGCTGGTGAGGCGTGAGGCCGGAGGGCATAGCGACAGGCGCGTGCTGGGCATGGGGGCGAAGGTTTTCACGGTCTTGCTGAGCCCAGAGTTCCAGACGATCCACTATCTTCTCAGAGATATCGGAGGCAGGTTCCCAGCGGAGACGCTCGATGGGTCTGAAGGCCTGCTGCGTTCCAAATTGATGGGGATGCAGCGACTGGCGAGCGAAGGCGGCATCGGGCCCTGCCCGGCAAAGGCTTTGGGCACGAAGCAACGGTGGTCGGTGACGCCGTCGTCTCCCTCAGGATGCAGGTAACCATACCAGCCGTGCTCGGTCGCGCCGGCATTGAGATAGGCAACCACCGCCTGCCTTTCAGAAGAGCTGAAGGTGACGTGGCGATCGTCGAGCAGCAGGGTGCCGCCAAAGCATTGCCTCTTGGTGAGCAGAACGCGCGGGCCGGCACCGCTGGTATACCAGCTATTGTAAGCGAGGTGCTCGAGCGTCTTGAGCAAGACGGTTTTACCCGACTGAGGCTCCGCTGAATAGATATTGAGGCAGGCAGCAAAGGAAAAG
The DNA here is from genome assembly GCA_003223515.1 of Candidatus Angelobacter sp. Gp1-AA117. Lineage (GTDB taxonomy): Bacteria > Acidobacteriota > Terriglobia > Terriglobales > Acidobacteriaceae > Angelobacter. The sequence goes on from QHVI01000029.1 coordinate 31,052, forward strand.
ACTCCGTACCAACGGAAATATCCGCTGAGGACCCAGAGGGCAAGGACGGTGAGCTGATCGTCCGAGCAGACGACATAACGGCGGATGAACTGGGCGACATCGGAGATGAGCTGGTGGCGGTCAGTCTGCTTCATGGCGGAATAAGAATATATTAGAACTATTACTATGTCAAGAAGAAGCTGGGGCTGAATTCTCGCAAAAATTGGACATGAACGCTGATCGGTTCTGCGGCGTCTAGTATCTGATCACTTACTCTGTAATCGGCGCTGGACGATGGGATCAACGGCTTCGCCGTAGTATGTTCGATGCCAGAGGTAAGCTGTTTCCCGAAGCTTCCGCCATTGATCGAAGATCTTTACCTCTCCTTCAGTGGCGGAATGATAATCCTTACGCAGATACAGCGTTGGCTGATCACTTCTATCCCACGGCATGTGAACAAGTTCGAACCGGGCGCCACTCACTCTTTCAGGCTGCTGGACGGCGATTCGATCCAATTCCTGCATAATATCCTTATATTTAAGGAGTGAAGCAGCATCGGGCATGATGCGCCCGCGTACGATTAGGTTTCCGGTTGGGCCTTGAAATTCAAAGCCAAGATTTGCCACTTTACCGTAAAAGCTGCCATTCGGCTGCCGTTGGATTCCACTGGAGTCTTCTCTTTCGGCGCGGCCCCAATCACTAACTAGTTTGTATGCTGTCGTAGAATCCATGATTTTTCTCTCCTCCGCGCAGCCCTGAATCGCTGTCCATGGCATAAGGGCCATAATGAGAAACATCAGCCTAACCACAACAATTCGGTTGCCCATGAACATTCACCATTTCATTGATGTAAACATTATCCATACTGTGTGAGTCGATGGGGCTAACATGTGGACTGACAAAATAGTGCCGCTGGGCTGCCGGAACCAAAGCGTTGTCGCGAAATGTTGCATCCGGATAGTTCTCCTGTGCGCCAGCGATGACGCCCGGCACCGGGTCTGAATAGTTTGTGAACTGCTCATAGTTCGGTCCTGAGGGCCACCCCTGCTCCGCAGTTCCAAAACTTTTGATAGAAAGATGGTGCATCAGTTCCAAAGCGTTAGGAAGGCCAACTTCGGTTCTAAGGCGATTCTTAAGATCAGCCAGAGCCTCCTGAGTGATCAAGCCACCTTGACTATGCGCATAAATAGTCATTTCTTGGGGCGGATTTTTCGTGAGGGCATCATACATCGATTCCTGCAATGTATCGACGGCAGGAGTATCGCTATTTTTGGCGATGTTGGTCAAGCATTCACCGATATCGGCGCGCATACCTCCCGTAGCATTGTAGACTCCGACAATCTCGGCGCAGGTGGCATTGGCCAGTTTCTGCATGGTCTTACAGATGCCATCCTTCTGATCAGCTTTTGGATCGCCCATTGGATAGCTGGTCATGATGCCGTTCACATATGTTAACTTGCCGCTGATCCGAGGCTTACCATTTGGACATTGAGGAACAACACCACCAGAACCCGGTCCCATCTCCTTGCACCCCTTACCCACGGTCTCTCCATCATGGGGCAGGTTCTTCGGTGCCTTGCCGAGAATCACATCCTGCACGGGTTTCAATTGCGGACTGGAGAGCAACTGGGCAGCCTCGGCCGCGAGATCCTTGGCCAACTCATTTTCAACAGCGCAGGCGACATAGATGGTTCCTGCTACAACATCAGTGAATACAGTCCTAGCAGCTTTGTAGGCATGTTCGGCGGCGCGGGTAGATGCGCGAGCCGCCGCGACACTTTCCTTTTCCGCCCATTTGGCTGCACGAATAGTTTGCGTTTGAGCCCATTGTTCAGCCTCTAAGGTGATATGCGCAGTAGACTTTGCAGCTTGAACTGTCGTTGTTCCAACGGCCTGCACGGCTTCGACTGCTATCTGCACGCCAGTCGCAATACCGGCCGCTATTGATTTGGCAGCGCTAGTCGCCATGTTCCAAGCGGCTTTAAATGCCCCTCCTCCGAACATCAGACGCTCCGTTTCAGTTGGTCGAAAATGTCCCGGGTAAACTGCTCGAGTTGGGTACTTTTTTCGACCGGGGTAAGACCCGGTCGCAAGATTTGCTGTACAGCCGGGAACTCGTGGTCAAAATCCTCGCCGAGCAACCATGCAGATATCACATAGGCGGCAATCTGCCGTTCAGTAAGAAACCCATAACTGCGAGCTTTCGCAATCTGCCCTCGTATGCCTTCGCGCAATGTCGCTTGCTCGTGCTCAGCAGCATCTGGGAATTGGTCTTGCAAAAAATACAACAGCCGCATTGCGTAATCGCGATCTGCAGCCTGCTGAAGAGTTTCAGTCTGCTCTTTGCGAACCTTCACTTATCTTTTTCCTTTTCTGGCGCGATGAGGCGGTATTATGCACCACCATCATCAGCTATGTTTTTTTGATGTCTGATTCTGTATAAGCAATACTCAACCTTCTGGATTCTGGACTGCTGACAACGTGATTTGTCTAGGAACAAGATGCTCACCTGTAGAAAAGCTTAGAAGATTTGTGACATTGCTCTCTTCAGTCAGTATGTCGTGGATCGGCCCGAAAAATTCACTGCTCTCGTCTGAGTTACAAGTTGGGAGAAAAGCGCGTAATACCCGCGGATCATAGAAGCGGAAATACAAGAGTTTTCCATCTTCGGTTTCGACCAGGAGGAAGTGGCGGAAGTGTTTGCGGACTCCTTCAAAGGGCTTGACGCTGGTGAGGTAGATGCCCCAACTGTTTCCCCAGCCTTCTTTGAGTAAGGTGTCCAGGAGCGGGGAATCTTTGGGAATTTCCACCAAATACGGAGCGAAGTTGGCGAGGTCTTCGCCTTGCTGGCCTTCGTAGAGGGATTGATAACGCTCTTGGGAATTGTGCAGGACTTCGAGGACGCGGTCGTCGCGGGCGGCGTCGAGAATGGCGTAGAGGTGTTCTCCGGGCGGCGGGGAGAGTACTTCGCGCAAGTCTTTTGGTTTGTCGTTTAAGACGAGAGTTTCATTGGCAAGAGCGGCTGTTGCATCTGGCACCGGTTCAGGTTGGGGAACTGACGGGTTATCTTCTATACATACGCGGAAACGGGACTGGCCGGCGAAGATGAGGTCGCCGTGGCGGAGAACGGCTTCTTTGATCTGGTTGCCATTTACCAAAGTCCCATTGCGGCTGCCCATGTCGGCGACGCGGCAGCGGTTCTGGTTGCATTCGATCAGGAAATGGGAGCCGGACATGAAGCGGTCTTCACCACCAGTGAGTTCCGCAGGAGCATTCCTACCGATGCGCAGGAGTTCACCGGAGGAGATGACTACTTTTGCTCCGATCTTTCCGGTTTCGTTTTCGAGTGTGACTTTCATGTTTCGTTTATGCCAGTTTAATTATTGGTGTAAGTACACGCTTACTAGAAACGAAGCAGTCGCACGGGCTATTGACGCTTGCATGAATAATGTCCTGTTCGAACAGGAATATTCCGCCCGCTTCGCGGGCTCTGTGCTCTTGATTTCTTCTCTACCCAACAGCTTGCGCTGTGGGCTAGAAGAATTTCGCCAGCTTCGCTGGCTTGGATTCTTTGGCATCAGCCTTCCTGCTCTATAGGACATCGCTTATCCAGCATTCAACAAAGCTCAGAATTCCTAAGCTTTTTGGGCACGACTCTGCCCGGCAACACAAAAGCGGCATGTTGCCGGGGGCCTAAAGTCATGCCTGTTACACGTCTCGTGAATGCATATAGCATTTGTTAAATCGGCATATTGCCTCAAACTGAGGCACAATTACTTCTTTCAAGTCTCACAGAAAGCCGCACCACTTTTGGCGGCGGCCTTCAATGTAGCTCCCTGGGCACCACCCATTCCTATTTCGCCGATGATCACCGTGGGAAATCCCATGACAATTACGCCACCGTGGACGGTGTTGTCGCCGATGCGGGCCGCCATTAAGTTGTTGATCTGGACTGTAGGAGAGCCTTTGGCGATCATATCCGGGGGGCCGACGCATACAGCTTTATCGGTGACGCGAGCGGCGGGAAGCCCGCCGATGGTTACATTGGTTGAGCACGGCCCGGCGATCGGGCCACCGACGTGGGGTACCACGCCTGTGACCATGGGGCAGGTGTGCATGTCAGTTAACCGGGCTGCTGGGGGCATCGTGATTCCTTTCTCAAATGTGTCCGCGTACCTGAAATCGCTATTTATTCTGAATATCAACCGATGGATCTGCGGCTTTGGAATATTTTTTATATGCTTGCTCCATCTTGATGTCGTATTTATTCTTCGCATATTCAGCACCGTTGTAGCCTGCAGCAAAAGCTGCCCAATCTTTATTTTTCAAAGCTGAAATCAAGTTCCGATCCTTGCAATAAGCTGCAAAAGCGCGCAAATGCTCACCCTCAGACTTAAACATTGCTTTAACAAAATCGGAGACACTAGCTGAACCGCTATGATTAAATCCCATCACTTTGAAATATTCCCCAAGAGGCTGCTTGCCAAGCTGCTTCGTAATCCAACATCATCGCTTGATACATACGATTCCATTGGTCTAAACCATAATATGTGCTGGTCCATTTAAGGTAGGACAACTGCGGATATTTCAAATCGAATTGCCCGTGAGTGTATTTGTGAAATTTATGACCTTCAAACAAGATTATTGGACGTCCCTTGCTATCGAAACCCCTTTTGCGGGGACCCGCCTCAACTTCCGCCACAGCCTGGATGGCCGCCACTTCAATATCAAGATCTTTTGCCACCTTCTGAAAATCCGCATACGCAATCTGAGGTGCTGTTGGATTAGGGGCAGGAAGGAGCAGAGCAGCATTAAGAGCCATTTCCACCGTCGGCGGCAGTGGAAACAATGAAGGAAACCAAGGATGCATCGCCTGCTCAATTATGAAAAGAGGCGTTGGACGAATGCCATTGCCGCTAGAACTGGCTATTGTACTCGGATGATTAGATCTGACCAACTGCGAACGACGCTTGGCTGGGCTTTCACTATGATGCGAGACTGAACGATGCCTATAGTGATTTAGTGGTCCCGCCATTTTGGATGTTGCCATGAGATTTTTCTTCCAAAATTAAGATATTCAATGTCACTTGAGTTGCGGAAGAGTTCGCAATTTCTGCCGCACTGCAGACGCCGTCCTCAGACCCGCAAGTTTTTCCCAAAGCTTATCTCGCAGTTGAAAATCCTTGCCAGTCCAGTAATATACATACGAGGCATGACCAGAATCCTGAGGGCGGCCATTGCGATGATATTCATAAAGAACAACTAAATCGCGCCCTGCCTGATTGGCAAGTTGAGCGCCAAAAACAGCCTTTATCTCAATTGAGAAACTGTCTGGCGCCTCAAACATGGGCGGCAGCACATATTTCGTGTACGAATGAGCATTCGACGTATCCGGCACGAGTACCCACCCAGTGAAATTCTCATTTGTGTTATCTGTCAGACGAAACAGCACAACGATGTTGTTCGATACGGGGCCAATCTTTACCTGGAGCGGGGGATGAGCAAATTCCATCCCTGCCGGTAGTATTCTCTGGCAGAAATCCGTGAGAGGTTCACCATCCTTGCGAATAAGCGATTCCTGGGCTGAAACGCTCAAGCAAAGCAACACAACGGTCACGATTGTGAGTAGCCAGCTTATTCGTATCTGAGTTCTCATTGTCTCTTTATTTAACCTTCACTTTGGTGCCCATCATCCGATCTCAGTTTTTTTGTTATAACTGCAACCCAGCTACAATTAGAGCAAGTAATGACATTTTGTTGTCATAATTCATCCCACCAAGTAATTATTCGTCCATCTAGCTCAAAAAGGCCACCGGGGAGTTCGAGTGTTCCGTCGGGCCGTAAGGTCGCAAGGTGCCGATGCGTTTTAAAATAATCTCGAGCTACTTGGGTCATGTTAGAAATACTCCCGAGTTTTGCCCCATGTTTGTGGAAGTGATAAGAAACGTTGCAAATCAGATCATCAAATTCACCAGCAGGCGTGACAACCTTTGTAAAAGTTCTCGAAGACCAGTTCTGGCGAACCCAAGGCGTAACCGCAGCAGCCATGGACGTAAGCTGAAGCAGGCTTTTACCACGAGCGATTTCATCTCGATACCGCTGAAAAGCAAAATTGTCCTTGGGAGACTCGCCTCGGTAAGGTAGATGTTCTACACACATACAGTCCTCCAACCTCAACTCTCTGCAATCAACCCATCTGTGAGATCGCAGCAGGGGTTATTGACGCGTACAATAATAATGTCCTAATTGCTGAAGAAGTATGCCGCCCACTTCGCGGGTTATTTCATTTTCGCTTCTGCTACCCACGGCTTGCGCCGTGGGCTACAAGAATCAAGCCAGCTTCGCTGGCTTGGAGCCTCTCTACTTCAGCGGTTCAGCCCCACAGGACCTTTATTTATGCATCATTCAGTAAAGCTCCAATAATCCAATCTTTTCGGCACAATCAGATCCTTCACTTCAGCGTCAGGAGTGGGGCCAACTTCTTACGCGCCTAACGGCGCTTTACTTCAGTTTGCCTCCTTTGCTGCCATCGTCGGCTACTTCGGGATCTTTGGGGGAAGATGGAGAATCGGGGGAGGCGGCGGTGCCGGAGCCTGCGGAGCCTCCGCTGTTGATCTTGACCATCATTCCCTGAATGGTCACGCCTGAGGGACCGATGTCCACGAAGCCTCCCGGACCTTTGATTGAAACCTGCATGCCACCCTCAATGATGATTTTCGATCCTGACTTAAGATGGACCTCGTCGCCGGCCTGAAGGGTGTAGACGCTGCCGATGGTCTGGTGCTGAGCGCCGCCGACTTTCAGTGACAACTTGCCGCCGATTTTTTCCTTGTGGTCGCCTGCGACTTCACGAGAAGCCTTGCCGCCGATCTTCTCAATGTGCTCGGCTTTGATGTGTTCGTGCTTGTTGCCTTCGATAAGCTGATGCTGTGAGGCCTTCACGACCAAGTGCTGATTGTTGCCGACCCACTCGCGGTGATCGTGCTCGACGCGGTGATCCATGTCATGCTCGGCATTGAGAAAGATCTGTTCATGGCCTTTTTTGTCTTCAAAACGCAGTTCGTTAAAATTTTTGCTGCCGCCCTGTTTCGAACTGCGGGAGATGATGCCGCTGCGGGTGTAGTTGTCGGGAAGCTTGTAGGGTGGCATGTTGGCGGCGTTGTAGACGGAGCCGGTGATGATAGGACGGTCGGGATCGCCTTCAAGGAACTCGACCACGACTTCCTGTCCAACGCGCGGCCAGAAATGCGCTCCCCAGGATGCACCGGCCCAGGGCTGGGCGACACGTATCCAGCAGGCGCTGGTTTCGTTGTTCTTGCCCTTGCGTTCCCAGTGAAACTGGACGCGCACGCGGCCAAACTTATCAAGCCAGCTTTCCTCGCCCGATTTCACGGAAACCGTCGCGGTCTGGGGGCCGGCAATGACGGGCTTAGGAGTGGTCCTGCGGGGACGGATGTGGTTTTTCGCCGGGGTACACGTCAAGGTGTTCTGATATAACGTGCCCTCCACGGGCTGGCCAGAGATGTAGTCAGGATTTTGAGTGGCGGAATAGTTCATGGAGGCGATGATGTATTCGCCATCGGCATTGAAGTGTTTGGTCAACGAGAACTTGTGACCGCTCAGAAGATTTCTGCGACTGGAGGAGGCGGTAAAGACGTGGCCGGGCAGTACCTCTTCATCCAGGCGAAGCTTAACGAGCTTTTCTCCTTCTTTTTGAACATGGCCAAGGCGTTGGTCCGGGTTCTTAAACCGCTGGGAATATTCTCCGGGATAGTCATAGAACTCCAGCGGAGTGGCGCCGGTATCGTGCGTCTGCTCGCTGACTTCAAGCGTCTTGCCGGGCAACTGAAAGTTGTGGTCGCGGTAGGTGTATTTGCCGGAGCGGAGCTCGAGGCCCTCCTGCCAGTTGGAGATGATGCCTTCACGGTCGCCGAAGCCGCCTTCGTAGTAGAGAATCTGGTGGCCGCCGGGACAGGGGGTGATGGCGGCATTGGAGTCGGCGAAGACCAGGGTGTGCTTGTCGGCAGTATGTTCGAAGAAGTAGAAGATGCCTTCTTCCTCCATCAGGCGCGAGACAAAGTTGAAGTCGGTTTCGCGGTACTGGACGCAGTAATCGAGAGGGACGTGCTCGGCGGTGGTGGCGTCGCGGTAGGAAACGTCAGGAAAGGATTTCTTCAGCTCGTCGAAGACAGCCTTAATGATGTCCACGATGCTCTTGTCCTGAAAGATGCGCGACTCGCTTTTCAGCGTGAGCAGCCAAAGCCAGGGGACGACTTCAGCGCGGTAATGGTAAAAGCGTCCATCACGGGGCAGGCTAGAGATGCGGCTGACGATGCCGTGGAAGTGACGCTTGCCCTGGTCATGCAACATGTTGACGGAGACAGCCTTGCCAAGAAGATCCTTTATTTTCGGTGGGCCGGTGGTGGCGTCGGCGAGCAATTCGAGCTTGAGCTGGAAGGGACGGGAAATGGCTTCAGCCCCGGAGAGGCCGTTGATCACCACGGCGTTTTTCCCCAGAGGTGTCTTCAGCTCGAGAAGTCTCAGGTCCTGCGATATTGCGGTTGCAGCCATATTTCTTTTACCTGTGCTCGTTCGCTTCGAGCAGGGATATGCCGCCACGCTTCGCGGGCTTTGTCATTCTGCTCGTGGTTACCCACAGCTCGCGCTGTGGGCTGGAAGAATATCGCCAGCTTCGCTGGCTCAAATGTCCTGCAAATTTGTGTTTCAACAACGTGTGGCGCCTACGGCGCTCCGTTTGCGTTTGGTCTGCATGTTCCCCGCCCTTACGGGCGGGGCTAACCTGTTTTGCGCCTAGCGGCGCTCTTCGCAACGCACGAGAGCCTGACCTTTGACTCAACATGATCCACGCTCCCAGGCGTAAGAGAATTTGCCTTGTGGATCAATGGAGATCTGAACGCGGGTTAACTGCCGGCCTTCGGCTATGCGGCCGAGGATTTCACGGGAGATCTCGGGCAGCAACGTGTTGGTCAGGATGTTGTCAATGTTGCGGGCGCCGCTCTCTACTTCGGTGCAGCGCGCGGCTATGGAAGAAACGAGATCATCGCCATACTCGAACTGCATCTTATGGTTTTCGAGAAGACGTTTCTTCACTTTGTTGAGCTTGAGGATGACGATGCGCTTCAAGGCTTCATCCTTCACGGGTAGATAAGGAATGATGAGGAGGCGGCCTAGAAACGCCGGCTTGAATATCTTGTTCAACTCGGACTTGAGCGCCTGCACCAGGCCTTCAGGGCTGGGCATGGTTTCAGGGTCGGCGCACAGCTTCATCAGAGAGTCCGTGCAGGCATTGGTGGTGAGCAGGATGATGGAGTTTTTGAAATCGATTTCCCGGCCTTCGCCATCTTCCATCAGGCCTTTATCGAACACCTGATAAAAAAGCTCGAGGACGTCGGGATGGGCCTTTTCCACTTCGTCGAGCAGCACCACGGAGTAGGGCCGGCGGCGCACAGCTTCCGTGAGCACGCCACCTTCGCCATAGCCAACGTATCCGGGAGGAGAGCCTTTCAAGGTAGAGACGGTGTGGGCCTCCTGGAATTCAGACATATTGATGGTGATGAGGTTGCGCTCACCGCCATAGAGCAGATCAGAGAGAGCAAGCGCGGTCTCGGTTTTGCCTACACCGCTGGGACCTACGAAAAGAAAGACGCCGACCGGCTTGCCGGGATCGTCGAGGCTGGCGCGGCTGGTGATGATGCGCTGGGCGATGCCTTTGAGAGCGTGATCCTGGCCGATGATGCGCCTACCCAGTTGCTGATCGAGATCGAGCACGGAGGCAATTTCATCGCGCACCATCTTGCCTACGGGAATTCCTGTCCATGCGGAAATCACTTCGCTGACCGTTTCGGTATCCACGCAGACGCGCATCAGCGGGTCTTCACCCTGAAGTTCCCGGAGTTCCGCTTCGAGAGCAGCAAGGATGTCAGTGCTTACCTGCGGTGCAACAGCGGTCTGTACGGCAGTTCCACCATTGTGGTCGCCGTTATTCGAGATAGTTGCGGGTTGAGGTGCAGACGTGGTTCCGGTCTCGAGCTGACGGCGGATATCACGAATCTGCTGGACCAGATCACGCTCTTTTTCCCAGCGGGCCTGGAGATGTTCGAGCTGGGACGAGACAGAAGATTTCTGTTCCGCGATGAGGGAGAGGCGTTCGCGGTGATCTGCTCCGGTTGCAGTCTCGCGCTCGAGGACACGTTGCTGCACGGCGAGATCATCAATGCGGCGCAGGGCATCTTCGATGGCGGGCGGAGTGGCGTTTTGTCCCAGGGCAAGCCGGGCACACGCCGTATCAAGAACGCTGACGGCTTTATCAGGAAGCTGCCGGCCAGCAAGGTAGCGGTGGGAGAGCTTGACGGTGGCGTGCACAGCTTCATCAAGGATGCGCAGATCATGATGGCTTTCGAGAGAGGAAACGATGCCGCGGAGCATGGTGGCGCACTGCTCTTCGGAAGGCTCCTCGACTTTTACAACCTGGAAGCGCCGGGCAAGAGCAGCATCTTTCTCGAAATATTTTTTGTATTCCGACCAGGTGGTGGCGGCGATGGTGCGGAGTTCTCCACGAGCGAGGGCAGGCTTCAGCAGATTGGCGGCGTCGTTTTGTCCCGCCTGTCCACCGGCCCCGATCATAGTGTGGGCCTCATCAATAAAGAGAATGATGGGAGTGGGAGAGGACTTGACCTCCTGAATCAAACCTTTCAGGCGGTTCTCGAACTCGCCTTTGACGCCCGCACCTGCCTGCAACAAGGCCAGATCAAGCGCGTGGACGCTCACGTTGCGCAGAGGCGGAGGAACATCGCCAGCGGCAACACGCGCAGCGAAACCTTCGACCACCGCTGTTTTGCCGACGCCTGCTTCACCGGTAAGGATGGGATTGTTCTGGCGGCGGCGCATCAGGATGTCAACGATCTGGCGAATTTCCTGATCGCGCCCGAGCACCGGATCGATCTTTCCCTTACGGGCATTCTCAGTGAGATTGGTGGTGTACTGGTCCAGGAAAGGAGTCTTGCCGGAAGCCTGCTGCGCTTCCGGAGAGGCTTCTCCGCGTTCGGATGCTAATGGCGCCGAGGTTTCAGAGGACATCTGCGTAAGGGTAAAGAAATCTTTGCGCAGGATCTCAAGAGAGATGAATTCCCATTCCTTAGTGATATCGCGCATCAAACGCGCCAATTCATCTACAGAGAGCAGCGAGAGAAGCACAAAGCCGGAACGAATTTCACCCGCACTATAATTCAATGAGCCAATGATCCAGGCTTCAGTGAGCGCGCGCATGAGCGCAGGGCTGATAGCAGGCGTGCGGGCGTTGCCGGTCTTGATCTGGTCGAGGCTGCGGTTCAATGCGGCAGTGATCCGCGATTTGTCAGCCCCGAAATGCTTCAGAAGAATTGAGACATCATTGCCGGCGGTATCGAGCAGTTTGAGCAGGAGGTGCTCGACCTCGATATCGTAATGGGTGCGGGAGAGGCACAGCCCGGCAGCGGCTTCGAGCGCCGTACGGGTCGTGTTATTCAGCTTTCCCACCAGAGACTTGAGATTGATATTCATAAAAAAGCCTTTTTGAACGCTTACATCTGCAACACTGTTTCTCCGGGATCACGATTCATGTCCATGTTTTTGATCCAGGAGGTCCAACCCAGCATGGGAGCGCATTCCTCCTCATCTTCCAAGGTGAAAGCCGGGGTTTCGTCACGGCTTAGAATGAGCTGGACTTCGAAATCCTTCTGATCATTGGAATAGAACCTGAGCCATGCTTTGAGGGCCGAGTATCCTTTGGCGCGCGGCAATGGAAGAAAATCAATGTATATTCGCCGGGGCAACGGGCCGAGTTTGATCCTCACGGTGGATTGCTGGTCCCATACCTCATCACCGGCAATGGCGCCATAGCCCAACTGCACATGAAAGGATTCAGCATCATCAAACCTGGTCTGGTCCTGCAATGAAAGCCGCACCCAGCGGCCCACAAACTGCTCGATTTCGACGGGCACTTCAAAATAATCTTCCAGAATCTGGCGCAAGGCCTGGGCAGAGCGCGGGCGCAATCCCAGCAGTCCGGCGTAATAAGCGAAGGACTGGTCTTCAATTACCTGGCGTTCGAGAAGCCCCTTCGTTTCCAGACCCACGAGGCTCAAGAGCAAAGGAGTCAATTGATCGGTGTCTTTTCTTTCATAGCTGACGAAGAAGTGATATTTCTCCCAGGCGCGGTAGAAAAGAGAGATCAGGCGATGGTTGAAGATGTCGAGGAAATCGCGAAAACCATTGTTCTTTTTCTGAGCGCGTTCGATGATCAACTCAGTGTAGGGGACCGGGAGCGCCCCGTTTAACCCGACCAGCCCCATGAAATTGACCATCATCTGTACCCGGGGTGGGGAGTCCTGCCACTCCAGTGACTGCACTTCACTGGCAGGAAAAGCCAGAGAGGCATTGGAGACAAAGCGTACGGTCTCAGAGGCGGGTGGGACGAAGTGTCCGACCGGCTTTGCCTGAGGCACGAGACGACGCAAAAGGCGGACTGCCTCGAAGAAGCGCACCGTGGAAGGGTGAGATTGCAGCAGATCGAGCAGTTTGCTTTCTACATCAGGACTGAGTTGCCTGCACGGGGCGGCCATTCGCGCAAGACCTCCTTTCCCTGCTGAAGAGTGACGTTCAACTGGCAGAAGCTGTTCATGGAGGCATAGAGGCCGAGAAAGTGTTCGAGCACAGCGGCGAAAAGAAAGACGCCGCCGCCGGCGAACAGGTCTTCATTGAGATCTATGTTCACGCGCGTGCCACGAGCGAGAGAGATACCCTCGCCAGAACTCACCAGGCTGAACTGTCTGCGGCTTTCAATCATGGTGATGGCACTGATCTGGTTGCGCAGATGAGGAGATGCGGAGAAATCATAAAGACGAAGGAGTTCCTGAAGAGCTTCACGGCCGTTGCCGTGATTCTCCGGTCCAGCTTCACCAGCCAGAGACAGATAGTTCAGAGACAGATGAGAGATCAGGTTCCAGAGAGTGGCGTGCCGCAGTTCCGGGCGCAGGGTTGGAGTAGGGCGGCGCAAAGCAACCACCTTGCGGACGGCGGCGAGACCTTCAAGATAAAAATCTCCATTCTCATTGCCGACCGGGATCTGTGCAGGAAGATCACTGTTGGTACAGGTGCAGCGAACGGAAATCACGTCGGCATCAGGATCGACGTGGCTGCCGGTGAGATCAACAAAGGAGAGGGCCACCTGAGTGGGCAGATCATCGCGGATTTCAGAACTAGTGCGAGTGATGTGCCAGAATGCGGGATTCGCCGCACCCGTGGAGGAGTGGCGGAACGAGTAGAACGGATAATACTGCACGAAAGAGCGGGTGCGGGGATTCTGCGCGGTGACTTCATCAACCGAGAACACTTCTGTGGTGGTTTGCCGCCTGACGTCTGGCACAACGGGATATTCAAATTTCGTATGGTCTACACTGATGGGCTCGGCCTGCTGGGAGAACAAGTTCACGATTGGAGCGCACCCCAGCCGGAGAGTTTTGGCAGAGACGCCCAATTCAAGAATCTGGTGGCGCTCAGGCCGGCGATAGCGGGAAATAGTGAAGAAGAGTTCGGCGCGCCGGCCGAATCCGGCAGCTTTCAACTGTTCCAGTCCGGAAATTTCTATAAAGAAAAACTTTTCAGGGAAAGCGAAGTATTCCTGAAGAAGCCGATAGGGCACAAAAGAGCGCCGAGTATAAGGAAGAACGCCCTCATCTTCTCCGAAGCCCACAGACTTAAGGCATGAGCGTGGCAGGGAGACGGCCCCGCCATTTCCTTTGCGGTCGGGATCACGCAGGGTAATGGCAATGCAGTTGTTGAACAAAAGCTCGTACAGAGCATTTGTGAGATTGCCCTCGCCGGAGAGATAGAAGCGGAGGGAATTGAGGTCGAGATCCCTGAAAGCGACATCAGGGAAGCATTCCAGAGTCAGTTTCAAAGTTGCGGCGGCAGGCAATGCCGCTGAAAGCCCAGCATCGTCCGCGGAGCGCCAGCTTGCCTCTTTTACATCAATGGGCCAGATGGTCGCGTCATAAGCGGTACGGAATTTGCATTGAACTCCATTGATGCGATTGGACTGCAGGACCGCTCCCCGGGGAACCTTCAGGCCGGTGGAAAGCTTGCCTTGCTCGGGATCGAGCTGGAACTCCACCACAGACATAGAGGGGATGGGGCGTATGAAATGGGGAAAGAGCACCTCCAGCAGGGTGGTACTGATTTGCGGAAAATCATCGTTCAGCTTGAGATGCACACGGGCTGCGAGCAACGCGAAACCCTCGAGAAGACGCTCGACGTGCGGATCTTCACAGCGATCAGGTTCCAGGGCGAGGCGAGAGGCCAGCCGGGGATATTTCTGGGCGAACTCGGCCCCCATCTGGCGCATGTAGGTAAGCTCGCGCTCGTAATAATTCAGAAGGTCTTCCCTGATCGTCGGCAAGCTACTTCACCTCATAGCGAGAGCTGGTGGAATCAAGAACCGTGTCAATGCAGACTTCTTCAGGAGCGGGGTCCATCAGGAGGATGGCGCTGATGCGGAACTGCAGCGACCTGTTGCCGCCCACGAGCGGTTCAAACTCAATAGCCACATCGCTCAGGCGGCGCTCAAAGAGGCGCAGGCTTTCCTTCATGACCTCCACCAGCTTGCGCTGATCATTTACTGAGCCAATATTGACCGACGTAATATCAGGAAGGCCGTAGGCATAAACACTTCTTTCAACCTGCGGATAACCCTCTAATCTGTAATCGAAGGTGCTGCGGGTATTAAAGAGCCACTCCAGGTCGCGCTTCACTGAATCCTTGTAGCGCTTGATGGTGTCACGGCGCCGGATTTTTTCCAGTTCCGTGCGGTCGTGAACATCTTCCGCCAGATCGGAGCCTTCGAGGCTCAGACGATCTACCAGAGAGAGGGTGGGAAGCCCGGACCTTTCCTGTCGCGGCACCTGCATCAATCCTTTCGAGAAGCCTGAAGTTTCATTGCTTCAACCGGCTCAAGCCGGCAAAGCAGGTTATAGATTTGTGTGCGCTGATCGGCATCGCGGCTGGTTTTGTCAATGCAATGGACCAGCAGAGACAGCGGCTGAACAATAAAGCTGGAGCTTTCCCACTCGACCAGATTGCGGCGCTCAATTTCAGCGAAAAGGTTGCGCAGGATGGGATAAGCAATGTTGAACTGACCAGTGGTGAGACAAAGCTGCGAAATCTGTAGCTGACGCAGAAAACGTTCCCGCCCCGAATCTTCACGCAGCGGTTGTCCTTTCAGCATCTCTACCGCATCAGGAAAGCGCTGATTGCGGGCTAGTTCCAGGGCTGATTCGAACAGGTTGGCGGCGCCATTGCCATTCGCGGCACTTTCAGCATGTTCTTGCGAGCGATAGCTGGAGACGCGATCGAAATCTTCCCATTCAGACGCGGCTTTGGGCGTGACGTGTTCTTCGAGCCATGCTTTGGTTTCAGGATTTGCCGCAGGAGTATCGTCATCCAGCATCGTATCCGGCAACGGAGGAAAATCTTCAATCAAGGCGCGGAGTTCGGAACAGATCGCTTTGGCTGCGGCAGCGCAGCCCCGTTCATGCAGCGCACACCAGGCATAGCGATGCAGATCAAGCCAGGCGCGGCCACAGGGAAGTGCGGCTGCAGCTTCAGTGGCGGCGAGCAGTTCTTCCCAGTCAGACTGAACAAATAAACGCTTGATGTTCTGACGAATCTCCGTCGAAGGCGCCACCAGCAACGACTGGTCAAGCGTGTCCCCGGCGGTGCGCAACTCTCCCCAGCGCAGAGCTCTTACGAGCACATAAGGAGCAACTGAAGTCGAATCAAGGCTGCGCAGAAACCCTGCCGCGTGCGCAACAGCACTGTATGCATCCTCCGGACCGGTGAGTTTTGCCTGTGTGGGAGTTGATGGTGCTTTTGCCGGAGCAGTTTTTGCCTGTTTGGCGGCACGCACCGGCTCCCGGGCTTCCGCAGTTATGTTTTCTGACGGAGAAGCCTCGTCCGGTTCCTTTTCCCGTTTCCTATCCAAGAGACCAGCCACCGACAATGTGATCTCTTCCAGCAGGTTGCGAAGGCTATGAAAACCCGGGGCAAACTTTCCGTATTTTTCAGCACAAAAACTCTCGAGAACGCTGAGCGCTTCAGTGGCGGCATTCAGATGAGCTAATGCGGAGACGTAGAAGCCCTTAGGCGTGGCTTCAAAGGCTTCGTCGAACTCCTGGGCTGCGGCCTCACGGGTAGCAACGGCGCGATCGCGGGACTCGCGCTTTTCATCTTCGTTACCTTTGCCAGCCATGGCGGCGCGCTCACGTGTAGTGTCACGCCCGTCATAGTACTTGAACCAATCCAGCCCCTTTTTTGTGAGTGGAACTTTCTTAATCAGGTAGTCGCAGCGGCCTACGAACCATTCCTGAGGAGTGGCGCGGAATTCGGGGCTGCCATCTTCCAGTTGCGGCCAGAGTACGCCCCAGAAGCGCACCTGCAATTCGCGCAGCAAAATGAAAGATTGCTCCAGGGCAGGGAACCCTTCTTTTCTGATGAGGGCTTCAGCCAGCCAGACGGCCAGTTGAAGGTCTTTGCTTTTGGTAGAGAGGGCCTCAGTCGCAAGCTTAATGACCGCAGGAAAATCAGCCTTTTTGCGGGGACGCTGCCACTCGCCGAAGTTCTCCCCATCTTCTTCTTCCAGGCGCGCCTCTTTAATCTTGTCATAGACAGGACTGTAGCGCAGGTTTTCGCCAGCACCGGAGTCCGGAAGAGGAGCGAGGAGTTGATCAAGCGGAAGCGGCACGTTTCTCTCCTGCTACGGCCGCCAGTTCAATTTTCCCCAGTTCGAGTATTGGAACTTCCTGACCGTCAATCAAAAATAGTTTCTGACCAAAGGGGATGAAAGGCGCTTCGGGGTTTCCGCCATCTTCCCAAACCGTGGAGCGACCCAGACGCACAGAATCATCCGAGTGTTTCCAGGTAAGAGGGCAGAGCACAGGAAGCAGAATTTCTCCCAGTTCCAGCGATTGAAAGCCGGGAGCTGGGGTGATGGATGCGGGAGTCCATAAGAGATCACGCAGCTTCCTGGGTTCAGGGACCTCGATAGAGGCAATCTGCTCCAGCGCAATCCATGTATAGCTGCCGGCAACAAACACCTCCAGAGATGCGCCGATTCTCTCATCAGCATCAGAGAAGGTTTCGAGAGGCCGACCATTGCGTATCCCTGAGATATTTGCGGGCGGGCGAGGTGGAGGACAGGAACGATCCAGGAACATCCGCTGGCGGATCTTTTCCGCGTGGATGGCCGAGCGATACAGCAGGCAGCCAAGGCCAGCCGCGTGACTGGAACCGGCAAGGACGTCGAGATGTTTTTCAGCCCGGTCGTATTCTCCAGAAAAGCAAAGCAACTCAAAGAGGAAGGTACGGCGCCTGGCATCGAGAGGAGCATTGCGAACTTCGTCGCCAAGCGCCCGAATAGCTTCCTGGAGCTTGCCGGACTGGAACAATTCCATTCCTGTCATGGCATTGATTCCGGCGATTAGACTTTGGTGCCCTTCTGGAGATCAAACCCTGACTTCACGCTGCCGCCGGCAGTTCCGTCATCATTTTGGGTTTTGAACTCCATTTCTACCTTGGCAAAGTTCAGCGCAACTTCAATGGCCGGCAACAGTCCGTTTCCGGTGGTATGGAAGCTGGAGACCAAGCACTTGGAGAGGGTCCATTTCATGAAATCTACTGCTGAACCTCCGGCCTTTCGCACAGTCAGAACGGCAGAGGGAATGTGCTTACCGGTGGCCATGGCTTCGAAAAGCTTGGGCGCTGCTTTGTCGGCGTGCATAGTAAAGACAAAGTCATTTACCTGGACTTTTCCAGCGCCGCCGCCCGGACCGCTCACGCCGAATCCACCGGCGTTGGTCCCGCCAAAGTGCCAGCCTATAAGCTCGATTTCGCTTTTGTGTCCATCGGCGGTAGCGTCGCCCTGAATTCCGTCAATCTTCAGAAACGAATCTACCTGCCCTTTCTGCTCACTGCTTCCCATGAATCCGAGAGCAGCCGCGCCACCCCCGGTCTGTGTAATTGCCATAAAATTTTTTCCTTTCATTGCTATGAAATATTCGTGGATCCCAGGGCCCTGGTTGGTTGTTGATGTGTAAAGCCGAAGGGAGACTTGCTCAGCCTTTCTGGGGAGCAGGCAAGTCAGCCACAAGGCGCAAGGAGACTGAAAGTTCATCAAGCTGAAAATGCGGTCTGAGAAACGCAATTGCACGGTATGCACCGGGCTTGCCGGGAATCTCCGCGACTTCAATGCGGGCCTCACGCAAAGGCAATTCAGCTTTTACGGATTGCGAAGCGTCGTCATCGGCACAAACATAGTGATTGATCCACTGGTTCAGGAACCGCTCACAGTCATAACGAGACATGAAGCTGCCGATCTTGTCGCGCATCATGGCCTTCAGATAGTGAGCGAACCTCGACATGGCCAGGATGTAAGGCAACTGGGCTGAGAGGCGAGCATTGGCATTGGCAGCTTCCTTGTCGTATTTTTTCGGCTTATTGCACGACTGCACGCTGAAGAAAGCGGCATAGTCTGTGTTCTTGCAGTGGACCAGTGGTACAAGCCCTTGATCGGCAAGTTCTTTCTCGCGGCGGTCAGTAACAGCAACTTCCGTGGGACATTTCAGCGCAACGTCACCCTCATCCGTGCGGAAGGTATGAGCAGGCAAGCCTTCCACGAGCCCACCACCTTCCACGCCGCGGATGGCGGCGCACCAGCCATATTTGCTGAAGGCATTGGTCAGCCTCGCTCCCAGAGCATAGGCGGCATTGCCCCAGAGATACTTGGAGTGGTCGGCGCCATCTACGCCTTCCTCGTAATTGAATGCGTCAACATGCCTGGTATCGCGTCCATAAGGCAAACGCATCAGCACGTGAGGCAGAGCCAGGCCCACGTAGCGGGAATCCTCAGACTGGCGGAACGATTTCCACTTGGCGTATTCGGTCGAATCAAAGACCTTGCTCATATCGCGAATACCACCGATGCTGGTAAAGCTATCGAGGTTCAGCAGGTCGGAAGAGGCAGCGGAGAGGAATGGAGCGTGAGCAGCGGCAGCCACCTGCGCAATCTTTTCCATGAGTTCCATGTCTTCGGGACCATGGCCAAATTCATAATCGCCAATCAAGGCTCCGAAAGGCGCGCCACCGAAGACGCCGAATTCTTCCTCATAAACTTTCTTAAAAAGGGCGCTCTGGTCGAATTCAGAAGCAAGCTGAAGATCGCGCAGCAGTTCACGCTTGGTCACATTCAGGACTTTGACCTTCAACATGTCATTCGTTTCGCTTTGATCGAGCAGGTATTTCAGGCCTCTCCAACTGGCTTCCAACTTCTGAAATTCAGGGTGGTGGAGAATTTCATTGATTTGCGCGGAAATCAATTTATCTATCTGCGCGACGCGGGCATTGATGGTGGTCTCAACATCCCTGGAGACAGTCATCGCCCCCTGGAGAATCTGGTCCACAAATTCCCGGATCAGGTCCTTGCCGCGTTCGCGGGCAACCGGGTCACGGGTGAACCGGCCTTCTTCTACGATCTGCTCCAACAAGCTTCCGGGGATTTGTTCCTGACGCGTTAATGCCTGGGCGGCGGCCCTGCTGGTCTCAGCCATGATTTTCTCCCGGCCCCTTCTTCTGTGGGAGGCCTAATTCAGTTCCCAATTGGTTCCGCTTTTCGGTGCTGGTTACGATTTCGTGCAACAGGTCATCAAGCCTGGCGTTTCCCTGCAGACTGCCGCGCAGGTCTGAAAGCTTGGTGCGAAGATCCAGTAGTTCCTTCAGAGGCTGCACCTGCCTGGCAACTTGTTCTGGATCGAAATCAGCTAGTTGCTTAAAGTTTAGATTTACCTTCAGTTGCCCTGCATCTGCAGAATCACTCAACCTGTTAGGAACAGAGAAGGAGAGATGCGGATTCATCTTTTCCAGAACTTCATCGAAGTTGTCCGGAGTGACTTCGACAAACTTCCGTTCCGCC
Organism: Candidatus Angelobacter sp. Gp1-AA117; assembly: GCA_003223515.1. Lineage (GTDB taxonomy): Bacteria > Acidobacteriota > Terriglobia > Terriglobales > Acidobacteriaceae > Angelobacter. The sequence continues at coordinate 51,048 of QHVI01000029.1, forward strand.
AGGCGCGGTAAAGCTTCCACCGGCTGTCCAGTGAAATCTCCCAGAACTCCCATAACGAAAGGAAGCTCCTTGATTTCAACTGCGCCGCCAATTTCAACATCGTAGGTAATATGAACTCGCGGAGCGCGAACTTTCGCGAGCTTCTGTTGCACCGATTCTCTGGCCATAGTAAATGCTCCGCTCTGAAGCAGTGGGAGAACCGCTCCAGAAGCTGTTTATTTGAAAGCGAGTAGTTGGTCCGCAAAAAAGCTGCGACAAGCAGGATAATTTTTGTGAACCTTGGATAGATGAGGGGCCCGAATGCGCGCACGACGTTAACACCAGCTTTGTCCCGAGTCAATTGAATTTTTTATAGCTATGCCAAAGTTGTGTGTGCATATATATAGTGAACTATGAGAAAGAAGCGTTACAACATTTCTGGGATATCTATCGCACATTAAATTTGAATTAGAGATAATTAATAAATTAAGAAACAGATTAACAAACGGCAACCATAAGATAGCTGCATGCCTTTTGGCAGCTCCTGACGATGGATCATCACAGCGACTATGTGATGGCTGATATTTTGGTAATCAAATGATCTTGGAATGATGGCGGAACAAAGATATACTCGGCAAGCGTTTCCCTGAATCAGGGAGGATTCATGCGACATTTACAACCTGTTTACTGGGCGAAAGGGACCTTCCTGGCCCCCCAACACCTGCAAATCCAAGACCGGTATATAGAAAATCTGCTGCATTTTCAGATGGATGCAGTTACGGAATACCTTTGGGGCTTTGCGAAGCTGGAGATCGATCGGGAGAAGCTGAGGAATGGGGAGTTTTGCGTTGTAGAGGCGCGCGGCATATTGCCGGATGGCTTGCTCTTCGACATACCCGAAGCGGACGATCCTGTCCCCTCGCGCACCATCAAAGAGGCTTTTAGCGAAGGCCGTGACTCTGTTGCCATCTACTTGAGCGTTCCGGCACACCGGGAAAATGGCATGAATATAGGGGCTGAAGCCGGGACAACCACGCGCTTTGTGACCACCATACGTACAGTGCCGGATGAAAATTCAGGTTCCAGCACTAAACCAGTCCAGATGGCCCGCAAGAACTTTAAGCTGCTGGTGGGTGAAGAAAACCAGGCAGGAAGCACAATTCTCAAAGTAGCTGAAGTGCAAAGGGATTCTGCGGGAGTCTATAGCCTGATTTCGGGATTTGTTCCACCGCTGATTGACGTCCACGGCAATAACGTCCTGCGGGGAATAGCTCGTTCATTGCTGGAGATGCTGAGCGCCAAAAGCTCGTTACTGGCAGCCACCAGGCGCCAGAAAAATCAGAGCTTAGCGGAGTTTACTGCATCGGATATCGCCCGATTTTGGCTGCTTTACACCGTTAACTACCACCTGCCGTTGTTCCGCCATTTGTTTCACCGGCGCGTGGTTCATCCGGAGCAGTTATTCAGCGCAATGCTGTCACTTGCCGGGACATTGACTACATTTTCGTCTACCGTCTCTCCCCGCGATCTCCCGGAATACAAGCATGATGATCTGGGTAAGTGCTTTCTGGAGTTGGAAAGGAAAATCAAGTTTCTGCTGGAAACCGTGGTCCCGGCAAACTACGTTGCCATACCTCTAAAGCTTGCCAGACCATCGGTTTACTCTGCCACGATTGAAGACGAACGGCTATTACATAACTGCAAATTCTTCCTGGCAATCAGCGCCGATATCGGGGATGCGGAACTGGTTGCACGAGTTCCGTCGCTGGTTAAGGCAGGAGCTGCTTCACACGTGGAGGAGATGATCCGGCGCGCACTTCCGGGGCTAAGGCTGACCTATTCTGCCAGTCCTCCACCTGATATACCGGTGAAACTAAAATACAAATACTTCAGCCTGGAATTGACCGGGAAGGTATGGGAAGGGGTACAGCGCGCCAGAGACTTTGGAGTATATGCTCCGGCAGAGATGCCCAACCCGCAGCTCGAGCTGATAGTGGTACTACCCGCTGACCTTAAACATTCCTGATTAACCGCGAAGGGCGCTAAAGACGCAAAGGAAGCAAAATAGAGGAGTTACTTAGAGCAGCCTACCTATAGGGCAGTACCTTTTTTGCCATTCTCGCGTTGATGGAGAAGTCTATTTTCTAAAAGCAAAAATTAAAATCAGCACTACAATAAGAAAAAATAGAAGGTTGAAAAAAAGAATTAGCGGGAAATAGGTGGTCCACACAGAACCAGAAGGCTGTGGCAGTTCAGGTGAAATCTGAGGCGGTGCCGGAGGCGCAACTACAGGCGCTGGTGGTGTTGCCGGCATAGCCAGAGGCCATGGGTTCGCCACGGGCGGAGAAAACTGGCCGGGGAGCGATGGTGCAGGAGGAAAAGCTACAGGGGCTGGCGCCGCCACAGGCCAGGAGGGCATCTGTGGCGCTACCGCCGGTGCGTTCAACCCGTGATTATTGTTGCCAGATGCTGGACTTGCCTCTTCCTGAGCTGGCCTCCGGACAGGACTATTCACAATTTTAGTGAATTCACTCGGTCCCGCTGGAAAAGGCGAGGTTTCACCGGCCGTATCTCGTGAAGAGAAAAGCTTTGTGGCCTGGGAATTCCCTCCTGACGGCGAAGATGGTGCAGTTGGCTCCCTTGTGTCGGGGCGAACACCGTAATTGAAATTTTGTCCGGTGGAGGTAACGCTGAATGGAGATGGGCCCTGTCCAGAAGACACCGTGCTCAGGATTGCAGTAAGCCCAGGCGGTTGAAGTGAATTGCTGGATTGCGCTGATGATGAAGGTATTGTCCCGGAACTTAATGGGAATTCAAAACTATCCCCTGATCGGTTGCAAAACGGGTCTCGCTCCTGCGGGGAAGGTGGTTGAGGCAGGGGGGCAGTAGAAGAGTGCAGAGGGGTCTGGGGAGTATCTTCGGACCCGATTCCTAAACCATCAGGCTTAAACAACTTAGTGAATAAACCTGGCTCTGATTTTTCGACTGTACTATCCGGATTCAGTGATGAAGGTTGCGGCGAAAAGGGCTTCCACAGATCACTGTGTAAACTATCTTCAGAAGGCAGAACCTGAGTGCCGTCATACACTTGCGAGCTGTCTGGCACAACTTGAGCGGCGGGTGAGGACGCACCGGCGCCGAAAAACAGACGGGTGAACTGTCCGGGAGCAGCAGAGGAAGATTGCGATGGCTTATCCAGAGGATTCTCTAGGTCATCGTACTTGTCATCGGCCGACACTATATACCTGCTTTTTCCACCCGTATAGTTTGAGCGCGATGCAGCCATCACTGGGATAGGCGCAAAATGCTCAGGAAAGATACCAAAGATCTTTTAGCAGATGCCAGGGTAGCAATAGATTACTCCGTTCATTCTTGACAGTAAAGTAGTTCCTGCATACGATACACAGCCTAAACTGCCTTGCCGGAACCCTCGTCTAGTAAAAACGAAAACGGTAAGTATATCCCTTGAAAATGAGCATGACCAGAAGAGAAGTTATTCCGAGGTCAAGCGGAACAGGCGTGCTCATCTGGCCAAGGTTTAGGGAAGGTCAGGACACGAACCTATGAAATTTCTGTCACGAGTGGTTTGGTCTGAAGGGATGTACCTTGGCCCGCAGCATTTCCAAATCCAAAACAGGTACTTTGAGGATTCAGTTCGTTTTGCTATCGAGCAAACATGGTTTGAACCGTGGGGCCTCAGCAGCTACGAACTGGATGGCTCGGCAATCGAAAATGGCCGGGTTTCATTGATCAGCGCTCATGGCATTTTTGAAGATGGCCTGGTGTTTGATTCAACTGCCGGTTGCGACCCGCTTCCCGCAGAAAGGAACATCAGGGATGTGTTTCTACCTTCGGCAGAGAGCCTTATGGTTGCGCTTGCGGTACCCAGATGGCAGGAACGGCAACAGAACTGTGCTTTGAATGGAAATCCAGAAAACAGCCGCTACCGCGCCAGCGAGCGGCACATCCGCGACTTGAACACCGGAGCTGATGGAAAGCCGGTAAAGCTTTGTGAAAAAAATATCCAGATCATCACACAAGACGAGATCGGTGATGATCTGCTGACCATCCCGCTTGCCCGTATACGGCGGAATGGGGCCGGTGGATTCATGTATGACCCGGCATTTGTGCCGCCATGCACTAAATTGACGGCCAGCCGTCGGCTGATGGACTTTCTCGGTCAATTCATTGAAATTTTTGAAGAAAAAAGAAAAGCGCTCATGTTGCCGAGGAAGTCCGGAGGGTTTCAAGCCGGGCTGAGCCAGCTCGAGATATCTAATTTCTGGTTCCTGCATGCGATTAATGACGCCTTGGCGGTGCTGAAGCACCTTCACGCATCCAAACGCGGCCATCCGGAAGAACTGTTCCGGGAGTTATCGCGTGTTGCAGGTGCGTTGTGCACATTCAATCTGGAATCAGATCCGAATACTTTGCCTTTATATGATCACCGGAACCTCGAATACTGTTTTGGGGCGTTGGGGCAACATATCCGCGAGCACCTGGAGATACTGGTCCCCAGCAATACCGTTAACATCACAATTCAGCCCACTCCTCCAAACTTCTATTTCGGCGACGTTACGGACCAGAGGTGTTTCGGACGCTCGCGCTGGATCATCGGAATCGGATCTTCAACGGGAGAAGCCGAGGTACTGACGAAAGCCCCTTACCTGGTAAAAGTGTGTTCCGGACTTTTCGTAAGTGAGCTGGTCAGGCGCGCTATGCCGGGCCTGACTCTTGTTCACCTTCCGGTGCCGCCTTCGGCGATTTCACCCAGGGTGGACTTGCAGTACTTCTCCATCAGCAAATCCGGGCCGTGTTGGGACCATATTTGTGATACGCGGCGAGTCGGAATATACATCCCCAACGAATTGCCTGATGCGGCGGTCGAATTACGAGTGGTACTGGAAAGTTGAGGTGCTTATGCCTGGAACTGCAAACGATATGACTTACCGGCGTGCCAATTTGGCCATGGCTTTTCAGGAGCTGTTCACGGCGACCGTCCGGCTGCGATTCAACCGGCAGAATGTCTCCAGCGAGGACGCCTTCCGAACCCAGATACGTGAAGGGCTGGGCAGGGCGATGAATGAAGGCAATGCGCGCGGCTATTCCCCGGAAGACGTGCGGGTCGCAGCCTACGCGGTTGTCGCTTTCCTGGATGAAACCATATTGCAGTCCAAGAACCCTGTGTTTGCGAAGTGGTCAGGGCAGCCCCTTCAGCATGAGCTTTCTCACAAGCATCTGGCGGGAGAAGAATTTTTTGACTGTGTTCAGCATCTGCTGGGGCGCAGGGATGCGGCTGAAGCAGCAGACGTGCTCGAAGTTTTCTACTTGTGCCTTCTGCTTGGATACCGTGGCAGGTATGGCGCTTCAGGAGCCGGGGAATTGAATGGGATTTTTCAGGCTATGAGGGAGAAGATTACGCGCTGCCGAGGCACAAATGCCTTACTTTCCCCACAGGCCATGCTACCGCTCGATCCTCCACAACCAAAGGCAGTTGATCCATGGTTCCGGCGGCTGAGCCTTGCCTGCGTTGCCGCAGCACTGATCGGAATCATTGTTTTTGTCGGGTGCAAGGTCCTGCTGATTGGTGGAGCATCAGGGCTTGGCACACTGGCGAACCGTTAAGCTTTCCCGATTTAACCGCAAAAGGCGCAAGGGAACGGGAAGGCAACAAGGCACGTCAGATTCTACTGATACTGAGAACGTGCTGGATTCCCCGATCGTCCACTTGAATTGATTGGTAGGTTGTCATGAATGTATATCTCATCGTCGCACTCGTCCTTGCCGTCTATATGGTGCTGGCATGGTTTACCGGCACGCTGCTGCAGCTTCATGGCGCCAGCTTATGGATCTTGCGTGGCAGCCTTGCCTTGGTTGGACTGGTTGGGGCCGGGGTTTTTATCTGGTTCCATCGGCGCGTAACCACAGGCCGCGCCAAGTTGGACAAGTCGGCTGCCATCACTGAGCAGATTACGGTGCTGCTGCGGCAGGCAGGGCAGAAGCTGATGTATTCGAAGCGAGGAAGCATCGGCTCATTGCCGGTGGTGTTCATCCTTGGAGAATCAAATTCAGCAAAGACTTCAACCATCCTGCATTCCGGTCTGGAGCCCGAGTTACTCGCCGGACATGTATTCCACGATTCCGATGTCGTGCCTACGGCGACTATCAACGTGTGGTTTGCCAAAGAAACCATATTCATCGAAGCAGGCGGCAAACTGGCCACCGACTCACACGCCTGGATGCATCTGCTGCGGCAGACCCTTCCACCCCGATTTTCGGCAGCGGTGCGCAAAGGAGAGCAAGCCCCCAGGGCGGCCCTGGTTTGTTTTGATTGCGAACGCTTCGGGGCAGCACAGATTTCCGGGCAGAAACTGTCAAGCCGGTTGAAAGAGATGGTCCAGTCACTGGGAGCGCCTTTCCCCGTTTATGTTCTCTTCACCAAGCTGGACCGCGTTGCACACTTTGCCGAATACGTAGGGAACCTGACCTCGCAGGAGTCCGCCCAGGTGCTGGGTACGACCTTGCTGCGCATGAACACTCAGGGCGTATTCGCGGAGGAGCAGAGCAAAAGGCTGGTTTCTGCTTTTGACCAGATTGTCTACTCATTAGCTGAGAAACGGCTGGAGTATTTACCGCGCGAAAGAGCAGAGGAAAAGGTCGCGAGTATCTATGAGTTCCCGCGTGAATTCAGAAAGTTTCGCGATCAGGTCGTCCAGTTTCTGGTGGAGTTGACCCGGCCTACGCAACTCAGCAGCAATCCATTTCTGCGCGGATTTTATTTTTCAGGAGTGCGGGCGGTAATCATCAACCAGGCTGTATCCATGGCCGCAGGCGCAAAGAGCGGAGCAGTCGCCGAATCAAGGGCCACCCGCATGTTCAATTATGCCGAAATGGAGGCGGCACAGCCCGCTCCTGTCAGGAGCATCCAGTCGCGCAAAGTCCCGGAGTGGACATTTCTACCTCACCTGTTCACCGATATTGTGCTGCGCGACCGGACAGCATTTTCCAGCAGCAACCGGAGCACCAAAGTAGACGGTTTGCGGCGAGTTCTCCTGGCCGTTGCAACTACAGTGTGCGCTTTCTTTGTTATCGCATTTGTGGTTTCGTTTCTCAACAACCGGACGCTGCAGAATGAGATACACCAGCCAGCGGCACGACTTGCGGCATATTCCGCTCCAGCAGACGTACCGCAACTCGAACAACTACGTGATCTGGACCAATTGCGAACTTCGCTGGAAAGATTAACCCGCTACAGCGCCGAGGGCGCGCCCCTTAGCTACAGGTTTGGCTTGTATTCAGGCGACCGGATCTATCCGGCAGCTCGCAGCATCTATTTTCAAAATTTTCATCGTTTGCTGCTGGCTTCAACCCAGGAGAGGATGGCTTCGATCCTGAGCCAGCCGCCTTCCACCACCACCTCTGATGATTTCCAGCAAATGTATTTGCCCCTCAAGGCCTACCTGATTACCACCCGGAACCACGAACATGCAAATTGGGATGCACTGGTTCAGGTATTGCTGGACCGCTGCCCGGTATGCAGGAATGCTGAAGGCGAAAAACTGGACTTAATGCAGAAGCAGTTTGCATTTTATGCGTCGGAGCTTGTCAATGGCGATCCGGTTGCCTCAACGGTTGACATAACAGCGGTGAAAAGGGCGCAGGACTATGTGAATAACTTCAAAATCGAAGCTATCTACAGGGCAATGCTGGACGACGCGGCCAAAAGCAGCCGACCGGTCAACTTCAATCGGCAGTTTCCGGGAGCAGCAGGAGTAGTAACGGAAAGCTACGAAGTGCCGGCAGCTTTCACCAAAAATGCTTTTTCGGTCATGCAGAAGTCGTTGCAATTTCCTGAGCGTTTTCGCGCAGAAGAATGGGTATTGGGTCCTTCAGCGGCTGTAAGCATGTCGCCGGAGCGGCTGCGGGAGGACTTGAAGGCAAGATATGCGAAAGATTACATGGACAATTGGAGGCGCTACCTGCAAGAGGCAAGGGTAGCAGGCTACGGTACCCTGAAAGATGCATCAGTGAAGTTACTCAGGCTTACGGCGAATGATTCCCCATTGCTGCAACTATTGTGGCTGGCAAAAGAGAACATGACGGTCGATCTTCCCGAAGTCAGGAATTCTTTTGACTCGCTGCTGAGTACGGCGCGCGATTCGAGCCCCGAAAGACTCGTAGGAGCGGGAAGCCAGGAATACATGACGTCATTACTGCAACTGCAGGGCAGTGTGCAAAACATCGTGAATACTCCCAATGGAGCAACGGACGCCAACATGCTGACACAGGCACAAGCCGCAGTCACCACCGCCGACCGGACGGTGTTGGGAATGTCGCAGCGCTTCAATATTGATCCTGCCGGAGTCGTAGATAAGCAGGTACGCAGATTGCTGCAGGAGCCTATTACATACACGGGCGATGCTGTGAGGAGAAATGGCGGCGCTCCTGCGGAGGCAATATGCGTCACCGTGAATGCAGTAGCCAGTAAGCGGCCATTTAACCTGCGTAGCACGCAACAGGCTACTTTGCAGGAAGTTCAGGATTTATTTCGTCCCCAGCAGGGAATTCTCTGGACCATGGTTCAAAGCAAACTGGCAGGCGTGGTGGCCCGCCAGGGAGCAACCTGGGTCAATGTTGGCGCAGCTCCGCAGTCGCCTTCATTCCTGAGGTTCCTGGATCACGCACAACAATTTACAGATACCTTGTTTCCAGCGGAATCTCCCGGAATACACGTGGGCTATACATTGCAACAACTTCCAGCCAAAGGCATTGAGCATGTGACCCTTGTAATCGATGGCCAGTTACTGCCGGAGCCAGGACATCCGCAGCAATTTGTGTGGCAAGGTAAAGAAACTTCGACCGTTTCGTTCAGCGCCGCGGGACAAGTCTTCAAATCACAGGGACCATGGGCCATATTCGATTTTCTGAAAACCGCCAATAGATGGCATGGGGACAATCCCGGAACATTGGATTGGGATTTGCGAACGCAACTTGGAAATGTCACTAATGCCCAAACGTCCGTAGTTCCATTGCAATTCCAGTTGTCTACCCAGGGAGCACAGATTTTTAGTTCCGGCTTCTTGAGTGGATTGCACTGCTCTGCCCGATAGTTGAGCGGTAAAGCTAGTTTCATTGCTTTTAATCTTTCTAATCTGTCTCAAAATGAGCAAGCAAGTTTCCCGAAATGGAACTAGCTTAGATTTTGTCTTGAAACAATTAAAGTTCATAGGCCTAGCTGAGGTATGTTACTTTAGAGCTCTAACGAGCTAGATTTGCAGATAGTTCGTCTGCAGGACCCTCTCCTGTCACAATTCAGTTCTGCACGCCAGGTAAAGAAATGCCGTCCGAGATAGGCATCAAGATTGATAACCGCTACGAGGTCTTATCAGAACTCGGGCGGGGTGGTATGGGCGTGGTGTACAAGGCCACTGACCTGAGATTGGACCGCCTGGTAGCCATCAAGGTCATGACAGCCCATATTGCGGGACGCGATGAGTCCATAGAGCGCTTCCTGCGCGAAGCCAAGTCAATCGCAAAGATGCAGCATTCCAACATCGTGGTAGTGCATGACTATGGCTACCATGGCGAGGCTCCTTACATCGCGATGGAATATGTCGAAGGAATGGCCCTCGACAAGCTGATAGCATCGCGCGTCCATCTCAGTCTTCTTACCAAAGTCCATTACATGATCCAGGTATGCCAGGCGCTGCACTATGCGCATCAATGCAACATCGTGCACCGTGACGTGAAGCCCGGAAACATCATGGTCCTGGAAAGCGGTTCGCGGGTGAAGCTGCTGGATTTCGGGATTGCCCGCGCCGGTACCGCCAGCTCGCTCTCGCGGAGCGGCCTGGCAATGGGGACTACCTGCTACATGTCGCCCGAGCAGACCAAAGGCCATAAAGACCTGGATGCTCGCAGCGACATGTTCTCAGCCGGCATCGTGCTTTACGAGTTGCTCACAGGGTCGCCTCCGTGGCCCGGAGAAGGCGACTACGAAATCATGACCAGGATCATCAACGATCCTTTTCCGCCTCTCTCGACCAAGCTGAGGAATTATCCGGCAGGCCTGGACCGGGTGCTGGAACGCGCGCTGGCCAAAGATCCTGCCACGCGCTATCAGACTGCCGAGAGAATGGCTGCCGATCTCGCGGAACTCGAGACGCCCTTGAAAGAGCAAGTTCTGGAAGATGCGCTGGTCCAGTTTGAGCAGGGAGAACTGCTGCGGGCACGTGATTTGGTGTCACAGATCCTGCGTGTGGATACACGCCATCGCGAGGCCCTGGAACTGAACCAGAAGCTCCAGCAAATCGCACAACTGCAGCAAAGAGGTGAACGTGTCCAGCAGCTTCGGCAGGCAGCCGAGCAGGCCATTGGACAAAAGCAATATCAGGAAGCATTGACAGCGATTGAGCAAGCAATTGCCATTGACTCAGCCAATTCCGAACTCTTTCATTATCGTGATCTGATTCGGCAGGAGCTGAAGCGCAGAGAAGACATCCGCAAGAAGCTGGAACTTGCCAGAAAAGCGCATGAGATCAACGACCTTTCCTCGGCCCAGGAACTGGTGGAAAAGGCGCTGGAGGCGGACCCGACAGATACACAGGCGCGCATGATGAAGTCCGCACTCGAACAGGAGAACAAAAACCAGCAACTCCAGGAATACTACGAAGAAGCGACACGGGCGCTTGCGGCGCGCGCTTTTCCCCAAGCCAAGCGCTGGATTTTGGAGATCGAGGCTGTTGACCCGCAGTTCCCGCAACTTGCCTCGTTACGTAAAACCCTGGCAGATGCCGAGACGGAGGGAAAGCGGCAGATCGAAGTCGAAAATCTGGTCAGCACTATACGGCAAATCCTGAAAGCCGGCGATGTGGCGCAGGTACTGCAGGCAACAGAAGCGGCGCTGGTCAAATTTCCCGGTGAAGTGCGGCTCGTGCGGCTGCAGAAACAGGCTGAAGAGCTGCGCAACGCGACCCAGCGTGAGCGGGCGATCCAGGAGCAAATTGCTTCCATCACTACGCTGGCGCAACAGGGAAAGATCAGCGATGCATTGGCCGTGGCTGAGAATGCGCTTCAACGTTCAGGCGGTGATCAACGATTCCAGGCTGCGGTTACACAGTTGCGCCAGAGCATGGAGCGCGAAAAGCTGGCCCGCGTTCACCAGGAGATCATGGCGCGTGCCCGCGACGCTATGCGGGCCGCTGATTATGAAACTGCTGTCCAGATTCTTACTCCGGCGCGCATTGACTTTCCAGCCTCCAAAGAAATAGCCGAAACTCTGCGCAGCGCGCAGGAAGCATTGGCCCAGAAAGCCGCAGACCGCCTGGGAGAAAACGCCCGCAAACGTCAGGTAACAGACGCTCTGGAGCGTGCTCTTGCGGCTGAACCTGCTCCGGAAGTGCAGGTGCGGCTGGCTGAAGATGCTGCCCGTAGCATTCCCGGGAATGAACTGGTGGAACAGGTGCTCTTACGCGTGCGCCAGAGGCAGCAGCAAATATCCTCGGCGATGGAAAGCGCGCGCATCGCCGAACGCGGCCAGAACTATGCCGAAGCCATACGCGCATGGGAACGGATAAGGCAGTTGTATCCGCAGTACCCGGAGCTGGAAGCACAAATACTTCGTCTGAAACGCGCACTGCAACCTCCGGAGCCAGCTAAGCCTAGCCCGCCTAAGCCTGTGGCTGAACCTGCTGCCACGGCACGCGATTTTTCTGCAACCTCGATCATGGCAGCAGCCAAACCGGCCATGAAGATGGAGGCACCTGTTCCCGCTTCTGTGGCGGCACCGGATCCCGCAGCAAAATCTGCGCCTGTTGCGGTGCCGGCTTCCACACCAAAACCTGCGCCCATCATAGAAGCGCAATCTGCTCCTGTCGTGGAACCTTCCACACCAGGTACGGAATCGCCGATAGCGCCGCCGAAAACAACATCTGTTCTTTCACCAAAATTCCTGTGGACTGGGATAGGTCTGGCCGTAGTGATGGTCGCGGGTCTGGCGTATGTAGTTTTTGGCCCCAAGAAGGATAGAGTTTCAGTTCCCGGCCCCAGGCAGACAATAGCAGAGACCCATCCGGCTACAGTTCCCGTGCCGAAAACAACCGAACAGCCATCTCCGCAATTGCCCAAACCTGAAATGGGCAAGCTGTCAATTCAAACAAATGTGGACCAGGTGGATGTGCTTGTGGACGGAGTACCTAAGACGGTCACCAAAGGCAAAAGCGTGACTTTTAGCTTCTTCACCGGGGAACACAAGATTGGCGTAGACAAGCGGGGCTATACGGCACCCGTTCAGATAGTAAATTTAGTAAAAGACGGAACAGCAAAGCTGCATTTCAATTTGATTCCGAGTGCCGTGTCAGAACAGCCTTTAGGCGACCCACGCCTGTACATTATGTCTACTCCCGGAGCGAGCATTCGAATTGACAACAATTTTCCAGGTGAAGTGCCCAGCGATGGAAATTTCACGGCCAAATTGACGCCGGGGCCTCATGATCTTGAGGTAACGAAGAATGGCTATGAGACATGGTCACAAAAGATCAAAGTCAAGGCCGGTGATAGCATTACTTACGAAGCCATATTGAAGGGAAAGCCAGTTTCTATCATCAAATTCTTAGCTACTCCCAACAACGTTCAATTGGGTGATGCAGTCGAGCTGCAATGGGACACAAAAAATGCGGCCGAAGTTGACATTCAACCCGATATTGGGCGGGTAAATCCAGCCGACTCACGAAACGTCCATCCTACAGGGAATACCATCTACATCCTGACTGCAAAGGGTACAGACGGAGTCACTGTGCAACAACGCTCCCCCATTACTGTTATAAAGCCTCTGCCACCGGTCGCAAGCTTCACGGGGCCAGCCAGGATTCAAGAGGGAGGTTCAGCTAAATTGTCATGGGATACACAAAACGCAGTCCAAACGTACATTGATCCCCCCATTAGCTGTTCTGTCGGGCCTAGCGGCGAATGTGACGTCAGCCCCAAAACAACAACGACTTATTTTCTGAAAGCCAGGAATGCTGGCGGGGAAACCATTAAGAAAGTTGAAGTCAAAGTTGATCCTGTACCGAAAGTCGTGGCAGGACCGAGCGTTCCTTCGCCACCGCCCGAGAACCCTGATGCCAAAGCCATCAACGAAACCATGGCAGAGTACAAGAATGCATTTCATTTTATGGATATTGATGCGCTAAAGCACATATGGCCTACAATGCCCGGCGCAACTGATAAAGATATCCGCAAACTGTTCAACGCAAAGGACATCAAGGCTGTTGACGTGCAGTTGACCTGCAAAGATCCTATGTTCAAGGCTGATGCTGCAGAATACGCTTGCCAGGAGCTTTTTACTTACAGATATGAAAACACGAAGCAACAGTTACGTTTTTCTGCTATTTTTGACCTTAAAAAAATAGATGGCAAATGGAAGATTCTGGATAAGCGTGACAAATGAGTCTTGATTGTACCCAGATTAGAATAATTAAATTATTGGTGCTTGGGCACGCGAATCTTCTAGTCTCATAGCTGCCGTATAGCTGAAGAGGAACTGTTTGTAGTTAGTGCAAGCAACGTCGGATCTATTAATCTAAAATCAAATTTTCTTGTTGACACACCGGATCATTTCCGCTAAAGTCTCGCTCCGTCTCTCCAAAGATAGTTAGTTCTGAAACTAGCTTGCAGATGAAGATCAAGAGTGGAACGACCAGGTTCCTGCTTGTCTCTCTCAACCCATATTGATTGTTAATGGTTTTCGGCCCCAGCATTAGTGTTGTCACACTTTTTGTGAAGGTACTCTCATGGCCCATAGACCCTCGAAGTTCGGCACTATTCTCCGGTTGTTATTTATTGTTGCTGGCGTAGTTTTAATCTCTGTCATCGGCAAGGCCTATGTGCAATCGGCGCTTGCTCCTTCCACTGCCGCACCCTCGCTGCCAATTGGCGATGCGGTTGTAATCAAGCCAACGTTCAAGGTGGCCCACTCGTTGCCTATAGCCGGTAATCCGGCCAGCGTTGTTGCGGCGGATGTCAACAACGACGGAATCTCTGACCTGCTTATTGCCAACGCGAAGACCAATATGGTCGAGGTGTTCCTTGGTAAAGGCAAAGGAGCCTTCATTGCTGGCGGAAAGTTTGCGCTCGGAAGCACGCCTGCGGCGATGATCTCAGCTGACTTCAATGGGGATGGGAAAGCCGACATCGCGGTCGCCAGTGAGTCCGGCAACTCAGTAAGCATATCGCTGGGCAATGCTGATGGCAGTTTTCAACCGGTTGTATCTTACGGCGTGCCCAAAGGGCCTGTATTTCTTGCGGTGCGTAATCTTGCCGGACAAAGCCATCCTGACCTGCTGGTGGCCAGTGCCGGCGCGAACAGTATTTCGGTTTTAAAAAACAAGGGAGACGGTTCCTTCCAGGCAGCCAAAGAATATGCAACGGGGGCCTCCCCCCACGCGTTTGCCATTGGAGATTTTGATGGTGATGGAAATCCGGATCTTGCCTCTGCCAATGCAGATGGCTCAATCAGTATCCTGAGCGGCGATGCCAATGGCGGCTTCAAGCCAGCCAAAAGCTTCAGTGTAGATACGGTGCTATCTGCAATTGTTGCGGTCGATCTCAACACAGATGGGCACATTGATCTTGCTGCAGCGGACTTTTCAACCAACTCTCTCCACGTACTGTTGGGTAACGGTGATGGCACATTCAAGGCAGGTGCAGCAACTTCTGTAGGGAATGGCCCTGTGTCTCTTGCAGTTGCCGATTTAAATGCAGATGGTATGCCGGACCTGCTGGTGGCCAACCAGGCTTCGAATACCGTAAGCGTTCTCATGGGCAAAGGGGATGGGAGTTTCCGGTCAGTAGCGGATTTCGTAGTTGGCAAAGGGCCGGCAGCGGTGATTGTTGCAGACCTCGACGGCGACGGGCACCTTGATCTGGCCACCGCGGATTCGGTAGGAAATACGGTAAGCATTCCGCTAGGGAACGGGGATGGCACATTCCAGGCAGCGCAAAGCTACAGTACCAGCTTAGATGTACAGTCTGTGGTCGCAGGTGATCTCGATGGCGACGGACATCCCGACCTGGTCGTCACGAATTTTTGTGGAAGCGATAGAAATTGTGCCAATGGCGGGACGGCGACGGTCTTCATGGGCGGCGCCAGCGGTACGTTCAGGAAAAGCTCCACTGTTGCCCTTGGCAATGGGCCCATTGCCGCCGCACTGGCCGACGTAAATGGTGACAAGAAACTGGACCTGCTCGTCCTCAACCACAGCGACAATAACATTACCGTCATGAATGGCAACGGTGATGGAACCTTCCTGCCGGGTGTTTCCTATCCTGTTGCGCAGAATCCCATTGCCCTCGCAGTCGCCGATCTGAACAAAGACGGAAAAGCTGATCTGATTGTTGCCAGCCACTGCAGTGCTGCAGGATGCAGCCAGGCCGGGCAGATTACTGTTTTCCTCGGACAAGCCGATGGAAGCTTTGTTGAAAGCACCCATTACACAGTGGGCTTTTCTCCTGTAGAGGTCGCCACAGGTGATCTGAACAAAGATGGCAACGTTGATGTCGTTGTGGCAAATGCATGTGGCAAGAGTTCCGCCTGCACTGCAGGAACAGCCACAATTCTGCTTGGAGATGGTAAGGGCAAGCTGAATGCAGGGACAGATATAGACGTGGCCAAGGTCCCTTCTTCTTTTGCGCTGGGTGATCTCCGCGGCAAAGGCACGCTCGACCTGATTGCAACCTACAAGGGCGCCGATCAGGTGGGTGTATTCGCCGGTAATGGAGACGGCACGTTCAACCAGCAAGTTCTCTATGCTGTGGGATCAGGCCCGGTCTCGGTACTCACCGGAAAATTCAGCAGCAGTGGCCATGTGGACGTGGCTGTAGCCAACCTCAACAGCTCTACCGTCAGCCTGTTCCGTGGCAATGGTGACGGGACTTTGCAGAATCCGCTGGATTATGTGGTCGGATCAGCACCTGCTTCGATTACTTCTGCCGATCTGACGGCCAAGGGAAGACAGGATATTGTGTCTAGCGGCGGGAGTGTCCCTGCAGCAGCGAGCCAGATAACGGTCCTTTCGAATCTTACTTCACCGCCGCCTGCTGCGACCACGACAGATTTGGATCCGCTATCTACGGTGACCTATGGCACTGCTGTGACTTTTAAGGCAACAGTTTCCCCTGCGCCCACTGATTCAACTGCCGATGATGTGACGTTCATGGAGGGTACAACCGTCTTGGGGACAGGCACCGCCGATACTAGTACTGGAGTGGCAACCTTTACTACTACTGCCACGCAATTGAACGCAGGTTCACATCCAATTCAAGCTGTCTTTGCGGGCACCGCAAGTTTTGCTGGCAGTTCCTCATCAACACTCAGTCAAAATGTAGATAAAGAGCCGTTGACCGTGACCGCCGTTACTAATACCAAGACCTATGATGGAACCACCATTGCCGCCGGTGTTCCGACCATCACGTCTGGTGCGCTGCAAGGGAGTGACACAGCCAATTTCGTTGAGGCCTATGACATCCGACATGCCGGCACAGGCAAGACCCTGACGCCCTCCGGAACCGTCAATGATGGCAATGGCGGCAACAACTACAGCTACACCTTTGCCGTTGATACCACAGGTGTCATCAATGCCCGGCCTTTGAGTGTGACTGCGGTAACCAACACCAAAACCTATGATGCGACCACCGCTGCCACCGGTGTTCCGACCATCACGTCTGGTGCGCTGCAAGGGAGTGACACAGCCAATTTCGTTGAGGCCTATGACACCCGACATGCCGGCACAAGCAAGACCCTGACGCCCTCGGGAACCGTCAATGATGGCAATGGCGGCAACAA
>QHVI01000108.1 GCA_003223515.1 Candidatus Angelobacter sp. Gp1-AA117
TGCTTGTTTAGGTATGCAATATCAGGTTTACGCACTGTCAGCGAATCGAGCCGAAAGTCAGTTTCATCAAGAACCAGTCCCAGAGAATTTGCTTGAACGAAATCAGTGAGAGTGCGGCGCAAGCGGTAGCGGACGACATTGTGCCACGCTGTGGGAGATGGAGTCGTGAGCAGTTCTCCCTCGTCAAGCTCATAGCGAACAGTATTATCTGCATTTTCCTGGAGTTTTTGGAAATCTTCAAAGCTCAGCTTGGTGGTGGTTCCCATTGCGCAGAAATTCCCTGCTTAAATCTTTGGGGTGGGTAGTGGGGGTCGAACCCACGACATCCAGAGCCACAGTCTGGCGTTCTGCCACTGAACTATACCCACCGCAGGGAAGAGACTCTATTTTACACGATTCAGAGCCGGGCAAAATTGGCAATCGGGTAATTGGTAATTTGTAATTTCAACCCCAAAAAAGGGCTTTCGCGGCAATAGGGTTCCCTCGCCTTCGGCTCGGGACGAAGCAAAAGCTAGTTCATGGAGCAGGAGCCGGGGCCGCAGGGGTCGCCGCAGGAGCCACAGGGACCGGCATTCATGGCCGGGGCCTTCTCTGTCGAGACGGCGAATCTGGAAAGCTGCTGGTCGAGTTTTTTGCTTTCGCACTTGGGGCATTGCGGCTTCTGCTTGCCCATTACGATGGTCTCGAAGTGGTGGTCGCATTCCCGGCAGACATATTCAAAAATCGGCATAGAGATTCCGTGTCAGTTAAAATTTAGACAAAAGACATTATAAGCCACTAGCTCCTGGATTCTAGGTGCCAGGAAATTCTGGTAGTGGGCCATTTATGTCCCACTACCGAAATTCTCACCACGAGGGCAGTTGAGGCAAACCGGGCGAAACCTCAGGGTGAGAGGTTTTTCGAGGACATGAAAGCGGAAGATAACAACATAACAGTTGATCATGGAGAACAGCGCGAGCTATGCGTCCCGCGCCGCTTTCTGCGCAACGGACATCTGCAGACCCTGGCGGGAAACTTCCTGCCGCGTGAAAACCACCTGCCTGTGCCCGAAGAGCGGCTGTTCCAGGTGGAAGAGGATGTCCAGGTGCTGTGCCATTGCCACTGGCAGCCGCAGCGCGAGACCCGCGCCACGGCTATCATCATCCATGGACTGGAAGGCTCCAGCCTTTCGCAATACGTAATCGGCACCGGCTCCAAAGCCTGGGACCGTGGGATGAACGTGGTGCGCATGAACATGCGCAACTGCGGCGGCAGCGAACGGCTGGCACGCACGCTTTATCATTCAGGACTTTCGGGCGACGTGGGCGCGGTGGTGGGCACGCTGATCGAGCAGGACGGCTTGCAGCGCATTGGCGTGGCCGGATACTCGATGGGGGGCAACCTGGTATTGAAGCTGGCAGGAGAGTGGGGCAGCAACGCGCCCAAAGAATTGCAGGCGGTGGCGGCGATCTCACCGGCGGCCGATCTTGCTCCTTCGGCGGACGCCATGCATGACTGGAGCAACAGGATTTACGAATGGAAGTTCCTGCTCAGCCTGATGCGCAGCTACGGACGCAAGAGCGCGCTCTTTCCTGAAATTTTCCGGAAGCCCATGCGAGTGCCGCGCAGCATCCGCGAGTTTGACGATCTGGTTACCGCTCCTTATTGCGGATTCTCCAGCGCGCAGGATTATTATGACCGCGCCTCTGCCGCGCGCGTGGCCGACAAAATCGCTGTGCCCACGCTGGTGGTGCATTCCACCGACGATCCTTTCATTCGCCTGACGACCGAAACCCGCGCCAAGCTGCAGGCCAATCCTCACGTGACCCTGCTTGAGACCCGCCATGGCGGCCACTGTGCTTTTCTGGCTACTCCCAACGGCTACGATGGACGCTGGGCCGAGCAGCAGATCATCCGATTCTTCCTGCAGCACGGGATGCGCTGATGCAGGCCGACTATTCGGTGGAGCTGGGCCCGGATGATCCTGCTCTTGAATGGCCGTGGAGCGCGGAAGATGGTTCCACCCGCTACTTCAATATCAAGCAGCATCCCGACCTGGTGCTCAACATTCGCGAGGCCAGGGAACATCCGGAGCTGAGCGAGTTTTTGAGCCGCATCAATGCCCCTGCGTTCCCGCTGGAAACCGCCAAATGCGATACCTGGTTCAGCCAGGAACTGTTTCCGGAAGAAGAGGTTTTCGGCGCATCGTGCAAGTTCGTGAGCTATGTGGACCTGTTCTTCAGCGCCGCTGATCTGCGCCTCTCGTTGGAGAAGCACGAATCGTTTGTCCAGAAGATCTGCAAGCTGCTGGAGCGTGCTCCGGAGATGTCGGCAGGCGCGGAATTCGTGGTGCGCCGCTGTTATTACCATCATGAAGATGGCCGTCCTGATGATTCCACCAGCGGCTACAGCATCACCGCTTACGTGAGCGGCTACGGTGACACTGAGGAAGAGGCTCTGCAGCGATGGGTGATTGCGCTCAAGCTGCTGCAGAATGCGCTGGTGCAGATTTCCCTGCAGTAATCCTGGCCCACAACCCAAATCTGTCTTAAATCGCTGCGCCGAGTCCTGATTCTTCCTGCTCGTAAGGCTCCAGGATGGCCGTAGGCTGGAATGGAGGAATCAAGTGATCGTCTTGGATGGAGCGCGCCAGACTGAACTTTACGCGCAGCCCGCATTGCCGGCAGCGCGGAAATCGTGCGCCTTTTACGAGTGTGGCCTCATGCATGAGGCGGTGAGAATCGTGATAGATCTTGTAGATGCCGCTCATGGGAACAACATCTCCAGGCTGGTAACTTGCACTCGCCATTGGTACCGCTTTTCCCTGGCTCAAATGCCAACGTTAAAGACTTTGTCCTGGCATACAAAACGGTTGTACACCCATCCAAACAATGTAAAGGATAATAAAACAACCTAATTCCTTCTGCAACACGCACTTAGCGTAAAATAAAGAAATACTAATGGCAGAGGCGAACGGAAGCCCCTGTTGTTTGACAAGAGTTGTTGCGTTGCGGCATTTTAAGGATTCAGTCCCTTCCGTTATTTGTTTCTTCTGGCCGAAGTTCCTGGTTCTTCCCAAGAATTGAGGGTGGAGAATTGCGTTCGGAGACGCCAAGGAAATTCAGGCCGGGTGAACTGGCGCCGGTGACTGGAATCTACCTGGTCAGGCACAATCCCCCGCACCGGGCGGGTCATGAAGCGGTGATCGTGCGAGGGGAGACTCTGCCCCCGTGCCGCACCTGCAAATCGCAGATTTCCTATGAGATTCTGCGGGTCGCAAGCCACATCACTCACGACTGGGATTTTTCCGGGCCATCCGCCAGTGCGCCGCAGCGGGATTTTGCCAATGTGCGCCGGGCGCCGAGATTTAACCTCCACTTGCCGGTTGTTGTGCAACTCGCTCGCGCTTCTGGAAAGGGCATCTTGCAGGGAGTCACACAGAACCTGAGCGAATGCGGTTTGGGCGCGGTTCTGGAAGGCAAGCTGGGCCAGTTTCAGAAGAATGTTTCCATCACTCTCAAGACAGCACACAATGGCAATTCGTGCGTGCTGCAGGCGCATCTTTGCTATCGCAACGGGCTGCACCATGGATTTGAATTCAGCCGGATGAGCAGTGAACAAAAGAAAGCGTTGCGGTCAGTCATGCAGGAAGCAGCAGGAGAAAAGTAACCGGGCTGCAATGGTACTGCATAGTCCTGGCGGTTCTCAAAATGAATTACAATTCTGGCAATTATTGCAGTGCTTGTAATCTCTTTGATTTCTTCACGTCCTTACTGTAAATCTGGAACTGACGATTCTTTACCAACGTATCTGATTCCGGGGGACTGTTGGAAGAGCAACAGCATACAGGGGTACTTGTCCGCCGATGCCTGGGTGGAGACGCCGTGGCATGGGAGGAGATTGTCCGCCTGTTCAACCGCCGGATTTACAACCTCTGCTACCGCTTTACCAACTCATCGGACGATGCCCAGGACCTGACCCAGGACGTCTTCATTAAGGTCTACCGCACCCTGAACAGCTATGATGTTGAAAAAGGGGCATTTACCACCTGGCTGACTACCCTGGCCCGCAATCTTCTGGTGGACCATTTCCGCCGCAGCCGCCAGGATCGTGTAACTGATTCCATTGACGCAACTTCCAGAGAGGAAGAAGATGCTCTCTCCGTAAGTGACCGGCTGCAGGATACCGGCCCCTCCCCGGACGACCGGCTGGCCAGCAAGGAAACCCAGAAGATAGTGCGGCAGGCCCTGGCCCGGCTTTCGCCGGAGCTTCGCGAGGCGGTCATCCTGCGGGACCTGCAAGATATGGATTACAAAGAGATAGCCGAGGCCCTGAGGGTGCCCGAAGGCACGGTGAAATCCCGTATAAATCGCGGAAGGATGGAACTTGCGCGATTACTTTCACGTAATAAGAAGCAGGTAGGCAATGGCTAAGGACTTCAAAAACGATATGCAGTGCAGCCAGTTTGAAACTCTGCTGGCCGATGCCCTGGATGGCGTTCTCCCCGAGAAGCTGAACCTGGCCTTTGAGGAGCACAGCCGCAATTGTCCGCTGTGCGGCCCCATGTTTTCTGAGGTGCGGCAGGGAATGCTGCTGCTGCACAGCCTGGAAGAGGTAGAGCCGCCCAGGAACCTGGTGCATAACATCCTGGCAGCCACCAGCGCAGCCGCTCCGGCGAAGGCAGAAGCAGCCGATGCTGCAAAGCGTGAGGGAGTGCTGGCGCGGTTCTGGAAGTCGATTCCCCCCCCGTTCAGCGGAGCGCTGCATCCGCGCTTTGTCAGCTCCTTTGCCATGGCCTTCTTTTCCCTGAGCTTGACCTTGTCACTGGCTGGGGTCCATCTTAAAGACCTTGCTCACATGAGCCCCGGTTCGGTGAAGAAGACTGTAGTGCTCCAGTACACCCAGCTTGAATCGAAGGTGGTGAAGTACTACGAAAACATGCGCATCGTTTACGAGATTGAATCGCGCATGCGCGAACTGCGGAAGAACAGCGGCGCCGGAGAGGGTGAAGGCAAACCTCAGGAACAACCCAAACAAGAAAAGAAAAACATGAACGACAACGATACCAGTGGCCGTCCGGAAAAAAAGCAGGAGCACTACAGCGACCTGGAGAACGGCCTGATCGCTTGCCTGAAGACCAACAATGAAGGAGCCTGACTGAAATGAACTGCGCCGTACATAACGACAAGCCCGCAACGGCCTACTGCCGCACCTGCGGCAAGGCGCTCTGTGATACCTGCAAGCGTGACGTGATGGGAGCCATCTATTGCGAGCCTTGCCTGGCGGCGCGTGTGCATGGGATCTCGCCCAATACGGTGACCGGGACGCCCGTGACCGTGGTGACTGATCCGCCGAGCCCCGCGATAGCCACAATGCTGGGTTTCATTCCCGGCGTGGGCGCGATGTATAACGGGCAGTTTCCAAAAGCGCTTCTGCATCTGGGGATTTTCGTAACCCTGATACTGCTCATTATGCACGGCAGAGGCTTAACTCCAGTGTTCGGAATTTGCCTGGGGTTCTTCATCATTTACATGGTATTCGAAGCACACCAGACCGCCAAAGCCCGGCAGCTTGGAAGGCCGCTTCCAGATCCTCTGGGACTGAACCATATCCTCGGGATTCAGGAGACTGCCGCAGGGAACATAGCATCGCCTGTAGATGCACAGCGGGTTCCTGTGATTCCGGCGCAGGGCGAATCGACACCTCCGGCACAAGGGATTCCAGTGGGAGCAATTATCTTGATTGGATTGGGGGTCATCTTTCTTATCGGAAAGCTGCCTGGGGTGGACCTGGATAAACTCTGGCCTCTCTTCCTGATTGGTTTGGGAGTTTGGATTGCCTACAAACGGACCGTGATGAGGGGGTAATGAGAATATGAGCCAGCCATATTTCAAAAATAGAGACTGCCGCTGCCAGAGATGCAGAGCGAGAGGCCTGACAGGGGCAGCCATCCTGATCACACTGGGAATTCTGTTTTTGATTCAGACCTGGGGAGGCCCGGACTTCGGAATGACCTGGCCTGTGCTTTTGATCGTGATTGGCATATTTTCTTATGTCTCACACGTTGCATCCATCGAAGGGCACATACAGCCCTACGCGATTCTGGGCAACACTCCTCCCTCTGCTGTACCGCCACCGCCGCAGTCTAATCCCGAGGTGAAGCAATGAGCGCATCCCGTTCCTACTATTCTCATCCACGTTCGCTGTTTGGCCCGCTGGTGCTGGTGACCATTGGCGTGCTGTTTCTGTTGCGCAATATGGGAGTAATTCATTACCAGACGATAGGCTTATGGTTCGCCCGTTACTGGCCATGGCTGCTGATCATCTGGGGGCTTACCAAGCTGGTAGAGTATTTTTGGGCGCGCCGCGTAGGGCAGCCTGCCCCCGGCATTGGCGCTGGTGGCGTGGTTCTGCTCATCTTCCTGATCCTCTGTGGCATGGGCGCCTCAGCAGGCAGAAATGTGAACTGGGGAGATATCGGATGGGACGATGATTTTGGCGGTGGGGTTTTTGGCACGAGATACGAATTCACGGAAAACATCTCCCAGCCCGTGCAGCCTGGATCCATGGTGAAGGTGCTGGGTTTGCGGGGCAACATAACGGTTACCCCGAGTGCCGATAATCAGGCCCACGCTTTCATCCACAAATACACCCGTACCGGGTCACAGGATGAGGCCAATAAGCTGAATGAATCGACTCATCCCAAGTTCGAACTACAGGGAGACACACTGGTGCTGGAGATGGTGAGCGGGAATTTCGACCATGGACGCTTTGACCTCGATCTTCAGGTGCCGCGCAGCTCTGCATTGAATGTGACCACGCAAAGAGGTGATATAAGGGTCTCGCAACGCGATAAGGATGTAGACCTGGAAGCCACGCGTGGAGATATCTTTGTGGAAGAGACAAAGGGCAATGCTTCATTGCGGCTCCGCCATGGTGACCTGACGGTGAGAAATGTTGCCGGAAACGTGAACGTAGATGGAACGGTGGGCGACAGCAACGTTTCCGACATTGGCGGAACCCTCACCTTCAGCGGCAGCTACACCGGCGATATTCAGTTATCTCACATTGCCAAAGAGGTGCGCTTCAGTTCCGTCCGTACTTCCATGCAACTGGCTAAGCTCGAGGGTGATCTCAGTATGGATCGCGGTGATTTCCGTGGCAATGCAATCACCGGTCCTCTGCGTATCGATACCCAGGCCAAGGATATCGACATAAAGGATGTAAGCGGTGACGTTCACATTGATGACACACGCGGATCAATCGAGGTCCATACGACCATGCCGCTGGGGAAAGTGGAGATCTCCAACCGGGCCGGTGAGATCAACGTGGGCCTGCCGGAAAAGGCAATCTTTGAGGTTGATGCCCAGAGCGATAACGGCGATATCATGACTGACTTTCCCTTGAACGTAAACAATGCCGGCAGAAATGCCACGGCCAGCGGCAAGGTAGGTAATGGCGGTCCATCGGTGCGGCTGAAGACCAACCGGGGAACGATCCAGATTCGTAAAAACAGCTCACAGTAAGATCAGGCGCGGGGTTGAATCACTGGTTCTATGATTTCAACCGCGCGCTGAAAGACCTGTTCGAGGTTTAAGCCGGTTGAATCGAGGATGATTGCATCTGCTGCCGGAACCAGAGGGGAATTGGCGCGGGTGCGATCACGCAGGTCCCGTTGCCGCAATTCTTCCAGAACTGATTTCTCCTGAGTTGCTGCCGCGGGGTTTTGCAGAAAACGCCGATTGCCGCGCACCTCAGGAGCTGCATCCAGAAAGATTTTGACTTCGGCGTGAGGGAAGACCTTTGTTCCAATGTCGCGGCCTTCCATCACCACCCCGCCGCCTGCGCCCATCTGCCGCTGGCTGTCCACCATCCATTCCCGCACGGCCGGATGCACCGAGACTCTGGAGGCGGCATCGGTGATCTCCTGTTCGCGAATGCGTTCAGTGACGTCACGGCCATCGAGCAAAACGCAGTTGCCCTCTAGACGAGGCAGGAGTTCGATGCGGGAGCGCTGGGCGAGCGCGCTGAGAGCGGCTTCATCGTCGAGCGGAACGCCGGTTTCGATGGCTTTGAGGGCCAGCGCCCGGTACATGGCTCCCGTCTCGATGTTGGTGTAGTTGTATTTGCGGGCCAGTAGTGAGGCCAGAGTGCTCTTTCCTGAACCTGCCGGGCCGTCAATGGCGATGATGATCTTTTTTGCCCCGGTGGACGCATTACCCATGAATGCGTCTCCGTGGCTGGATCGGTTCTGGAGGCACCTGGAACATGGCTTTTGCGCCAATGGTAGTGAGCTTCAGTTGGCGCGCCGCCTGCAATGCATGAAGCGTCTCGCGGATCTTGGCTCGCGATACCATCTGCGAGAAAAACTGCTCTATCTCTTCCTGCTCGGCAGCTACAACCGTATCGAGATATTTGCCCAACAGCCCGGAAATCGCCTCCTGAAGAGAGAGCTCTGTGCCTTCCTTTACCACTTTGGGCGCCCAGCGGTAGAGCAGGTCCCAGACTGCGCCTTCACTCTCGCTGTAGTTGACACGCGTGATCTTGAGGATCGACCACAGTTCGTTCAAGGCGCGGTCGAGGGCGGCGGTGGTCGGTTCCCTGCCGACCAGTTCGCGCAACTGTCCTTTGCTCAAGGGGCCGCGGTTCTGGATAGCCTCAAATACCTTCAATCCCAGCGGAGAAACCCGTGCGCCCTGCGCCTTTATTTTAGGCGCGCCTTTGGCATTGCGGTCGCCTACCAACGCATACAGAAAAGGGAACATTTCGGCGGAAACCAGCAGGCTGCTCTCGGGAAGGAAATTGATTTCATACGCAGTGTGCTCCCGCAGCAGCCGCACCATCAATTCTGTTGCCGGAGCAGTGCGGGGATCGGCGAAAGCATGCCTGCCGTCGGGAAGGCCCTCAGCAGAACCGGCGTATGCGCCGATAAAGGTGGGAACTGCGGGAAGAGAGCGCACCGGATACAGCAGGGAGAAACCGGTGGACTGAAGGAAGCTTCTGGCGTCTTCGATGGTTCGTACCGGATGGCCATCCACCCGCCACAGCCGTGCCCGCTCCTGCAGAAGCTCCTGTTCGGTCATGCATCTTTTATAACATCCTGCCGCAGGAAAGCGCAGGGCAGAGGAAATGCAACCGCAAAGGACGCGAAGGGCGCAAAGGTAACTAAATCCGTTTAAATGCCCGTTGAATGTCTTTCACCGAATAGCGCAGCACCACTGGCCGGCCATGAGGGCAGGTCATCGGACACTCTGTTTTTGCAAGTTCGGCCAGCAGCCACTCCATCTTGTTCTGTTCCAGAGGCATATTGATCTTGATGGCCGCGTGGCAGGCGATGCTGGCAGCGATCCGGGTGCGCGCCTTTTCCAGATTGAGAACCTGTTCTTCGCGCTGGAACTGATCCAGTAACTCCAGCAGCATCTTTTCGATCTCTGCGGATTGTACGCCGGCAGGCGCGGTTTTTACGGCGATGGTGCGTGCTCCAAACAATTCGGCGTCAAAGCCGTTGTGGCGCAGCTCTTCGGAAATCTCCGCAAAGACCGCCTGCTGGCCGGGAGTGAGTTCCACTAGCAGAGGCATCAGCAGGCGCTGGCCTTCGACGGCTGCACGGCTGCGCTCGCGTAATACCTTCTCAAAGAGCACGCGCTCATGGGCTACATGCTGATCGATGATCCACAATCCATCGGCATTTACGGCCAGGATGAACGAATCGCGAATTTGTCCCAGCGGCCGGAGCGTGCTGAGCGCCATATTCTCTGGAATCTCTTCTCCATCTTCGACGACTAGATTGCCGCAGGGGTCATTATTGGCTGCGATCACGGCCCTGTCGAATACCGGGGCAGGCACCGAGCCGAATCCGCTGATAGCTGCGTTGGCCTCAATGGGAATTGCAGGGGCGGCGGAGAATTGCAGCCGCTCATTGATTGGAGGCTGCGGCTGGCTGTGCAACTGGAACTCGGCGGAAGCGGGCTGCATGAGTGTGCCGGGGGAAAATCCCGGGGCGGCGGTAGGCAGGGCGGTGATCTCACGCGTGAACTGGGGCACCGGACGCGCCTTCACCAGCGTAGCCCTTACGGAATCGCGAACAAAGTCATGCACAAATGACGGCTGCCGGAAACGCACCTCGGTCTTTGCCGGATGCACGTTGGCATCCACCTCCTGATTGGGCAGCTCGATAAAGAGCAGAACCACCGGATAGACGGTTGGGGGCAGGATATTGCGATAAGCCTCGGTGAGCGCGTGCTGAATGAGGCGGTCGCGAACCAGGCGTCCATTGACGAAGATGAAGATGGAGTTGCGGTTGAGCTTCTGTATTTCAGGGCGCGAGATGAATCCATGAATGCGTATTGCGCCGGGTTCAGGAGACTGGTACTCCTCGTCCCTGCGCCATGGGGGCGGCTCCGGAATGCCCACCCGTTCCAGCCTGGCATCAGCCGATAAGGGAATGAGTTGATCGAGTGTTTCTTTGCCGAAAACCTGGTAGATGCGCTCGGAATGCGACTGCACCGGCGCAGCCATCAGCATGGCATTGGTGGCCGAGTGCAACTCAAAGTGTTTTTCCGGATGGGCCAGCGCATAGTGCGTCATCAGCGAAGCAATATGCGAAAGCTCCGTGGACTCAGCTTTCAGGAATTTTTTGCGCGCGGGAGTATTGAAGAACAGGTCGCGCACGGCAATTGACGTGCCCGCCGGCAAGCCTGATTCTTCCACCTTGAGGATTCTTCCGCCGGCAATTTCCATCACGGTGCCGCTGTCTTCATCGGCGGCACGGGTTTCCAGCGAGACGCGGCTTACGGCGGCAATGGAGGGCAGCGCTTCACCGCGAAATCCCAGAGTGTCGATATTCAGCAGGTCCTCGGCGTCTTTGATTTTAGAGGTGGCGTGCCGCTCGAAGGCCAGCAGGGCATCGTCACGCACCATGCCGCAGCCGTTATCGACCACGTGGATGAGCTTTTTGCCGCCGCCTTCAATCTGGACCTTGATGCGCGTCGCTCCGGCGTCGAGAGAGTTTTCCAGCAGCTCTTTCAGGACAGAAGCCGGACGCTCCACCACCTCGCCCGCAGCGATTTTGTTGGCAACGTGCTCTGAAAGTACGTGGATACGACCCATGAGGAAGTTTCATTGTAGCTGGAGAGAAGATGATTTGTGATGGAAAACAGCTCAGGCAGTGCGCCGGCGGATTTCATGACACTGGAAATGGGGTTTGATGTGCAGGTTGACGAAGTGTCCCTTGGATTCCGCGTTCAGTAATGCCTCATATACCTCCGGAGGCACCGGAAAGTATTGATAAATGCTGCCGTTGATGTACTCCAGCTCCAGCGTTTGCGACTGCTTATCGTAACCTTCAGTTCGCAAGGCGCTGGATTGGACGAATCTGCGTTTCATAGATGTTTTATTTTTGCTTCCTTTGCGCCCTTAGCGTCCTTTGCGGTTAATTCGGAATCATGGGTTCTTGGGCTTCGGCCGCGCGTAGTTCTCCATCTCGGCTGTCCACTTCAGGAAGCGCATCAACTGCTTGCGTTCGCGGAACATGAATCCCCAGAATTCCAGGAAGCCTATCTTATCCATCTTGAGGCCGCTGTAGGTCTCCATGCGCCAGCGCAGATAGGGGCTGCGCCACGGAGCCAGACGGTGTCCGCGTGTGGCATTCCACAGGAATCGAAGCACATGCCGCATATCAGGAGTGTATCGCAGGAATGCTAAAATTGCGTGATGTCTGAGCAGAACCGGCAGCTTGCTGAAGATCACTACTACGCCGCCCTCGATCTATTCAGTGAGAGCAAGTATGAGGAAGCTGCGGAGGAATACAAAAAGGCCATCGAGCTGGATTCCACCTTCACCGATGCCATGCACGGGCTGGTTCGCGTTTACCAGGACCTGGGCCGCTTTGACGATGCCATCCCCGTGGCAAAAAAGATCGCCGAAAATGATCCTGAAGACATTCTTGCCCATACCAGCCTTTCCATTCTTTACCAGAGAAAAGGCATGATTCCCGAAGCCGAAGCCGAAGCCAACCAGGCCCGCATTCTGGGATGGAAGCAGCAACTGAAAGCAAAGAAGACCGAGTAAGAATTCTCTTATTCGATAAACACAGAGTCTCTATTGCTGAGCAGTAATTTTAGAAAGCAATTTTTTACTGCCGTGAACGGAGAAATCTATGCCACTATGTGAGCATGAGAAGCAGAGCTGCAGGTCCCAAGCATTCAGCAGACCAGATCGGTAGCCCGGGAAGTAATAAAGAAATCCAGGCCGGCCGGCTACATATCAGCGCCAACGAGAATGGTCTGACTATAACTATTCCGTACCAGCGGAATGCATCTGACTTTCTTGCGATTATTGTTTTGCTGGGCATGGCGGGCTGGTATTTGTTTATATCGTCGATCCTGGGTGTGAAAATTGCAGCGGGTATGGCCGTGCTTATAGCAGCGGCCGCCGTTCTAGTCTTTCTCAGGTCCGAAGAGGTAATAACCATCGCAAATGATCGCTTGCAAATTCACTATGCGGCATTTGGATTGCGCTGGCGGCGTACATTCAAGCTACGCAAGGTAATCAACCTCAGGTTTGAGCCTATCTTCGTCAGTATGTGGGCATCTACCAGACGCGCAAGCCATCTGGCATTTACATATCATTTTATGACCAGACGCTTTGCCTCAGGCATTACTGCCGGAGAAGCCTCGGCTGTTCTGAAAGCCATCAATCGGCGAATACCCGATTTTGCAGACTTGTCTTCGCGTCCGTCAGATGCGCCGCGAATCGGCTGGTCAGTTGACGATTTTATGGACCTCGTCGAATAGCGTCAGCTCTCATGTGCAATCAATTGCCGGTTTGCGCCTTCTGCTCCACGCCAGGATTCTTCAGGTTGTAAATGACCTGATCGGCGGTGAGCACCATGATGCTGCTGCCGTCGGCTGAGAATTCAGAATGGACAACACGCGAAGGCAGAGTGAAATGCGCGAGCGATTGCAATGTAGTGGTGTCATAGATGTCGCACACACCTTTGCTGGTTTCTACCAGCATCCGGTCGCCGGAACTGGAGATGGTGCGAAATCTGCCTTCCACCTTGCCCCGTTGGGCGCCGGTTTTCAATGAATATACCTGGGTACGATTTCGCGAGTCGTAGACCAGCACCGTGTCGGCGGCGGCCACAGCCTCGCGGATAAAGAAAGAAAGCTTGCCGGTATCGATGACGACCGAACCCAGCGTCTTGCCGCTGGCTGGATCCAGCACCTGCACCAGGTTCGAATAGCTCTTATCAGGAGTGTTGTTCAGTCGTTCAGCTAATGCCGGATCGTTCTTGGCCTCATCCTTGAAGTTGGAATAGAGGTCGAAGAGCAGGCTCAAAGTTTTGCCGGAAGCTGAGTAGAAGAACACCGGAACTGCATGCGCAAATTCATGCTTCCACACAATGTTGTTGGTGCGAATGTCATGGGCTTCGACACTGAAGTGTCCTTTGGCCTGCGGCTGAATAAACAGAAGGTCGCCTGCCTGCCAGATATGAGTCGTTCTATCCTTCTGTTCCTGGCCGGGCAATTCAATGTCGAAGAGATCGGTCTGGCGCTTTTGCTCCAGGTCGACCTTGGCCACTTTAGGATGTTGCAGCTTCGAGAAGGTGGCAAATAACTGGTACTGATCGAAAAAGCCTCCCGTGAAGTGGCCTGTATCGACGGCGCGCTCGCCTGTCTGGGCATTGTAGACGGCCCCGCTGGTGTGGCCTGATGCTGCCAGCCATTTCCCATTAGGAGAGAAGCCTGAAGCATCCAGATTCGGCAATGGACTGAATGGCAACTGCACTTTAGCCAGAGGCTTTTTGTCGGCAAGATTATAAAGAGTGATTTTGCCGCCCAGTTCTTCGCCCGCCAGCATCTGGTCATAGATCGCCAGTCCAGGCGCTTTATAGCCCATCGCCAGTTGCTTCGTGTCCAGGCTGATGGCAGCAATGGGCCACATGGCGGCTGGCGAGACCAACACGTAATTTCCCTTGGGTGCGGCGATCAACCTGCCACTCAGCTTAAACCCATTGATCTCCAGTGGAACTTCTTCGATCAAGTCTCCAGAGGGAAATCGAACCAGCGCCGATTGCGAGGGTTTCTCGGGATTTAGTCCCACGATGTTGCCCTGCGGAGTGAAGGCGAATCTCTCGCGGGTAATCTGCTTGATTCTCCCGCCGACCTTTAGCTCAGCATGGGCTTGCAGATCATAAGCCTGAACGTCTGTATCGTTGCCGTTGACCAGGAAGTAGCGCGAGTCGGGAGAAAACTGCATTTCGAAAAATTCCAAATCAAAACCGAATGCGCGCATCAACCCGACCATATGTGGATCTGCCGAGGCGGTGTTGTAGAACATCTTATGGGTGTAAAAGCTGGCGCCGGTGTTTACATCGATGAGATCGAGCTCATGGTCTCCATTCTTCAAGCGCATGCACGCCAGCACGTCGCCGGAACTGGCCAACTCCGTATGGCGGCATCTTTCACTCAGAGTAATTTCATGAATCGAGGTTCGCTGCCGGGATTCTATGTCCCATTTTTCGACGCGCAATTCACTATCGTAAAAAACAATGGAGCGCGAGTCAGGACTGAACTGCGCGGTGAAGGCCTGGACGGCGTCCATGCGGAAGAGATTGTCAAAAGGTTTGGTGCTCAGAACGAAGATGCTGCTTTCATCCTGGGCCAGCATATATTTGCCATCGCCGCTGAATTGAAGATATTCCAGGCTTCCGCGCAGTGGAGGCGTCAACGTGGCCTTGCTCAGCAGCCCCGCGATCTGTTCCTTTTCTGTGGCCCTGCGCGCAGCGATGACCTTCTTCTGCCATTCTTCAAAGCGCTTTTCTGAATCTTCCGGAACTGCAGCCACGCAACCCTGTGGCAGAGGAGCGGCTTTATTGATCAACTCACGCAGGCGCTTGGATTCAGGCGTGGTGGTGCCAAAAAGATCGGTAAAGAAGTTCCCGGTTTTGCCTTTGGTTTCTGTCAGCCGGTCCCAGAATTCGGCGAAGCGGCGCGGCTCATAGCCGGCGCGCATCATGACAAATAAACCGGTGCGGTCGGCGATGAGTTGGTCTTCCTCCACTTCGCTCCGATCACCAAAAGATACTCTCTTCTTCCCGGAGATATCGATTAACTGGTTCCACTTGTCGGACACATCTTTGCGGTCGCCAAGCTGTGTGACACCCAGGACTTTCTTGAAAACGCGTGTGGCCTCGATGGCTCTCTGATGGGTCGTCAGGTGGCCCAGTTCGTGGCCAAGCAGTCCGGCAAATTCATCCTGATTGTGCAGGAAGGCCACAAGCTGCCGGGTGACGTAAATACGCGTGCCTCCGAAGCTGAACGCGTTGTTTACCGGCAGATCAATCAGATGAAACGTGTAATGCAGTTTGGTTGGAGGGAGCTGCGACAGAATATGCTCGCCGAACTTCTGAAGATAATCTCCTTCCGGATCTTCCAGCAGGTTGTACTGCTTCACCAGCGTGGCATCTATGCTGTCGCCCAACCAGCCTTCCTGCTCTTCACTGAATATGTTGGCTTTGTTTGCCAGGCTGGAGAAAGAGGGCACGCCGCAGGCACTGGCCGGCAATTGCTGGGCCGCAGCAGCGAGGCTGCACACAAAAATGAAAACCACGAGAGGAGAGAAGAAGCGCTTGATCGTCATAAAGGTTAATACCCGCAAATCGAAGTTAAGACCGGCTGCTACTTGCTGCTTTGCACACTTGCGTTTTGCTCCGGTGCGGAGTTTTTCACGGTATAAACAGTCTGGTCAGTAGTCAGAACCATGATGCTGCTGTTGTCCCCTGAAAATTCCACATCTTCTACCGGTGAAGCAAACGAGAAGTGAGATATCAGTTGCAGGCTGTTCAGATCGTAGAGATCGATTTTGTCTTTGCCGTTTTCCACGATCATCCGGGTGCCGTCGGGCGAGACCGCGAAGACATAGCCCATAATCTTGCCTTTCTGTTCCCGTGTTTTCAGCGAGTACACCTGGGTGCGGTTTGCTGAATCGCTGACCAATACCAGGTCGCCAACGGTACGGGCCGCTCGAATTAAGAATGAGCCGTTCCCCGTCTGCACCAGGATTACACCCCGATCTTTTCCGGTAGGCGCATCCAGTACGCGCAAAACGTAAGTGTTCTTCTTCGCCTCTTCGGTCAGGCTGTTGAGGCGGGCGCTCAGCGCAGGATCGTTCTTTACTTCAGCTTTTGCGCTCTCATAGGTATCAAGCATCATGGTCAGAGTGTGGCCGTTCTGAGAATAATAAGGATGAGGCGTGTCATTCTCGAACTTCCGATCCCATAGCTTTTTGTTGGTGTGCACATCAAACACCTCCATCAGGTAGAAGCGCTGCTTGCCTTTACTGTTGGAGGTATCGAAGCTGGTTTTTACCAGGAAGTCGCCGCACTGCCAGAGATGCGAACCGTCAGATGCAATGGAAATATTGACGCCATTGACCTGCACGGAAAAGTCGGAAATACTTTCTGAAGAAGACAAGTTGTAAAGACTTTGAGCCTCGCCATTCGCCGTGTCGAGCCTAATAATGGCGGGAGGCTCCTTGCCGTGCTTGGGGAAATGTGCGATTACAGAGTTCTGGTCGAAAACCGCTCCTTCGAATCCGCGGGTCTGGGCCACACGTTCCCCGGTTTGCAAGTTCCATACCGCGCCCCGGGTCTTGCTCGATACGGCCAGCCATTTACCGTCCGGTGAGAATACTGACACCTGTGTCCTCTCCAGCGGACCTTCAGGCAAGTCAATTCCTGAAACATACTTCCTGTCAGAAATGTTTGAAATGCTTACTTCGCCGTTCGCGGTTTCTCCGGCAAAAACCGGATCATAGATGGTAAGCCCCGGCTTTTTGTAGGCAAACAGTGTCCGCCTGGTTTTCCATTCCAGCACCGTCACGGCGACTCCGCCATTGTCGAGCACCAGCAGATAATCACCCTTAGCCGGTTTGGCCAGTTTGCCCAGCAGTGACGTAGGAACTGAATCCAACTCTTCACCGGAAGGGAAGCGCAGCCTCACGATGTGACGTTCATTCTTGATATATCTGTATCCCGCAATCTCATCTGGGCCCAAAAACGTAAAGGCTCCCATGCTTTCTTTAATGCTGCGGGGCAAATTGAGCTCAACCCGGGCCTTCAGATCATAAGCAAAGGCCGAACCTTCCAGATCCAGGGCGAAGTAGCGATCATCAGGGGAGAACTGCAGGGTGAAGAATTGCATGAACTCGCCTTCAAACTTTGCCAGGAATGCAATAATCCCCTGCAGGAATTCCTGCGGCTCGTGCAATTTCCTGGGACCAAAAATAACTGCGCTGGTGTTTGCATCGATCAGCTTGATTTCGTATTTCGGGGTGAGGCAGGCGATCACATCACCGGAGTAGGAAATGGTGGTCTGCAGGCAACTGCCGCTGATGGCCGGTTCATGGACGGAACTCTGCGCAGCCTTTTCAATGTCCCACTTCTGAATGCGGTATTCCCTGTCATAAAAAACTACATAGCGTGAATCGGGACTGAAGCGGGCAGGAAAACTATCCGGCGCGTCAATGCGGAAGAGGTTTGACATTGGATCGCGCGCGACGACATAAATGTTGCTCTCATCCTGGGCGAGCAGGTACTTGCCGTCAGGGCTGAACAGCAAAACGTCAAGATCGCTGCGCAAGTGGGGCTTGAGCGCGGTCCTGGCCAGCATGCCGGCAACGTCAGTCTTGGGTGTGACCAGTTTCGACTCAATCACCGCCTTCTGCCATTTCAGAAAACGCTCGCCGGAATCAGCGCTGACTGGCGTAATGCAGTTTGCCGCCAGCGGAACGGAGTTGTGCACCAGTTCACGCAGCCGCCTGGAGTTGCGGTTGGTGCGGCCAAAAAAGTCGCTCCAGAAGCTGCCTTTGTTGCTTTTCAATTGGGCAAGGCGGTCAAAGAAATCAGCGAACTTTTGCGGCTGGTAGCCGGCGCGCGCCATGGCATAGATTGCGATGCGGTCGGCAATCAGTTGTTCCTGCTGCTCGCGCTTGTCCGCAGCCTTCACGTCGATCTTTGAAGCGTTATCGATGAACTGGTTCCATTTATCAAGAATGTCTTTGCGGTCCGTGACCTGCGAAACTCCAAGCAGCGTGCGGAAATCATGGGTGAAGTCGATGGCTGCCTGATGGGTAATGATATGGCCAATCTCATGGGCCAGCAGTCCGGCCAGTTCGTCTTCATTCTGAAGCAGCGCAATCACCTTGCGCGAGATGTAGATACGGCCTCCAGCCAGCCCGAAGGAATCGTTTCCCGCAAGATTGATGATGGTGAAAGTGTAGTGCAGCTTTGTAGGAGGCAACTGGGACAGCAGCCGATCCGCGAGCTGCTGCAGGTACTCTTTCTGCGGATCCTCGACGATGGTGAAGTCTTTTTCGATGCGCGCAGAAACAATGTCGCCCAGCCATTCTTCCTGCTGCTCAGAGAACATGTTCGGCTCATTCACCACCGTCGAAAATGTGGGCATGGCGCATGTTCCGCTGGAACTAGCCGGGTTGCGGCTTTGCGTTTCAGCAGAGAAAGCGCAGCAGGTCAGAAGAGAGCCAAGCACAACCAGAAGATAGAGATGTCTACAACCAGTCATAAGAAATCCATTAGGGGGGAAGAACGCCGGAGTGCCAACAGTTTAGCAGAGTTACCGGATTAGGCCAGAAAAATACCTGGGAAACGAAAGAGGGATGCCGATCCGGTCACAACCATAAGTGATCATAACGGTCCTTGACTTCGTAACTCTACATATGTAGAGTTGTTGCCATGGTTGGTGCGCTGCGCTTTTCTTCCCAGATCCTGGCAGTGTTACATGCGTTGCTCAGAGCGCCTGCTGAGTGGCGCTACGGATATGACCTGA
Organism: Candidatus Angelobacter sp. Gp1-AA117; assembly: GCA_003223515.1. GTDB lineage: Bacteria > Acidobacteriota > Terriglobia > Terriglobales > Acidobacteriaceae > Angelobacter. Next base: position 18,831 of record QHVI01000108.1, read on the forward strand.
GCCGCGAAACTGAATTGAAATCCGGCACTCTTTATCCAATTTTGATCCGTCTTGCGGAAAGACACTGGGTGGAGAGCCGCTGGCATCAGGCAGACGACAATGGAAAGCCGCGGCACATGTACCGGCTCACCGCAGATGGCCGGCGTGCAGCCCGGTCAATGGTGAAGAGCGAGCCGGCGCGGCGGCGATTACAGCCGTCTTTTCAGGAGGAGTAGTGAACATGCGACCATCTATCGTGAGTCAGGGTATTTTGGCATCAGTATGGCGCCATGTCACAGAACGGCTGCCTGTCGAACTCGAACCCTGGGCAAATGCTATGCACGCAGAGCTTGAAGCGATTGACAATCCAGCCCTGCGCTTCTGGTGGTTGTGCGGCTGTCTGTGGGCGCTTGTGAAAACGGCTGCATGGCGGGCCACGAGAAAAAGCCTGAGTGCACGGCCATGGCCGGTTACCTTGATTGTCTTCTACTATTCGTTTGTTATTAAACTACTTGCTCGTTCTTAGTTTCTTCGCCTTTGCGACAGCCGCGCTTAGAACCTGATCCACGCCCGTTGCCAGTTCCTCGGGAGTTCGCTCGGGCAGTACGACATCCGGAACTATGCGTTGGCTGCTGGCAACGCAGTGACAGACGGGGCCGACCACGGCTCTTCCGGAGTAATGCAGCACGTACCCGTCCGCCAACTCGAGATCATCCGGAACGGATAGCCCTCCGCCCGTTTGTGACCCCATGACTAGAGCTGACTTGTATTGCTGGAGGGCATACGCCGTGAACTCGGCCATCGAGAAAGTTCCGCTATCCACAAGAAGAACAACCGGCAGGGATCCAGACGCTTTTTGCCCTTCCCGGTGCACCACCTCATCTTTTCCATTTCGGTCCCGGAAAAGCAGCACTGGTTCTCCCTCGGAAAAGATGGAGAAAACTTTGTCAACTCCAACTCCGCCAGGGTTGCCTCGCAGATCGAACACGAAGGATCGTGCGCCAGCGTGGGCTAACTGCTCGAGCCGCACGCGAATCAACGAGGCACTGTCCCTTAGGGCATCCTTGTTTTCCAGGAAGAATCTCAATCGCACATAACCCACGCTGTCTTCCAACATCCTGCTGTCGACTAAGCGGGCAAGCCAGGTGAACGGTGTAACCTTCAGTTCCACGGGGTCATTAAGACCGGGACGGCGGACCTTCCATATCACCGCAGTTCCATTGTGCCAGGGAAAGAGGAAATCCACCTGACTCAACGCGGAAGCTTCTCTCCCATCAATCGCAAGTACCACATCGCCAGGTCTTAAACCAGCCTTGCCTGTGGGGCTAGAAGGATCCACATCCGTCACAATGTACCGTCCGTCTCGTAAAAAGTCGATCGCGGCCCCATTTTCTAGGGACGGCAGTCCATTCAGAAAGGGATCAAGGGCTTTTAGCTGCTCGGGTGAAAACAGCATCGTGTGGGGATCTTCCGTGGCGGTTATCATGGCTTTGACGGTTTCCCACAACAATGTGTTCCCTGGCTTCTGCTCCGCGAAGACTGCACGGGCGTATCGTTCCAACAGCCGGGAATCGGTCTCAGCATCTGGTGTGAAGGTCGGTACGGGCGCGGCACCACGGGGTAGGGCTCGAACGGCCGCTTCAGCCAAGCGCTTAGGGTCGCTGGGTGGCAGGTGGAGTGTGGTCAGCGCGGTGTAGGCACGCAAGAGAATCTCAACTTCCGTCACATGCTGGGCGTTGGTCTGGGCCAAGGCTACCATATTCAACATCAATATAAGTCCGATCGCCATCATCCTCAGATACTTCATCAGGCTCCTCCTGTTCAGAAAGTACACCATCGGGCAAGCGGTCTGCACACTTCCGAAACACAAATTGAGTAACCCCCTAACAGTTGGTCACAGGGCACCCGACACGCGCGGTTTTGGCTTTTGCGCGTTTTGGGGGGACCGTGCGCCCTCCTGTCGATGAGGAATCTGCTCTGCCAAAAGCTTGCGTTTCACTGGGCTGCCGGTTCCACAACCCCTCGAAAAACGTCGGAAAGGAAAAGACCCCAAGGTACTGATCTATTTTCGTGTTGCCCCGCACATAACGGTCATAGCCTCTTTACTTCGCCTTGTCTTCATCCTACTGTGTGACTCTGGAAAAGGAACCCGCTAACCTTGCAGACGCCGACGGATTCCTGACCAAATTCCCTCGACTAGGAGAAAAATGCTAGACACCATCTTAGAAGAAAAACTCGGAACATATCAGAGCTTTGCAAGCCTTAAGCACTAGAAAGAAAAAAGGCTCTGTAGCAGAATCTGTGGGCAAAAGGGCCGTGGAAAAGACGCGTAGTGGAAAAGTCTAAAGGCGGGACTTTCCCACTACGCTTGGAAATACCGCAAGAGCAGCGGGATTTCCACTTTTCCACCGCCCCGACAACGGCGGGTTAACTTTCCGATTTCGCTGCCCTCAAAAACGAATAGCTGAAG
>QHVI01000172.1 GCA_003223515.1 Candidatus Angelobacter sp. Gp1-AA117
CAACAATTCGCGAAAGTCATGCAGCGCGGCATTCCCGTTGCGCGGATCCTCCAGCCCTTCCCAACAAGAACCAAACTGCTCCAGCGTTTCTTTGCTCGGCATGAAATCCCTCCTACGAGAAACTTCATGCCTGCCAGATCCATATGTAAGTGGCAATCGTGGTTCAGCCCAATTTCAAATGCGATTGCCCTGGGCAGTTTTGGCATTTTTGGCAATCTCGGTGGAGTGTTGTGATACAGTTTCAGTCAACTGGGTCCCCTTCTGTGGGAGGACATAAATGAAGCGCGCTCTTTCGTTCTGCACATTGGCCGTGCTGTTGATTCCGGTAGGATGCATCCATTCCCGTTCCGGTACAGCGACCTCATACAACAACAGTTACACGCCCCGTACGACAGTAATCGTTGTTCAACATCATCATCATCACCATCATAACGGTGGTACCAGGAGTGGTGGAGGAAGCGGCTCTGGACACCATAGTGGCGGCTCCCATCATCACCACTAAGCCAATTTCTTGCGCGCAGCCGACGGCGGCTGCGTTCCATAAGGGGCCTTGTTCAATTCAATGGTTTCTCTTCTCCAGAAAAAACATCATTGAGCAGCTCCGCCAGCCGTAATCCGGCAACGGCCAGTTGCTGATCCGCAACGCCGATATTGGCTTTGTAATATGCTTCATCCACAGCCCCGCCCTCCGGCAGCCACACCTGCTTCGCCAGTTTCAGCGATTCATTGGCCCAGTCTTCGGGTGTGCCGCCGCCGTGCCAGCCATTGGCTTTGATCTGTTGTTCCAGGTAAGCAACGTAGTCCTGCTCTGAGCGCCCAGTATGTTCCAGCAGAGCAATGTCCCATACGTAATGAAAATTGCATGGCCGGTTGCCACACTGTGCTGAGCCGAATTCCACCACATGGATGTCATTGCCACCGCGGGCCTCTGCAACGGCATGCAAGGGCTGATGGATATCTCCTACGAAGTGAACAATGTACTTGAGGGCTTCGATCCGGTCTTCCTGCGGCGCAGCTTTATTGGCGAGCACCAGCTTGAACATGTTGATGCGGTCCACGACGCAGTTGTGATGATCCTCTTTCGAGCTGGGGCGCTTTTCATCAGGTTGATAACAGTCGCGCGCCTGCGAAAATCCGCTTGAATCTTTGGGAACATCTACAAAGTGCCAGCCATAGCTTTCCGGGCGCTTGGACCTTATCTCGTCTGCCCAATTGGAGGTGGCGGCGAGATTCACATCTTCTCCCAGTAATTGATGGAGAGCCTGAAGCGTGGCGTTGGTCAGATGTGCCTGGGCAATGTCTCCGACGATCTGGTGTCCTTTGGGTCCCCAGGCAAATGACTGGTTTGAGGTGAAGACCAGCAGAAGGAAGAAAGCAACGAGTTTTCGCATGGCAATGGTGTTTGCGATTGTAGCAAGAAGCTTGAACGTCGTGGAAATGTTAAAGAGCTGTTAAGTGCGGTCTATGGCTACTGACCTGCGGTACTTACCATGCAGCCAAAGCATGAGACCTGCCATCAGCAGTTGCATTGGCCCCAGCCGCAGGTAAGCCGCATCTAACTGGCGCTCACCGAAGATGTGGTGCAGTGCCCAGGACACTCCCGCCAGAATAAATAACAGCCCGATCTGCCTTTCCCACCACGTGCTCATCGTAATTCTCCGTCGACTGCTCTGGTGATGGAAACACTGCTCCCCGGAAAAAGTCGCTTTTGTTTTTGCCGCTGATGACGCTGAAAGACAAGTCGCCACCACCGAGCAGCACAGGTCAATACTGATTTGTATAAATTAGTCAATACTGATTTGTATAAATTAAAGGTTAAAGGAGGTAATCGCCTTTGTAGATCAACCTGCCATCCACGATACGGGCATCTTTGGTGAGCTTGTGTTCGGTGGGTGGTTTCTCGTCCATGATGTGCAGGACTGTGTGTCCACGGCTGACGAGATAGTCTGAAACCAACATGCGATGACAACGGAAGTAGACAGCTTCAGCACACATGATGGCTGTATTGCCTTTGGCAGCGCGTTCCACCAGACGATCTACGGCATCCTGGAATGGCGTGGACAGCATATAGTCGGCATAGTTGCGGAATGCCGGATTCCGGAGAGCAACATTCGGCGACTGGCCGGGTGGCATCTGCCGGTTGCGGCGCCCACCCATGTCTTTCTCCCAGACATAATCACAGCCGATTTCCGGCAGCCATAATTCAAGGTGGTCACGGTTGAAGTGCGGGTAGCGGCGTGACATGGGAAAAGCGCGGATATCCTGGAGCAGTGCTATCTCGTGCGCCTGAAGCACTCGTGAGAAGTCGGCAAGATCGCGTGTAGAGTGGCCGATGGTGAAGACCGTTGCCATAACAGAATTGTAGATGAGCACTCATCATCGTTGACCTAGCGTCCTGTGTGAGCGGACACATTCTGTGATTTACCGCAAAGGGCGCAAAGAACGCAAAGGAAGATGAAGAGAAAAAATGAAGAGAAAGAACAAGGGCGTGGTTCAATACATATTGATTCATTCACCAAACTACCTACCCATTTACCCAATCAGTTTCAGGGCGCATTGCTCCAGCGGCCAGCAACGTTTTGCTGCTCAGCATCTAAATCAGCAAGGAGATTCCTATGAAAAATCTGCTAAGCACTCTCCTGCTTTTGGTTGCTACGATCGTGTTTGCCCAGCAGCAAACGCCGGGCACACCTCCGTTTAATCCCAATTCGCAGCCCAATCCAAACAGTGCTCCACCGAACCAGCAGTCACCTGCAGAACAGATGCCGCCAGATACCAGGGCTCCGGCCCATAACCAAACGGCCAGTCCTGACATTGAAAAGGAGCTTCAGGCTGCTTTTGACCATGAGCCTGTATTGAAAGGCACAGACCTGAAGGCCACTGCTGATGATGATTCTGTTGTAGTAAGCGGCACGGTCGAAAACGAACAGCAGCATAAAATCGCGCTGCAGCTTGTCCAGGGCAAAGCCGGCGACCGCAAAATCGTCGATAAAATCGTAGTGAGGAAGAAGACCTAAGGAATGGGGTCATCGGGTCAGCAAAGGACGGTGCTGATTGCTGACTGCTGACGGCTTACAATAGGCGCGTGAAGGTTTCCGCCAAATCCAACCTGTACCGCCTCTTGCCTTCCGTTGACGAGGTGCTCCGGCAGCCGGAGATTACCGCCCTTATCGAACACGAAGGACAGCCCGCAGTAGTCGAGGCTGCTCGTTTGGTGCTCGCGCAGCTTCGCGAACAAGTCACTACTGGCAATCTGGCGAGTGAAGAGGCGGTCCAGCTTGCTCTGGTCAATCTATCTGAAGCCGTCTCGCGCCAGTTATGCCGCGCGCTTGAGTTTTCCCTCAAGCGCGTGATCAATGCCACCGGAGTCATTCTGCATACCAACCTGGGGCGTGCACCTCTCCCGGAATCGGCGCTGAAGCGCACCAGCGAGGTGGCCGGGCGGTACTCCAATCTGGAGTTTGATATTTCTGCGGGCGAGCGGGGCAAACGCGATGTTCATGTGGAGCGCCTCTTTTCGCGCCTGCTGAATCAGGAAGGCATCGGCGGAATCCGTACTGTAGTGGTCAATAACTGTGCCGCCGCCGTCATGCTGGCATTGAACACCCTCGCTGAAGGCGGCGAAGTTGTGGTCTCGCGCGGAGAGCTCGTGGAAATCGGCGGCTCATTCCGTGTGCCGGATGTAATGGCCAAGTCCGGGGCTGTTCTGCACGAAGTGGGCACCACCAATCGAACCCGCATTGGCGATTACGAGCGTGCCATCCATGAAAGAACACGGCTGTTGCTGCGTGTTCATCGTTCCAACTTCGCCATTGTCGGGTTCACCGAGCAGCCCTCGCTGGAAGAACTGGCGGCGCTGGGACACAAGCACAACATCCCGGTCATGGAGGACCTGGGCGGTGGTGCGCTGCTGCCTTTGCGCAGCCTTGGTATCAACGAAAGCGGCGTGATGGAGAGCCTGCGCGCCGGTGTGGATGTGGTGACATACAGCGGCGACAAGATGCTGGGCGGCCCACAGGCCGGTATGCTGAGCGGACGCGAAGACCTGATCAAAAAAATCCGGGCCAATCCACTCTTCCGCGCTTTGCGTGTGGATAAGCTCACATACGCGGCGCTCGAGGCCACGCTGATGGAATATGTTCGCCAGAATTATGACGCGGTGCCATTTGCCCGCATGATGCGCCTGCACGCCAATGACGTGAGGCAGCGCGCTGAAACCATGCAAAAGAATCTCACATCTGCCGCTCACCTGCAGGTTGAAATCGTTCCTGGAGAGTCGCTGATTGGCGGAGGCTCGGCTCCAACCTCCACTCTGTCCACGTTCCTGCTGGCAATCACCGCCCAAAGCTTAAGTGCGGACGAGCTTGCCGCCCGCTTGCGCGCCAGTGACCCGGCAATTGTGGGACGCGTGGAAGAAGGCAGGCTGCTGCTTGACCTGCGAACGGTATTCCCTGACGAAGAGCCAGCCATGGTCAATGCCTTGCTCGGGTTGGGATAACACTCGGCACACTCAGCCCTTGAAATTGATTTCCATCAGCCCGGCGACAAATTCGGGACGGTCATAGAAGCAGTAGTGGCTTGCGCCCTGTACTTCCACCAGCGACGCTTTGGGAAACAACTTCACTGCGTGTTTTGACATGGCAGGCAGGGCAATCTTGTCATACTCAACGGTCATGAACAGTACAGGGACTTGCACCTGAGACGCCTTGGCAAGCGTGTCATAGTCCCAGAAATCAACCACCTGCCGCGCATAATTCAGCGTAGTGGCTTCAGTTTCGAAGGGGCGCATCACGTGTGGTTTCAAATTCTGGTTCATGCGGGAGAGCACTTCGACGGCGAGTTTCTGGCTGTCATCCTGCTCTGAAAGATCGAGTTTCCCTCCGCCCAGGTTAAGTTGCAGGGAACTCATGACGGAGCCGGCCAGGCCGGGATTCTTCTCCAGTCCGCGAAACATGGGGTCGATATTGCGCTCATACGATGTGACCAGTTCACGGGGGGTGCCGGTACATTTGAACTGGGTATTGAGAAATACCAGGGATTGCACCGCGCCGGGAGAACGCAAATAGAACTCCACCGCAACTTTCGGACCTGTACACCAGCCGACCAGATGACAGGAGTCGATTCCTTCCTGCTGCAGGATGGCCTCAAGGTCTTCAACCTGTTCTTTTAAGCCAAACGGTGGCGGAGGCGCGACTGTGCCGCGCGGCTCCCAGATGACGACCTTATGCGTCTGCATGAGAACATCAATCAACGGATACCAATAGAACAATCCCTGGCCCAAAGCATTGAGGATGACCACCGGCGTTCCGTTTTCACCGAAGGTGAAGTAAGGCAGAGGGTGTCCGTTTTTCTCAATATTCCGGGCGGGCTGCCGGGAGAGAGCAGCTACCTTTTCCGAGCGGGCCGAACGGTCTGCCTCCTGCTGCTTGTAAATGCTCTCCAGGAGCGCAGTCTGTGCGCGTGAATCGATGGTGGTTGTTTCGCGCTTTACTCCGGCTGCCTGGTGGGCCTCTTCCCATGCGACAGCTTTGGCAGACTCCAGGTGCTTGCGAAATCCTTCTGTCTGCTGCTGAAACAGGCGGTCAATGGCGGTGAGTTCCTGATCGTCTTCCGTGGGCTGCAGGCTGAGCTTGTAGACGGATTCAATGCGTTCGCATATATCGATGAACGGCACATTTTCAGGACTGGCGATGTCATAGCTGCGGTCCAGAGTGTCTTCCCGCCAGGAGATGGACGCCATTAACTGCGCTGCATCTTCGGCGCGCATCAGGTTGATCTCCGCATCTTCGGCGGCCAGATAGCGCAATGGCTCGTAAGAGAAGTATTCGGGAACGCGGTCCTGAATCTCATGCTTCAGGTGGTAGAGCACGTCCAGGAAATGAAGGAAATCATGAGCACGCCGGGAAGCCGGGCTTGCTCCCACAATCAGCGAACAGCGGAAGATACGGAAATGGATATTCAGCGCCTTGCATTGTTCAGCTACAGCTTCGGAGATTCCTGAATCATCGTCCCGCCACGGAATGACCAGGTTCAACTCGCGTACTCCCAGTCCGGGAAACGTGGTGAGGAACTGCATGAAAGAATTCCGGTTGTGAGGGAAATCAACATGCCAAACTTTTTCCGCCTGGGACGGGCAGGAGCCGGTATTAACAACATGCAGGCGAGAGTTTATTTCCTGGCTCTCCGGCTTTATGCGCCCAAGCTGCTGGGCCGCGCATTGCAGGAAAGCTGCAGCGCGTCTTTCATTGGCTGGTTGTAGCCGGTAAATGGAAGAGCTGCTGTTGTGCCCTAGTTCAAGGGAACTAAGATTGGCCGCCAGAAGATCATCTGTACCTGTGAGCAGGATATTTCCCATGCTTTTCCTCGTCAATAATCTTACATAACACTCTAACCTGACTTTCGCAGTTCGCGGGTCAGGACTTGGCTAAGTTCTTCAGAATCAGTCAGGGTACTTCAAAGGTCTTCACCACAAAATAGATGAGCCAGTGGTTTTTTCTGCTGCTGATGGAGTGCCAGAAACCGCCTTGATGCGTGGTGGTTGCGGAGGAAGAGTAATGTGAAGCTGATCCAGCAGGGCTTGAACATCTTTTTCCGGTTGGGTGTGGCGGGGGAATACCAGCCAGCGACCATCCAGCGTAGGAATCCAAACCTCCACCATCTGGATTGTGGCCAGCCTCTCCAGAACCGCAGGAGCGGTCAATCCGGGTGCGTGAATCATGAGGCGGTTCTTCAGAGTGACTTGCAAACAGTAGGTTAAAAAGGCAATCAGGACATGGGCATCAGCGCGATGCTCCAGTTGAGGTAGATAGGACGAATTCCCAAGTCACTTTTTAAGGAGCGAAAGGCGCTCTCAATTTGGGTCAACTGCACGTAGCGCGTCCACAAGATCGCTGGATCTTCCCCCGTCAGGTTACTGCGTAGAAGATAATGGCCGTCGCGCTGCTCGGCAGCTTT